>JBDSDL010000261.1:0-21701 GCA_039920585.1 Nitrospiraceae bacterium | reverse complement strand
TGTTGATCGGCGGCCAGGCATTGGTGAATGCCGCGGTGGTGACCGGGCTTTTGCCGACGAAAGGACTCACCTTACCGTTCGTGAGCTACGGGGGATCGTCCTTGGTGGTCAGTCTGATTGGCGTGGGAATCTTGCTCAGTATTTCTCGCGACCGGCATGCCGGCGGGTCTCGCGGTGGGCGCGATGGGTTGGATCACGGATGACGATCGTCATAGCAGCAGGAGGGACCGGTGGCCATCTCTATCCGGCTGTGGCATTGGCGCGAGAGTTTCTCCGGCGCGATCCCGTGACCAAGGTGCTCTTCGTGGGGACGGCGCGTGGACTTGAGTCCAAGGTGCTCGCCCACGAGGGGCTCGATCTGGTGTTGATCAGTGCCAAGCCAGTGATGGGCAAGGGTTTACTCGGAGCTCTGACAGGGCTGTGTGCGCTACCGGTCAGTTTGTGGCAGTGCCTAAGAGTCCTACGAACCAGACGGGCGGACCTGGTGATCGGCGTCGGCGGGTATACGAGTCCAATGATGATTCTTGCTGCAGCATTGACCGGGGTAGCGCGTGTGATTCTTGAGCCGAATGCGAATCCCGGCATGGCGAACAAAGCGGTGGGGCCATTCGCTCAGCGCGTCTTTCTCGCATTCGAATCGGCAGCCGACTCGTTCGAACGTTCCAAGGTGCGTGTGGTGGGGACTCCGATTCGCAAGGCGTTCCTGGAAAGTATTGAACGGAACCGGGAGAAGTCAGGATCGCCACATCTGCTGATTTTTGGGGGAAGCCAGGGGGCGAAGGCGATGAACACAGCGGTGATGGAAGGACTACCTGAACTGATGACGCTGCTGCCACATGTCACAGTGACCCATCAGACCGGTGAGTCCGATCATGCGCGGGTAACCGAGGCCTATCGTCGCGCCGGCCTTGGGTCACATGTCATGCCCTTTATCTATGACATGCCTGTCGCATTACGGCAGGCGGATCTCGTGGTGGCGAGAGCCGGCGCCATGACGGTGGCGGAACTCACGGCATGTGGAAAGCCGGCCGTCCTCATTCCGCTGCCGGCCGCCATCTACGATCACCAGACGTGGAATGCCAAGGTGATGGAGGCAGCCGGAGCCGCTGTGTTGCTCTCGCAATCTGTGCTCACCGGCTCCCTGTTGGTCCACACAGTGGTGGGCATTCTCGGGGATCCTGAGCGACTGCGGGCGATGGGTGAGGCCAGCCTATCGCTGCGGCGAATCGATGCAGCTGAGGCCATCGTCAGAGAATGCTACTCACTCATAGGGGGGCATCATGATGTTAACCGGTCTGTTAGAGCGGCAGGAGACTAATGGTGTTGGGCAACGTGGACAGGGGTCACAGTCGTATCCACCGGTTAGTGGAGTAAGGCGCGCGCCGATGTTTCGCAAGACACAACAGATTCACCTAGTTGGAATCGGAGGATCGGGAATGAGCGGCATCGCCGAGGTGCTCCTGACGCTGGGGTACAAGGTGACGGGCTCGGACTTGCAGGCCTCCGACACGACGCGGAGATTGGAAGAACTCGGTGGGCGTATCTTTGTCGGCCATCAAGAAATGAATGTGGGAGAGGCCCAAGTGGTGGTCATCTCCTCCGCCGTGTCGGCACAGAATCCCGAGGTCGTGGCAGCTAAGGCGAAGCAGATTCCCGTGATTCCTCGAGCCGAGATGCTCGCGGAGCTGATGCGACTGAAATTCGGGGTCGCCATTGCCGGTGCGCACGGAAAAACCACAACCACATCGATGGTGGCCAACGTGCTGGCGCAGGGAGGGTTGGATCCGACGATGGTGATCGGGGGGAAAGTGAATGCGCTGGGGAGTCATGCCCGCCTTGGTCGAGGCGATTTCCTCGTGGCGGAAGCCGATGAGAGCGACGGGTCGTTTCTCCGCCTGTCTCCGACCATTGCCGCGGTGACGAATCTCGATCGGGAACATCTCGATCACTACGGCAGCATGGAGCGCATCAACGAGTCTTTTCTCGAGTTCATCAATAAGGTGCCGTTTTATGGGTTGGCCGTGTTGTGTGCCGACGACGATCGTCTCCGGGCGCTTTTTCCAAACATCGTGAAGCGCTATCAGACCTATGGGCTCTGTGAGCGTGAGGGAGTCACGCCGGACTTCTTTGCGACAGAGATTAGCTTGAACCAATGGGGCGCCGAGTTTCGGGCGCAGTTCCGTGGGCGCAATTTGGGCCCGTTTCGTCTGGCGGTACCCGGCCGGCACAATGTCTCCAACGCGCTCGTGGCAATTGCGATCGGGGTTGAATTGGATGTGCCGGTGGATCTCATCAGAAAAGCGCTGGCGGCCTATGCCGGGGTCGAGCGCCGCTTTCATCTTCGAGGCGAGGCCAACGGGATCATGGTTGTGGACGATTACGGGCATCATCCGACTGAGATCAAGGCCACTCTGGCCGCAGCAAAGCAAGGCTGGGGAGACCGGCGGTTGGTGGTGCTGTTTCAGCCGCATCGCTATACCAGGACGAGAGATTTGCTGGAGGATTTTTCGAAGGCGTTCGACCAATCAGACGTCTTGTTCTTGGCGGAGATCTACGCGGCGGGGGAGCAGCCGATTCCCGGGGTGTCCGGAGCCAAGTTGGCTGACATTGTGCGTGCGGCCGGTCATCCGTCCGTCACGTTTGTGGAACACAAAGAGCAGTTGGTAGATCAGGTGCTGCCCCATCTGAAAGCAGGAGATCTCGTCATGACATTAGGGGCAGGGGATATTTGGAAGACGGGACTTGGGTTGTTAGCACGATTGAACCCCACCGCATGATGCCATGAAGCGAGATGGTCAGCGTGTCACGAGAGCAGCGAAAGTACATGTGCGATTCACGCAAGCAGACGTGCGGGTTGCCGTGGCAGGTGTCCGGGGATCTGTGTCCTTCCAGGCTCCGTTGCGAGAATACACCTCGTTCAAGATCGGCGGGCCGGCGGATGTCGTAGTGGAGCCGGCTGATATTGCAGATGTCTGTCTGGTGGTGCAGCAGGCGCACGCTCGCAAAGTTCCGCTGTTTGTCGTGGGTGGGACAAATGTATTGGTCCGGGACGGAGGCATCCGCGGCATCGTGGTCAGCCTGGCGCGGTTGCGGGGGATCAAGGAAGAACCGGGGTCTGTCCTCTATGCTGAAGGGGGCGTCGGAATGCCGACGTTGATTGGGTATGCCATCCGCCACTCCCTTGCGGGAATGGAATGGGCGGCGGGAATTCCCGGGACTCTGGCCGGCTGTGTCGTGATGAATGCCGGGACAAAGCTCGGAGAAATGAAAGATTCGGTCAAGGCCCTTCGCATGGTGAATATGAAAGGCCAGGTCGTGGAGATGGAGGCAGCTCAGGTGAAGTTCGAGTATCGGCGGGCCGTGCTGCCGCGCGGCATCGTCGTGGGAGTGTGGCTTCAATTGAAGCAAGGGGTCCGATCGGAGATCGAGAAAGTAGTCAAAGACTACCTTCACTATCGACGGGACACACAGCCGCTCGCGATGCCGAGCGCCGGGTGTGTGTTCAAGAACCCTCCGAACGATTCCGCCGGCCGACTGATTGAGGCGTTTGGCCTAAAGGGTGTCCGCGTCGGCGATGCGGAAGTCTCGATGAAACATGCCAACTTCATGGTCAATCGGGGTCAGGCGCGCGCGGCGGACGTGATTGCGCTGATTGGGAAGGTCCGCAGTGTGATTTGCCGTCGGGCCGGTGTGCGGTTAGGTCTTGAACTCAAAATCGTAGGAAAGACGTAGCGGTATGAGCGATCCCCGTCGGACAGAGCGACCCCTTCTAACTCGTGCCCGCATCGGAGTACTAATGGGCGGGCAATCGGCTGAGCGCGAGGTGTCGCTCCGGACGGGCACCGCGGTGCATCAGTCGTTGGTCCGTCGTGGTTACGACGCGGTGGCCATCGATGTTGGATCGACGCTTTTCCAAGATTTGCGCGATCAGAAGATTGCCCTCGCATTTCTGGCTTTGCATGGATCGGGTGGGGAGGATGGGGCGATGCAAGGATTCCTGGAAACTTTGGGAATTCCCTATACCGGATCCGGTATCCAGGCCAGTGCGATCGGCATGCATAAAGTGACGACGAAAGCGCTCTTGGACTCAGCGCGTATTCCTGTGCCGGCCGGCACGGTTGTTAAGCGTGGGGAGAAGGGCTCCAGCGTCACCCTGTTACGGACGGCAAAATTACGCTGGCCCGTCGTGGTGAAACCGGCGTCGCAAGGGTCCACGGTCGGCGTCACCATCGTGCGGAAGCCATCGCAGTGGCGTGACGCTCTGGCATTGGCCCATCGCTACGATACAGATGCGATGGTCGAGGCCTACATTCCGGGGCATGAGGTCACGGTGTCGATCATTGGGCGGCGTCACTCCTCTCCCTTGGTGCTTCCTGCCGTGGAAATTGTGGCGCCGGGAGGCTTTTACGATTTTGCAGCGAAATATGAAAAGAAGACCACGCAATATCTCTGTCCTGCGCCTTTGACCGCATCGATGACCCGGCAGATTCGCGCATTGGCGCTACGCACCTATGAAATGTTGGGTTGTGAAGGTGCCGCCCGGGTCGATTTCCGTATTACCCCGCGTGGCCGTGCTGTTGTGCTGGAGATCAATACGGCGCCGGGCATGACTGAAACGAGTTTGCTTCCGATGGCTGCGGCACAGGCCGAGATCGATTATGACGAGTTGACCGAACGGATTCTCGAGTCCGCACTCGTTCGCGCAGTCTGCTTTGCCCGTCCGTCAGAGGAAGGGAGCATGTCATGAAGGTACTTGTGCGGAAGCGAACAGTTCGTGATGTTGGTCCCCGTGTGAACCAATGGAAGGGAGTCCGTGCCGATCAGATCTCGGATCAGCGCCAACAGGTGCGCCGGGAAAGACTCCTCTCACGAGGTCGGCGTGCGTTGCGCGTGGGGCAATGGATTGTCGGTCTTGCGGTGTTGGCTTGGGGGCTGACCATGGTCACGCGAGAGATGGGACCGGTTCTTCAGGGCTGGTTGGAAATCCGCGAGGTAGAGATTGAGGGCATTCATCATGTGACGAAGCCGGAGGTGTTGGAGCGGCTCGTCTTGAAGCCCGGCATGGGGCTGCATCAAGTCAGCACAGCATTTCTTGCCGAGCGAGTGCGGGCGCATGCCTGGGTCAAGGAGGCGACGGTCGAGCGCCGGCCGCCGCATCTGCTGCACGTCACCATATTGGAGCGTACACCGGCCGCCATTGTTCGGACTGGCGCTGACCACTGGTTGAGCGATGAGAGTGGATACCTCCTTGCCCAGCTGGGCAGGCAGGATGATCAGATGCTGCCCTTGTTGATCGGTCTGGATGCGCAGTCCCTTCAGCAGGGCGAGGCAGGCGCCCGCAACGCGGTTCAGTCCGGTATCGTGCTGGCCAAGCTCATTGCCAATACGTTTGATGGGCGGGTTGAAGTCGATCTCACGAAGTTCTCGAATGTGGTGGCGTTAGCCAATGGGGTGCGATTCCAGTTTGGCGACGATTCCCTGGTTGACCAATGGGAGCGGTTTCGGAAAGTGAATCCGTCATTCAAAGTTGCCCCACTCGATGATCGGAAGCGCACGGTGAGTGAGATCGATCTGCGTTACGACAACCGTGTCATTGTACGAGGAAAAGCGTGAGGGCTATGCCAAAGCGTGATCAGATTCTTGTGGGGTTGGACATCGGAACCACGAAGATCTGCGCCATCGTGTCGGAAGTCACCGATGAGGGGGTGCTCAACATCATCGGGGTCGGATCCAGCCCATCGCGAGGGCTTCGCAAAGGCGTCGTGGTCGATATCGAGAGTACTGTGGAATCGATCAAGAAGGCGGTTGAGGAAGCCGAGCTGATGGCGGCGGTCCAGATTAATTCTGTCTATACCGGTATCGCCGGCAGCCACATCTCTGCGGAGAACTGCAAGGGGGTCGTGGCGCTCAAAAAGGCAGAGGTTACGCGGGAAGACATCCAGCGTGCGATCGAAAGCGCGCGGACTCTGGCGGTCATACCCCATGAACGGCGAATTCTTCATGTACTGCCTCGTGAATTCATGGTGGATGGGCAAGAGGGGGTTCGGGAGCCGTTGGGTTTGTCGGGGAACCGTCTCGAAGTCAACGTGCATGTGATTACCGGCGCGGTGACTTCAGCGCAGAACATCATCAAGTGTGTGAATCGCGCGGGGCTTGATGTCGTGGATATGGTGCTGCAGCCCTTGGCTTCCAGTGAGGCAGTTCTCAGCCTGGAGGAGCGCGATCTGGGGGTCGTCATGGTCGATCTTGGTGGTGGGACAACCGATCTCGCGATCTTTCTCGATGGGAGCATCAGGCATTCTGCGGTTTTACCGATCGGTTGGCAGAACTTGACGAAGGATCTTGCCATCGGATTGCTGACATCTCAGACCGAAGCCGAGAAGATCAAACTGCATCGTGGGATCGCTCGAACAGGATTAGTGCAAGGCCATGAAACGGTGGAGGTTCCGTCGGTCGGGGACCGTCCCGCACGGACATTCTCGCGCCGTGACATTGCCGAGATTCTTGAGCCGCGGGTCGAAGAAATATTCGAGCTGGTTCGTCGGGAAATTGCGCGTGCCGGTTACGAGGGCATGTTGGGGGCAGGGGTGGTCATTACAGGTGGAACGTCGTTGTTGGAAGGGATGCCCGATGCGGCAGAGCAGGTGTTGAATCTTCCGGCTCGCCGCGGCGCGCCAGGAGGAATCGGAGGGCTTCGTGACATCGTCAGTAATCCCATGCATGCCACGGGTGTCGGCCTGCTGCTCCATGCCCGGCACCATCTTGATGAAATGGCCACGGCTGGTCTGCGCAGCGGACGGCCGTTGCATAAGGTAGTCGATCGCATGAAGTCCTGGATGTTCGAGTTCTTTTAACCGTTGCGCGAGGCGGATCTCCGCTACGCGAATTTTATCAAGGGAGGTGTCCTGATGTTTTCGTTTGAAGAGGATGTCGTGTCCCCCGTTCGGATTAAAGTGATCGGTGTCGGTGGCGCCGGGTGCAATGCTCTGAACACCATGATCACGTCTGGATTGGCGCGGGTCGATTTCATCGCGGCCAATACCGATCTGCAGGCGTTGGATCGGTCGCGGGCGTCGTATAAGGTTCAATTGGGTCCTGAGCGGACCAGGGGACTCGGCGCCGGGGCGAAACCGGAAGTCGGGAAAGACTCGGCGTTAGAAAGCAAAGATCAGATTCGGGAGTGTCTTGAGGGCGCCGACATGGTGTTCGTGACTGCGGGTATGGGCGGCGGAACCGGGACTGGCGCCGCGCCGATCGTGGCGAGCATCGCGCGCGAACTCGGTATCTTGACGGTCGGGGTTGTGACGAAGCCGTTTTCATACGAAGGTCATCGCCGGATGGTTCATGCGGATGAAGGGATTCGCGATCTCCGCCGTCATGTGGATACCTTGCTCGTGATTCCGAATCAGCGACTGCTCGGCATCGTCGACAAAGCAACGCCGCTGCTCGAAGCCTTTAAGGTGGCCGATGACGTGCTTCGACAGGCCATTCAAGGGATTGCGGATGTGATCACGACCACCGGTCATGTGAACGTGGATTTTGCCGATGTTCGTACCGTGATGTCGCATACGGGTCGCGCTGTCATGGGGATGGGTGTGGCGCGCGGGACGAATCGGGCGATCGAAGCGGCGCAAAAGGCGATTTGCAGTCCGTTGTTGGAGGAGGGCAGTGTCGAAGGCGCGCGCGGTGTGTTGTTGAATATCACCGGCGGGCCCAACATGTCGCTGCACGAAATCGAGGAAGCGGCCACGATCATCCAGCAGACTGCTGATCCTGAAGCCAATATCATTGTCGGACAGGTGATCAACCCCGATATGGGCGACGACTTGGTCGTGACGGTGATTGCCACTGGATTTGAACGAGATGAGCAGTCCGCTCCGGTTCCCGTGGCTGCGGCTCGGGCTTCCCGAACCGGGCAACAAGCGATGGCTGGAGCCGGCCAGACGATGGGAGAGCGATCGTATGCGGACCGGCCCTTCAAAGATCTCGACCGCCCGACTTTCTTGCGGCGGATGGGAGATGGAAGAGAGTCGATGGAGCGAACTGCGGCGGTCACCGATGATGAGTGGGATGTACCCACCTTCCTGCGCAAGCAGGTCGACTGAGCCGACGAGTCTGTAGGGGGGAGGTGTCACAGCGGAGTATGGCTATGAGTGCAGGGGTCATCACGGTTCCTGCCTTCGCGTCCGCGCGCGACGGCGTTCGACATTTCTTCGGGACGCGCAGTCACGCAGACTCGCTGGCGCTCGATGTAGGAGTGCCTGCTCGTCAATCGGGGGCGCAGGGGTACGGTTGGCTGCTTTCCGTCAAGCAAGTGCATGGGACCGATGCCTTGGTGCTGGATCGCCCCCTCACCAAATCAGATCAATTCCTCGGCGGGTGGGACGCGCTGGTGACCGATCAACCTGGCGTGGCGGTGGCGGTGCGCACGGCGGATTGTGTTCCGGTGCTTGTGCACGACCCACGTCGGTGTGTTGTGGCGGCGATTCATGCCGGTTGGCGAGGCGCTGTTGCCGGGATTATTTCGAAGACCCTCACGCTGATGGCAACCAGATTTGGATCGATGCAGTCGGATCTGCGAGTCAGTATTGGACCCTCGGCCGGTCCCTGTTGCTATGAAGTAGACGATCCCGTTCTCGACCATCTTCGCGTGGGATTGCCCGATTGGGAGTCGGTTGTACATGATTATCGAGGGCATAAGGCTCGGCTTGACCTCAAGGCCTTGATCCGTCGGCAAGTGGAAGGAGAGGGTGTGTCCGCACCCTCTGTTTCCGCTGTCAATTTATGTACGATCTGTCATGATCAACTCTTTTACTCCTACCGGCGGGAAGGCCGGGTGAATGGGACGATGGTCAGCGGGATCACCCTGCTCGCTCACCGATAGGAGTAGGTCTGGGTCTGCGCGCTGACATTTGTCCGGCGGTTTCGGTACAATACTCTCCACGCTTTCGAGAGACGGCGCTGCAGCTGTGGCTGATCAGATGAGATGAGTTTGCGGGCTGGAGGTTCAATCGGTGAGAACATTCGGTTCGTTTGCGACGAGATCCGGTAGAGAAGTGCGGCGTGCCTAATCCAACGATCACGAGCAAGATTGCGTTCATCGGCGGTGGCCAGATGGCCGGAGCCATGATCGGTGGTCTCCTCTCAGGGCAGGTCTGTTCTGCTGAGTCGATATGGGCGACAGACCCCGTTTCTGATCGCCGTGATCGCTTAAAAGGTCAGTTCGGCATTCTGATTGGTTCTGCCAACCGTGAAGCGGTTGCTTGGGCTGATATGGTCGTCTTGGCGGTGAAGCCTCAGACGCTTCCCGTTGTGCTGAGTGAGCTTGGCCCGACCCTGGCCCATGCCCTGGTGATTTCTATTGCCGCGGGGGTGCAAATTCGGACAATCGCGGAGCAGATTACCGGGACGCCGCGGGTCGTTCGTGCGATGCCGAATGTTCCGGCATTGGTTCGAGAGGGTATGACCGCTCTGGCCTTGGGCAGTGCGGTGTCCGAAGATGACAGCCGCCTGGCTCGAACGGTATTCGAAGTCGTCGGTCGAGTGGTGCTGGTTGAGGAACGATTGATGGATGCAGTGACTGGACTGAGTGGCAGTGGGCCGGCCTATGTATTTCAGGCCATTGAAGCGCTGGCGGATGGGG
Source organism: Nitrospiraceae bacterium (assembly GCA_039920585.1). GTDB lineage: Bacteria > Nitrospirota > Nitrospiria > Nitrospirales > Nitrospiraceae > Palsa-1315. The sequence goes on along the minus strand of JBDSDL010000261.1, from coordinate 12,058 downwards.
GGGTGATGATGGGCCTGCCGCGGCAGACCGCCGAACTTCTTGCCGCCCAGACGGTGCTCGGAGCGGCTCGTTTGGTGCTGGAATCAGGAGTGCACCCCGCTCAATTGAAAGATCGGGTGGCGTCTCCCGGAGGCACGACGATCGCCGGGCTTCATCAGCTCGAACAGGGGGGATTCCGTGCTACGCTCATGGCAGCGGTCGAAGCAGCTACCACACGATCGAAGGAGTTGGGGGGCTGATGTTTGTTGCTGGCAATGCTCTGACGGCAGTGGCGACCATCGTTGACTATGTGTTATGGCTCTATATGTGGGTGGTCATCGCTCGTGCTTTGATCTCATGGGTCAACCCGGATCCATGGAACCCCATCGTCCAATTTCTCAATCGTGCGACCGAACCAGTTTTGGCGCCGATTCGACGGTGGGTCGGGGTGCGGATGGGAATGGATTTGGCGCCGATCGTCGTGATCCTGATCATTACCTTCCTGCAAATCGCGGTTGTGGATTCACTCAAGGAATTGGCCATGAGGATAAACTGAGATGACCATGGGGGATGCCATGAGAATTACGCCGCTCGATATCCAGCAGATGGTGTTCAAGGTCAATTTTCGAGGATACGACAAGGAAGAGGTCAATCGCTTCCTTGAAGAACTGGCACAGACGGTCGAGTCGTTGAATCGAGACCATGCGGTTCAGCAAGACAAGATCATATTTCTGGAACAACAGCTTGCCGAGCTGAAGCGGACGGAAGCGACATTGTCGAGTACGCTTCTGTCTGCTCAATCGCTGGCAGAGGATGTGAAACGGAATGCTCAACGGGAGGCGGATCTTGTCTTGAAGGAGGCTGAACTGAAGGCCGGCGAGTTGATCCGTCAGGCCAGAGTCGAGCTGACCGATACGCAGCGCGACCTCTCGGCGATCCAGAAACAGCGACTGCTCATGGTTGAACGGTTGCGCGCGTCATTGCGGATGTTCGAGCGTATGTTGGAAGTGGAAGAACAGGAAGCGTTCCATGACGCTGCGACCGCATCGGAGGAGAAACTCGAAGGAGAATCGAGCCCGGCGTTGTGACATGTCGGACCTGGTTGGTCCTCGCTTACTGATGCGGTTCTTGGTTTGCTTCACGCCGCCCACCAGCAGATTCCCCCACTCATGACAGAGATGTCGCCTATGGCTATCCATCACGTCATTCAGGCGGCACTGCAATTGGCCGTCGACGAGGGTGTCTTTCCCGGCGCCCAGTTGGCGGTTCGCCTGCGTGGAGAACTGCAATGTGTGGTTGTAGCCGGGCGATTGTCGACAGAGCCTCCCGGCCTTCCTGTACAGCCCACCACTATTTACGACCTGGCTTCTCTCACAAAGCCATTGGCGACGGGCACATCCGTCTTGCTCCTGATTCAACGCGACAAGGTAGCTCTTGAGGATCCGGTGCAAGAGGTATTACCCGAACTTGAAGGGACGCCGATCGGTCAGGCAACGGTGAGAGACCTCTTGGCCCATCGCTCGGGCTTGCCCGGCTGGCGACCTTTCTATGAGCGTCTTGATGTCGGAGGTGTTGTTCCTGAACTCTCTGGCGGGAATCAGCGTGTTAAGCAACAGGTACTGAAGATGATTCGTGATGAACCGTTGATGTATGTGCGGGGCGAGCGAAGCATCTATAGCGACCTTGGATTCATGTTGCTGGGGTTCCTTGTTGAGCGTCTCAGTGGAATGCCGATGGATTGTTGGTGCGAAGAGGCGATTGTCAGGCCACTACGGGCTGACCCCATGGTTTTTTGCCCTACGGTATGGCGAACGCAATTAGGTGTAATACGCTCTACGATAGATGCGTCACTCATAGCCCCAACCGAACAGGACGAGTGGCGCAATCGGCTGTTATGTGGGGAGGTGCACGACGAGAATGCCGCAGCGATGGGCGGGGCCGCGGGCCATGCAGGGTTATTCGGGACCGCCGAATCGGTGCTGGCGGTTTCCGGAGCCTGGCTCTGTGGCTACCATGGAAGAGAGTCGATTTTAGATGGGGAACTTGTCAGGCAGTTTACGACCCGTCAAGAATCTGTCGCTCGACTGAGTTGGGCCTTGGGATGGGATACTCCGTCTGCGCCATCCTCATCGGGGTCTAGTTTTTCCGAGCGGTCGTTCGGGCATCTCGGTTATACAGGTACGTCGGTGTGGATTGATCCGCTGAGCGAATTGGAGGTGGTGCTTTTATCCAACCGGGTACATCCGAGCCGAAAGAACGAGAAGATTAAGGCCTTCCGCCCCTATATTCATGACCTGGTCTACCGGGAGTTTGTGTCTGCGTAAGAGGCAGGGCTATGCCAGGTCCTGGTAATCGACCCAAGTTTCTTTTTCGGCGAGATACTTCGTGCCTTTGAAGTTGGCGCGGGTTCTTATTCTGCTGAAGCCGAACTTTTGCATCGCTTCGATGAGTTCTTGTACCGCGGAAGCTATGGTCGGATGCGAGTGCCCTTCGACCGTCAGGGCTTCATACATGACCTTGGCTGCGTAGCCAGAGGCGGTTCGATTGACGAGGATGATGCGATTGAAGTACCGATCGCTCGGATCGACTCCTTCAACCTGGTGCTTTTCAACCAGTCCTTCTTTTTTGAAAAGCAGCGGAAGCGAACTCATCACACCCTCCATGAGGTTCAAATCAGACTATTCAATACTGCGATTATAGGGTGAGGTCGCGCTGACTGCAAGCCGTTGACAACTGTGTAGCGCCCTCCTATCATCTCCCCCCGCTGCCGTAGGCCGCTGTGTTACGGAAGATATGAATATCCCCAACAGCTTGACCATCCTCCGTATTCTCCTGATTCCCTGCTACATCGGGTTGCTTATCTATGGCAGATTCGATCAAGCGCTCATTGTGCTTCTTGTGGCGGGAATTACTGACGCGCTGGATGGGGCAATCGCCCGAATGAAGAATCAGCATACTCGGCTTGGGGCTGTGCTGGACCCGCTGGCCGATAAGCTGCTTCTCACCTCCGGGTTCATCACACTTTCGATGATTCATTTGATTCCATTGTGGGTCACCATCCTCGTGGTCAGCCGGGACGTGATACTGCTGCTGGGAACGGCGGTGGCGCATTTCACAGAATCTCGTGTGGATCTTACCCCCACCTTCCTGGGCAAGGGCACCACGTTTCTCCAGCTGGCCTATGTCGTCATGGTCATATTCCTCAGTTCCCGTCACATCGATCTTGCCCTCATCCTGCCTCTTTTGTTCGGTATGGTCTCTTTCACGCTACTGTCCGGGTTGCACTATCTCTACCGAGGTTTCCGGCACACGAATGCGATCAGCAGCTAAGGCTCTGAATTGCTTGAGCCTGTATGCCTCGTCTCCTACGCAGAGATTCTGCATTTGTTTGACAGGTTTTGGGGTGGCCAGTAGACTCGCCTGGTAGGTATTCCCCGCAGTTATAACCGGCCAGGGTAATGGCCACATCGAAGGGTGAGTGTTGCGTATGGCTACCTTTGCGTATGTCGGGCGAACCAGAGCAGGTGCCGTCAAGAAGGGCGAGCTGAGCGCGAAAACCCGAGATGAGGCGGTGGATCAACTCCGCAAGCAAAGCGTCGTTGTTACGAGTCTTGAAGAAAAGAAAAGTGGCGCGGGCGGATTCAAAATAAGTTTGGGGTCTGGTCTTACCGACAAAGACATGGTTGTGTTTACGCGACAATTCGGCACGATGATTAATGCGGGTTTGCCCTTGGTGCAGTGTCTCGAAATCCTCTCAACCCAGTCTGAGAATAAGGTGCTGCGGGAGACCATCGGGGAAGTGAAAACTCAAGTTGAGGCAGGTTCGACCTTCTCGGATGCCTTGCGGCGCCATCCGAAAATATTCGACGATCTTTACGTCAACTTGGTGCATGCGGGTGAGGTGGGTGGCCTGCTCGATACGATCTTGGTGCGTCTTGCAAAATACATCGAAAAAGCGATGAAGCTCAAAGGGCAGATCAAGTCTGCCATGGTCTATCCTGCCACGATCATGGGAGTTGCCGTTATTGTTATCGCTATTCTCATGCTGTTTGTCATTCCAATCTTTGCAAAGATGTTTCTTGAACTGTCGGGCGGGAAAGTGGCGTTGCCCGGTCCTACGCAATTGGTTATCGATGCCAGTAACTTTTTTATCGCGTACTGGTATGTCATTCTTGGGGTGATTGTGGGGACCATTTTTGGCATTAAAAAATATTACGCGACCGTTCAAGGGCGGATGGCTATCGATAAGTTGCTTCTCAAGTTACCAGTGGTCGGAGACTTAATCAGAAAAGCCTCGGTTGCCAAGTTTACGCGTACACTCGGGACGTTGCTCTCGAGCGGGGTTCCATTGCTCGATGGAATGTCCATCTGTGCAAAGACCTCGGGTAATAAGGTTATTGAAGAAACGTTGCTCAACGCTCGTCTCAGTATCGCTGGCGGAAAGACGATCGCCGACCCCTTGGCAGCAAGCGGGGTCTTTCCCAAGATGGTGACGCATATGATCGCCGTCGGTGAGTCAACCGGCGCGCTGGACGCGATGTTAGGGAAAATTGCAGATTTTTACGAAGACGAAGTTGATCAGGCAGTTGCCTCGTTGACGTCACTACTTGAACCCATGATGATGGTATTCTTGGGGGTTGTGATTGGGTTTATCGTGATTGCGATGTACCTCCCGATCTTCAAAATGGCGTCCGCGATCGGATAGAGGACGGTGTTCAGGCCCCTCTCACGGAGCTGGGCCTAGTTCCCAGCCTAAAAGCTCTAAGTCCCCTTTCTGGCCAAACCACTTGGCGCTTCGTCAGGTGTTCAATAGCGCGGTTTCAGGCCCCAGATTCGAGGAGAATGAGCAAGGAACATCTCTCTTCATGCCCAGCCGATTCTCTTCTCGCCCAGTGGGTTTCCGATCATGAATGATATGCGATCAAGACTGTATTGGATCATGGGGCTTCGGATGGCCCTCGTGACCCTGATACTCGGTTTGTCTCTCACATTTCAAGCTGCGAAGGGTGGATGGGTCGAAACGTTTTACGCTCTGATTATTGTCACCTATATCCTGACGATCCCTTCGGTCCTCCTACTCCGTGTGTTTGCCTCACCGATGGCGCTCACGATATTTTTTTGGATGCAGGTAGGGATCGATTTTCTTCTTGAAACGGTGCTGGTTGCCAGGACAGGAGGGATCGAAAGTCCCTTCGCGGTACTGTATGTCATGACGGTGGCGGTGGCCAGTCTTATTCCCCGCCGGCGAGTGGGGCTTCTTACCGCTTGTTTCTCCATTATTCTGTTCGGGCTCTTAACGAACGTTCAATTACATGGCCTGATTGAGGGGTGGGGGTGGCTGTCGCCGAGTCGGCTGACCGTGCCTGAAACATTTCAAACGTTCGGCGTCTATGCCCTGGCCCTTCTTGTCGTTGGGATTCTGGGCGGAACCTTAGCTGAACAGCTTCAGCAGGCTGATCAGTCGTTGCGCGAGAAGGAGCAGGGACTGACTCGCCTCCAAGCCTTCCACGAGAATATCGTCCACAGCATTAGTAGCGGAGTGTTTACGACAGATGCCTTGGGGTGCATCACCTCATTCAACCCAGCAGCACAGGAAGCAACCGGATATACGATTGCTCACGTGGCCGGACGTCCATGGCGTGAGGTTTTCAACTGGCACCCTAACCAGGAATCAGAGGAGCAACTTAGTGGTGTTGTGTCGACGACGCAGCGATTTGAAGTGGAATGTAAGCGTGCTGACGGCAATCGCCTGATCCTCGGTATGACCCTTTCCCCATTGCACGAGCAGGGGAAACAGACAGGCTTGGTTGGTGTGTTCAAAGATCTGACACAAATTCGGGATCTCGAAGAGGAGATGCGGCGCAAGGATTGGCTGGCGAGTTTGGGTGAGATGTCTGCTGGGATGGCCCATGAGATTCGGAACCCACTTGGCGCGTTGGCCGGCGCGATGCAAATGCTTCGAAAAGATGCCATGGAGGACGAAACCGATCGCCGGTTGATGGACATTGCGATTCGAGAGGCCACCAGGCTCGACAATATCATTACCGAATTCCTTCAGTATGCACGTCCGCCGGCGCTGAATCTCGCAGAGCATAATCTCAATAAAGTACTTGCCGAGACGCTCGATCTCGTTCAACATGAAGCGCGAACACGTACGAAGATCAAAATTGTCACGTCCCTGGCAACCGGGGCGCTTACGGCCCTAGTTGATCAAGATCAGTTCCGGCAGGTCTTCTGGAATATGGCGACAAATGCGTTTGACGCAATGCCGGAGGGAGGCCAGTTGACGATCTCAACGAACTGCCGCCACGTCGATGCCGGCGGCCGCAAGGGCGACGTCATCGAAATTGCGTTTCAAGACACTGGGGAAGGTATTCCGAAACAGAACTTCGACAAGATATTTCTTCCATTTTTCACGACGAAGAAAGAAGGGTCCGGACTGGGTCTCGCAGCTGTGCATCGTATCGTCGATCTGCATGGGGGGTGGATCAAGGTCGAAAGTCAGGAGCGTCAAGGCTCTCGGTTTGTCGTGTGTATGCCGCGTTCAGGGGATGCCGGAGTGCGGTTGTGGCATGAGGGACGGACGCCGTGGAAAAGATCCTAGTTGTCGATGACGAGAGGGGGCTGCGAGAAGTCTTGAGCATCATGCTCAAACGCTCGGGCTACGCCGTGACCGAAGCATCGGATGGTGAAGAAGCCATCGGTCATATCAGCAGGGAAATATTCGATCTCGTCATCACCGACCTCCGCATGCCGAAAGCCGATGGCATGGCGGTCCTAAAGGCGGTGAAGTCTTCTTCTCCTGAAACTGTAGTCCTCGTCATTACAGCGTTCGCGACCGCGGACTCGGCGGTCGATGCGATGAAAAAGGGCGCGTACGACTATCTGACCAAACCGTTCCAGGTCGATGAAGTGCAGTTGATCATTCGCAACGCCTTGGAGAAACGGCGTCTCTCGACGGAAAATATTCTCTTAAAGCGCGAAATGGCGAGCCAGTCGTCGTTTGCGCAGATCGTCGGCCAAAGCGAGGGCATGCAGAGGGTGTTCGACGTGGTGCGCAAAGTCGCGGATGCCAAGAGCAATGTGCTGATTTGTGGGGAGAGCGGAACGGGAAAAGAGTTGGTGGCGCGCGCGATTCACTATAATAGTGCCCGGAGTACGATGCCGTTTGTGGCGGTGAATTGCAGCGCGGTGCCGGAGACGTTGCTCGAAAGCGAACTCTTCGGGCACATGAAGGGATCCTTTACCGGCGCGATGGCCAATAAGGCGGGTTTGTTTGAAGTCGCCAACGGAGGTACGATCTTTTTGGATGAGATCGGCGATACGGCCCCAACGATTCAAGTCAAGCTGTTGCGCGTCATTCAGGAGCGAGAGTTCCGTCGTGTGGGCGGTACCCAGGATGTCAAGGTCGATGTGCGCATTGTGGCTGCGACCAATAAGGACCTTGAAAAAGCTGTGGCCGACGGCTCATTTCGAGAAGATTTGTACTATCGCTTGGACGTAATTCCGATTCGGCTCCCACCGTTGCGGCTTCGAACGGGAGACATCCCGCTTCTCGTCAAACATTTTCTCGAAAAGTTTTCACAGGAAAGCGGCAAGCCCGTTCCCGTATTGACACCAGAGGCGATGCATGTGTTGCTGGGCCATGAGTGGCGTGGCAATGTACGCGAGCTTGAGAACTTGATCGAGCGCGTGGTGACGTTTTCTGTCGGTACGCCTATTTCGGATGAGGATATTCGTGGCTGGCTTCATCGAGTCGTGACCCCTCAGCAGCAGGGCGTGCCCACCGATTTGCCCGAAGACGGGTTGGATTTGGAAGCGCTGATCGACGGTATTGAAAAAGATTTACTCTTGAAGGCCCTTGAACGGACCATGTGGGTGAAGAAAAAGGCCGCCAGGCTTCTCAAGCTCAACACGCGATCCTTTCGTTATCGACTAGAGAAGTATGCCATCAAGGGAGGCCGTGATTAATCCGCAGCCGAGTCCCTCCGAGATCACCGTCTTCGCTCCCGCCAAAATCAACCTGATTCTGCGTATCCTCGAGCGCCGCCCAGACGGGTTTCATAATCTCTGGTCGATCATGCAGACGGTTGCTCTCGAAGATGAGGTGCAGATCAGGTTGCGCACCGATCGACAGGGTATTCATCTGAGGTGCGATGCGACGCAGTTGGCGGCAGACCAGAGTAACCTCGTCTATCGCGCAGCCGCCGAAGTGATGGCGCGAGCCAAGCAATCGATCGGGCTCGATATTGAGCTGCGAAAGTGCATTCCTATGGGGGCCGGACTCGGTGGAGGAAGTAGCGATGCCGCAGCTACCATCATAGGATTGAACCATTTATTACAGTTGAAGTGGTCTCCGGCGCAAATGGCCGATGCTGGGCAATCGTTAGGTAGCGATGTGCCCTTCTTTCTCTTTGCACCCTCGGCGTTTGTGGCGGGTCGTGGGGAAATGGTTCGGCCAGTCGTCGTTGAAGGGGCGCGCTGGGTCGTGCTCGTCAATCCGGGGTTTGGGGTCAATACCAAATGGGCCTATCAAGAATTGGCAGCCACCAGAATCGTTGTCACGCCGTTGTCGCTGGCCCAGCGGGAACTCGACCGGCAATCGCGGGTGAGCTGGGACCAATTGATTGCCACAGCAGAGAACGATTTCGAGGCGCCGGTCTTCGCCGCACATGGGAAGCTTCGGGAGATTAAACGAAGCTTGCAGGCTCACGGAGCTGAAATCGCATTGCTGTCTGGAAGTGGGGCGACGGTGTTTGGGCTGTTCGCGAACGAGGCGCGCGCGCGCTCGGCACAGACCCACTTCATGAGTGAGAACATGATGAAGGTGTTTACCGCTCCCACCTGTTCTGGTCCCCTTAGCTGGCGGTATGAATGATCACAAAGAAGCGTGGCTCGGTTGACAACTCCTCGTAAGTTCCGTTACAGTCTCACCCCTTAGCTGGCTCCCTCAACAGCGCGCAGCGAATAGCGGTAGGCGGGTTGTGACTTTGCCCACCGACGCCCGCCGTCGAGACGAACCCTATACGAAATCAGAACGTGACCCAGTTTCATCCAGAGACCCTCTGAGGAATCGATGAGCGGAGAGTTACAGATATTCTCTGGCAACGCGAATCCAGCCCTAGCCCATGAAATATGTGCCTACCTGGGGACCAAGCTTGGTGAGGCCACGGTTGGCTCATTCAGTGACGGCGAAATTCGCGTCAAGATTGAGGAAAACGTTCGTGGCGGCGATGTGTTTGTCGTGCAGTCGAGTTGCCAGCCGGTCAACGACTCTCTTATGGAGTTGTTGATCATTATCGATGCGCTCAAACGATCTTCCGCAAAACGCATTACCGCGGTCATCCCGTATTTCGGTTATGCTCGTCAGGATCGTAAGGATCAGCCGCGTGTGCCGATTTCAGCGAAGCTCGTGGCCGACCTCATCAGCACCGCCGGTACCGATCGGGTATTGACGATGGACCTCCATGCGGGGCAGATCCAGGGGTTCTTCAATCTGCCGGTGGACCATCTCTACGCATTGCCCGTCTTGCTGGATTACATTACAAAAAAGAAGGTGAGCGACCTGGTGGTCGTCTCGCCTGACGCTGGTGGAGTCGAGCGGGCTCGCGCGTTTGCGAAGCGGCTCGAAGCGAACCTGGCGATTATCGACAAGCGACGTGAAGGACCGAATCAGACGCAGATCATGAACATTATCGGCGACGTCGCAGGCAAGAGCGCGCTATTATTGGACGACATGATCGACACGGCCGGTACTATCGTGAAGGGGGCGCAGGCCTGTATGGATCGCGGGGCTCGGGAAGTGTGGACCGCCTGTACCCATGCGGTGCTCACCGGGCCGGCGTTGGACCGGATTCAACAATCCTGCCTGAAACAGGTGATCGTGACCAATTCGATTCCGTTACGGGGCAAAGAGCTGATTTGCCCAAAGTTGCATCAATTATCGATCGCGCCGCTGTTGGGCGAGGCGATCAGGCGAATCCATGAAGATGAGTCGGTGAGTTCATTGTTCTTACAACCTGAGACCGAGTCGACTAGAGACCAGCGAGAAGGGGGCGGAGTGCCATCATGAAGTTCGATCTAGCAGTCAAAATAAGAGAGAAAACAGGTAAGGGTGCGGCGCGCCAGCTTCGGCGAGAGGGCAAGGTCCCGGGCGTGTTGTATGGGCAGGGCGAGTGCCTGCTTTTGACGATTGAACCAGATAGCTTGGTCAAGATTTTGAAGGCACAGGCCGGGGGGGCTGCGCTCGTGTCGCTCACGCTCACCGGTGCGAAGTCGAAACCGAACCGCACCGCATTGTTGCGAGATTTCCAGGTCGATCCGGTCGAAGGGCATGTGCTGCATGCGGATCTGTTTGAAATTTCGATGGACAAGGCGATTCGTGTGAAGGTGCCTCTGCATTTGACCGGCGGGATACCTGCCGGCGTCAAAGAAGGCGGCATACTCCACCATAATATGCGCGAGTTGCACATTGAGTGTCTGCCGGCTGCATTGCCAGACTTCATCGAAGTTGATGCCTCTGGGCTTGCTATTGCGCAAGGTCTCCACCTGAAAGACCTTGCCGCGCGCGAAGGGGTCCGCTATCTGGACGACCCTGAGCAGATGGTTGTGAGTGTGGCTGCGCCAATGACGGAAGCCAAGCTTGAATCGCTCCTCGCAAGCGGTGCCGCTGCACCAGAGGCTGCGAAAGAGCCTGAGGTAGCCGCAAAGGGCAAAGTGGCAGGTGAAGGCGCTGAGGGTAGTGAACCGGCGAAAGCCGGTGCGGCAGCGGCTGCTCCTGATGCCAAAGGTGGCGACAAGAAGGGCGCTGCAGCGCCAAAAGCTGAAAAGAAAGAAACCGAAAAGAAGAAGTAACGTTGCGCCTCATCGTAGGGCTGGGCAATCCTGGCGCGGCCTATGCCCACACCCGCCACAACGTCGGCATGTGGGTCGTCGAGCGGGCTGCCGCTCGGTGGTCCGTCCGTCTCGCCAAGCGCGGCATGGCTCATCGCGGATCGGGACGACTTGGGTCGGAACTCCTCGAACTCGCCGGCACCCTCGATTGGATGAACATCACCGGTCCTCCGCTCAAAGGCCTCCTGCGTGAGTTTTTGCTGACCGCTGACGATCTGATTCTCGTCCATGACGATCTCGACCTCGATCTGGGGCGTCTCCGGATCAAGCAAGCCGGTGGGCATGGGGGACATAACGGGATTAAGTCGGTCATCGACGCGATCGGGACGCCCCAATTTGTGCGAGTCAAGATCGGAATCGGCCGGCCAGCACCGCATCAGGATTCGGCGGATTATGTGTTGCAGGCGTTTACGAGAGAAGAGATCGAGGTATTGAATCCCTGTCTGGATCGTGCTGTCGATGCGTTGGAATGTGTAATTCATCGGGGCCTGTCCGTGGCGATGAATCAGTTTAATGTGCGGGAACAAGAGGAAAACAACGAGTTGTGAGTTCTGAGTTGAGAGTTCTGAGTTTTTAGGCGACAGTACAACAACTCAGGACTCAACACTCATAACTCAGAACTGAGTTAAGGCTATGGGACTCTGTTGCGGCATGATCGGACTCCCGAACGTGGGGAAGACCACCGTCTTCAACGCGCTCACAGGTAGCGGCGCGCTAGCAGCCAACTACCCCTTCGCGACCGTCGATCCCAATACCGGCATCGCCCTGGTGCCGGATCCGCGACTCGGCGTCCTCACTGATCTCTTTAAGTCGAAGAAGACGACCTATAGCACGCTGGAGGTGCGCGATATCGCCGGTTTGGTCGAAGGGGCGAGCAAGGGTGAAGGCCTCGGCAATCAGTTTCTTGGGCACATCCGAGAAGTCGATGCGCTGCTCCATGTCGTCCGCTGTTTTCAAGGAACGGACGTTGTGCACGTCAGCGGAGCGGTGAACCCACTCCGTGACATTGGCATCATTGAAACTGAGTTGCTGTTGGCCGACCTCGACACGCTCGATCGGCGGAAACAGAAAACGGAAAAGAAAGTTCGAGCAGGCGATAAGAAAGCCGCGTTTGAGTTGGCGTTCATCGACAAACTGATTGGATTGCTCGACAAGGGTGAGTGGCTGGGCAACCTGACCTATACCC
>JBDSDL010000260.1:0-5649 GCA_039920585.1 Nitrospiraceae bacterium | reverse complement strand
GGAGCCGTGCTCAACTTGTCGACTGCCGACTCCAACGACAAGACCCCCTCATCGACCAGCGCGAGGGTCAATGGCAGCGCCGTCTCCAGTCCAACGATCCCGAACGGCGCTTCGGTAAATCCCAGCTGTTTTTCCTGGGAAGCATGCGGGGCATGATCCGTCGCAATGGCATCAATCGTGCCGTCACGGAGCCCCTCCTTGATCGCCTGCACATCCTTCCAGGTCCGAAGCGGAGGATTCATTTTGGCATAGGTATTATAGCCTCGGACAGTTTCTTCCGTGATCGTAAAGTGATGGGGACAGGCTTCGGCTGTGACTTTGATTCCGCGTGATTTGGCCTCCCGTACCATCCGAACCGATCCCTCGGTGCTGATATGGGCCAGGTGCAGCCGTGCCCCAGTCAGTTCGGCCAAGGCGACATTACGCGCCACCATCACATCTTCCGCTGCTGCCGGCATCCCAGGAAGTCCCAACTCGGTCGAGATGGCCCCTTCGTTCATACAGCCCCCCTCGGCAAGATGCAGATCTTCGCAATGATCGACCACCGGCACATCGAAAGCCAAGGCATACTCCATCGCACGCCGCATGACCAGACTATTCATCACCGGCTTCCCGTCATCCGAGATCGCCACACAGCCGGCACGCCGCAAGTCGCCAATTTCTGCCAGTTCCATCCCTTCCGAACTTTTCGTGATCGCGCCGATCGGAAACACATTCGCCAGCCCAGCCGCCCTCGCGCGATCGAGCATGAATTCCGTAATCGCTTGGTTGTCATTAACGGGATTCGTATTGGGCATACAACAGACCGAGGTGAAGCCGCCAGCCACCGCCGCCGCCGCTCCGCTCTGGATCGACTCTTTGTATTCAAAGCCCGGCTCCCGAAAATGAACGTGGAGATCGACAAATCCGGGAAGAACCAATTGTCCCCTGGCATCGATTTTCGTGGTTCCCGCGGGAATCTTGAGGTGAGGCCCCACCGCGACCACTCGCCCCTCATCGATCAGCACATCGGCCACACCGTTGAATCGCCCAGGATCGATCACGTGCCCGCCTGCAATGTGAATAGCCACGATTCAGTTTGCTCCTGACATGAGATAGAGAATCCCCATGCGAACCGCCACGCCGTTCGCGACCTGATCCAAAATCACCGATGACAAACTATCGGCCACCTCCGGAGCGATCTCGACCCCTCGATTGATCGGACCCGGGTGCATGACAATCGCGCCAGGATCGGCCAACTTGACCCGCTCGGCTGTCAGACCGTAGAGACGCGCATATTCGCGAATGGTCGGAAACAGCGCAATCCCTTGCCGTTCGAGCTGCAAGCGCAGCATCATGATGACCTGCACACCGCGCAACGCCTCGTCGAGTTTATAGTAGACGTGCGCGCCCAATTTCTCCACGCCACAGGGCATCATCGTCGGCGGCCCCACCAGCCGAACCTCGGCTCCCAACTTCACGAGCGCATGAATGTTCGAACGCGCCACACGGCTATGCGCCACATCTCCGACGATCGCCACCCGCAGCCCCTCGAACGACAACCCACGCTCGCGAATCGTATAGAGATCCAAAAGGGCTTGGGTCGGATGCTCATGCCACCCGTCTCCGGCATTGATCACAGAAGACTTCACCCCGACGGCCAGAGCCTCGGCGGCGCCGGCAGAGGGGTGACGCAAGACGATAATATCCGCCTGCATCGCCTCGATATTACGCGCGGTGTCGAGCAACGTTTCCCCTTTCACAATGCTGCTCGACGACGGTGAAAAGTTGATCACATCCGCGCTCAGCCGCTTCGCCGCCAACTCGAACGAGGTCCGCGTTCTCGTGCTGGGCTCGAAGAAAAGATTGACGACGGTCTTGCCTCGCAGAGCCGGCACTTTCTTGATCTCGCGGCCCGTGACTTCCTTGAAAGAATCCGCTGTTTCAAGGATGAGCGTGATCTCATCTATCGACAGGGGCGCCAGACTCAGTAAATCTTTGCGTTTGAGACTCATGGCATCCTCCGCTTCATGTCTTGGAGATCACCACCCGATCGTCTTCGCCTTCTTCTTCCAACAGCACCTGAACCTTTTCTTCCCGTGACGTCGGAATATTTTTCCCGATAAACGTCGCCTTGATCGGCAACTGACGATGGCCTCGATCAACCAAAACGGCCAGTTGAATTTCTGCCGGCCGTCCCAGATCGATCAACCCATCCATCGCCGCGCGAATGGTCCGGCCCGTAAACAGCACGTCGTCGACCAACACAATGATTTTGTCGGAAATGTCGAACGGGACCGACGTCTTCCTGAGAATCGGTTGTTCCTTCCGCAAGGACAGATCGTCCCGGTAAAGAGTAATGTCCAACTCGCCGATCGGCACCTGCGCCGCTTCAATCTCTTGGATCCGCCGCACCAGCCGATGGGCCAGATGTACCCCCCCGGTACGAATCCCCACTAGCGCCAAATCTTTCACACCCTTGTTGCGTTCGAGAATTTCATGGGCAATGCGGGTGACTACCCGCGCAATGTCTCCCGCATCCATCACCAGCCGTTCGGCCTGTCGATCACTACTCGGCATCATCACCTCATCCTCACCGCATCACATTCAAACGTTTCACGTTTCATGTTTCAGGTTCCAGGTCTCACGCTTACTTTTACGTCTTACCTTGCACCTCTACCCGTTCACCTCTTCCAGCTGGCATAAAAAAACCCTCCCATCGATATCCGATGAGAAGGTTGGGTATGCCGACAAACACAAACCTGACTGAAGCCCATGAGCACTCCTTGCTCACCTCGCAGGATGAGCATTAAAGGTTGTGGCATCTTACCGAGACCGAGATCGTACTGTCAAGACAACCTGCGAACAACATGATGCATGTGGGCGACCAGCGCCGCACCGCCGCAAGTGTTCCACAATAGATACGGCAACGCATGCGAATACTGGTATGCTCCGCGTGCGACCACAACTACTTCCATTCCAACGCTCGGCCCGTTGATTTCCTGAATCATAAACGGTATTTCGCTGTCGCGCGAAAACCTATCTTTTTGTCGTGAGAGAACACACATGGCCGTGCCAATACTGAGTGAACACGTTGAACGGAACATTCTACTTATCCGTGGACATCGAGTGATTCTGGATACGGTTCTGGCAAAGCTCTACGGCGTTCCTGCCAAAACACTCAACCAGGCAGTAAAGAGAAACGCCTCCCACTTTCCTGGCGATTTCATGTTCCAACTGACAGCAATTTGTGACCGTAAAGATAGGCCGACGCATTGAAAAGTGCCCCTGACACTTTGGGCCGCTCCCCTGACAATCTCCACCTACGTTTCTCATCTGAAACAGCAAACGCCCCGGTCTCTACCCTCAAATATTACATTTTCAAGGAACCATTGCTGCTAGGATATGGCGCCGGGAGTATGATTACCAACGCGACCGGTAGCAGGGAGCCAGTCTTGAACACAACGACACTCATTCTGCAACGCTCTTCCCTGTCGACCGGGCTCGCCGCTGGAGTCGCCGGATTATTGATCGCCGAGATGCTCTTCAGAGCGACGAACAGCAGCGCGCAGACCACCGATGTCGATGCGCCTACTCCCGAAACTAACAACACCACCGGAGATTTCAGCTCAGCCGGAATCCTTCTGATCCTCCTGCTCGTGACAGCTGCAACAATTTTTTATTTCCTGAAAATACAACGACCCTCCCTCCCCGATTTTTCCGGAATCACAGGCCGCGACCCATCCAAGGACAATCTGCCGACAAAGCGGTCCACCACAACCAGACAGAAATTATCGGTCGATAGTGTGATCTCTGCTGATAAAGCCGCCTTTCAACAACTCCTGATCGAAGTTCAAAAGGCCTGGAGCAACCAGGATCTGACCGAGTTGCGAGAACTCGTCACGCCGGAAATGCTGAATTATTTCAGCGCCGCCCTAGCCGACAACACCAGTCAAGACATCCGGAACCATGTGGAGGATGTGGTGCTCCTCCGTGCTGAGATCCTGGAAGTCTGGACCGAACAAGCGACGCAGTACGTGACAGCAGGGCTTCGCTGGAGTGCCCGTGACTACAACCTGTCTCTGACGAAGCAGCGCGGAGAACCAGGCTATCTCGTCGAAGGCAGCGAAGAGATTCCGACTGAATCCGGCGAAGCCTGGACCTTCATGCAATCCCCAGATGGGAAGTGGCTGCTCTCAGCGATTCAGCAATAAATGAAGCGGTGCCCGCGCTGATCCCTCAACCCTGTTTCCAATCCCCCTTGCCGCAATAGTAGCGTATATGCTATATCCCTGACGAGGAAGAATGGCCCTTTCACCCGGCAAATTGCCATCAAGCCGACTGGTCTATGACGGTCCGGCTCTCAGCGTAGAGTTCTACGTCACCTCGAACGGAGCCGCACCAGCTGAAGAATGGCTCGAACAGCTTCCTCTGGCTGTTCAGCAAAAATTCGCCGCGCTGTTTGCACGCATGGGAGACACCGGCAAGATCTGGAACGAGCGTAAGTTCAAGCATTTGACCGAGACGGACCAGATCTTCGAGTTCAAAGTCGATGCCGATCGCATCCTGTGCTTCTTCTTTGTCGGACGAAGACTTATCATGACGCACGGAGTCAGGAAATCTGGTGACAAAACGCCCAAACGTGAAATCGACCGAGCAGAAATGTACAAGCAGGAGTTCGAAGAGAGGAGAAAACATGAGAAAACAATCCGCTAAGAGTTCCATGGGATGGGTGGAGAGAAAGCTCGCCAACGCCAAGTTCAGAAAGGGATTCGAGGAAGAAGTACAAAAGCTGGCAATTGGAGAACAGCTGAGTCGGCTACGTCAAGAGGCAGGGCTCACACAAGCGCAGGTCGCACAGCGAGTTGGAACGACGGCCTCGGCTATCAGTCGCTATGAAAACGCCGACTATGACCGCTATGAACTGCGCACCCTCCGGAAAATCGTTCGCGCCTGTGGGGGGCGGCTGGATATCACCTTTGAGTCCGGGCCACGGAATCACCGAGCAGCCTAGCCTTTCACAAAGGACATCCAAGCTTAGAGAAAATCCGCTGCCGAGTGCCGGAAATGTAGAATGTCCCCATTTCTTTTTTTCATCTCTCAGACCTTAACGTCCCCATGAAGAACAGAAGCCCTACGGCAACAAGAACGAGGGAGAGCGGAACGAATCCCAGGATGCCCGTCACCATCGTGTGCAGACCCAGCCTATCGGTGGGGTTGTTAATCCAATCGAGTAGCTCCCTCTGTAATCGCCCGCGAGAAAGCGTCCTAAGCCAATCAAGCATGTACGCAAAGGCTGTCAGAAGCGAGTATGCGTGCCACGTGCCCGTCTTTAGCCAAGCGAAGACTTGATAACACCCCAAAAGGATGCCTGAAGCGAGTACCGTGAGGCCTAAGTATTGAAGAGCCTGGGAATAAGCCAACCCCACAGTTTTGGGAACAGTAAGTTCCCTCTGGTCTCCTGGGTTGTATTGATCCATTGCCTACAACAACCTTCTATAAACGGTATCGCTGGAA
The DNA here is from genome assembly GCA_039920585.1 of Nitrospiraceae bacterium. Lineage (GTDB taxonomy): Bacteria > Nitrospirota > Nitrospiria > Nitrospirales > Nitrospiraceae > Palsa-1315. Next base: position 153 of record JBDSDL010000260.1, on the reverse strand, counting down.
TGTTAAACTAAGGAAGGTCTGATTTATTCTTCTCGTGGTCTGTGCTAAGGATGGCGCATCACATCTGGAGGAGGCGCACCCATGCCACAACAGACCTTTGCCGAGGTGTCGTTTGAACGGTATCGCAAGCCCACCCGCCGGGAGCGGTTTCTC
>JBDSDL010000259.1:0-6596 GCA_039920585.1 Nitrospiraceae bacterium | reverse complement strand
GGATCGGCTCCAGCCATGGCGCTCCGCTGTGGCTCGGAGAGAACGGCACACGCCGGCCCAGGTGCGGACGCAGCCATGGCCAGGCGATCTTGCCAGTTTGGGGATCGAAGAGAATCTCCTGCCGCTTACCCGGCGTCGCCGATTTGTAATTCACCCACTCATAGGTCGTCTCAGGCTCGCTCATAGCCTTCTGCCCGTCCCAGGCCCAGTCGTTGACGGTCGAGTCGTAGGCCAAGGTCTGCTCTTTCTCGCTGTTCTTCTTGCCCGGCTTGCCTTGCGGCGTGAGCATCATCTCCACCCAGTCCTTTATGGAGACCTTGACCGGATTGGCTTTCCAATCGGTCTTGTCCTTGGTGATCTCGTACTTCTTGCCGCCATACCAGTCCACCGTGGTCCCGACAAGCTTATCCGATTGAGTACCCGTCTTGATTTTGCCGACGCGATCCGGCAGCTCGACCAGCGGCTTCATCACATCGGTCTGGGAACCAGGCGCTTGCAGCGTGTTATACACACGCCAGAATCCCCACATGCCCGTCACATAATGTTGCGGGATGTGGCAATGGAATACGAACTCGCCGGCCAGGGCTTGCAGGCCCCCCGATCCACCTTCAATCACCTGATCGTAGACTTCTGTCGGCCCGATGGACTGCACGTCCAAACGGTCTGAGGGGTCGCTGATCGCAGGAAATTTCACCGGCCCATTCTTCGACAGTGCGAAATCGAGATTGCTGTTCCCCGGCTGGCGCGCCCAGCGGATGGAGCCGCCGTGGAGGTGATGCGAGTGCACGATTTCCGAACCGCCCGCCATCCGGAACTTGGCTGGATCGCCGAGATAGGATCGAGGAACGGTCGTAGCCGGGTCGCCAAATGTATAAGACCCGTATGCCATGGACTCGTCGCCGTAGAAACCCATATGGGCCTGAAGCTCGATGCGTGTGCCGTGCGGTTCACTGCGGTAATTCAGCAGCCGTGCGCCCGGCCGATAGGAATCGGTATGTGGATCGCGCTGGGGCAGCATTTCGCCCTTCTTATTCAAAAGGCGGAACGCTTCGTCGCCGGCCTCATGATAGAAAATCGCGAATTCTCGAAAGTCCGCGCCCTTTGGATCTTCGATCATGGCCTCCCAGCCGCTCGCCATCGGCTTGCCGTCGAAGGGGCTGAGATAGCGTGAACCGCGCGGCTCCACGACGAGCATGCCGATCAAGCCCTGGTTGAACTGCTCGCGCGACGCATGCGACCGGAAAAATCGCGCCCCTTCCTGAGTGTCCGGCTTGATATACCACTCAAAACTCTGCTGCCCACCCGGTGCAATCGTGCCTTCTGGATTCGAGGGAGTCGCCGGCTTGCCGGTCGCGGCCACCACCATGGATGAACCGTTGATCACCAAGCTCGTCGGCTCCTCTGTGATCTCGTTGTGCAAGGTGAGCTTCAGACAATCGCCCTGGTTGGCCCGGATCACGAGGGGCTGAATGGCATCGCCCTGCAACCCGCTCGACACGGCGCCGGGATCGTTCTCCTTCTCCCTCGCTTCCCGATTCGCGGCTTCTTCGCCGCGGACCTTTTCGACGTTCTCCTTCAGCACATACATGTAACCAGGGAAATAGTCGAGAAACCGGCTCAGCGTAATTTCGACGTTGATCGCCGAGACGTGATAGTCCTTCATCGGCGCATTCGCCGGGCAACGCTGCCCGCTACTGACGGAGATTTTGGCTGGATCCTCCGCCACCAGCAGAACACCCTGCTGCAGCATGTGACTGTTCGCGCCGGTGCTATACCCACCTTTCTTCCCGATGGCTTCCTGTTGGCGCTTCACCTCCTCCATCATGCGGTCATGCAGGATCGCTCCGCCTTCGCGATAAATCACCTTCTCCGCCGATGACTCCCCCATGTCGCCATGGTGGGTGGGCTGGTCTGCAGCCAGCCCCATCGGAACTGTCAGCAGGCTGCTCACGAACAGCGCTGCCGGCAGACTTGCTGCCATGCGATATGCGCGGCAGCTGCGCGAACCCGATACCTTTTTCATGCCTCGGCCTCCTCTTCTTGCTATACCCGCCGCCATCGGCAAGTGGTTGATCTGGATCACTCGATCAGCCGTCAACTCTCAGCCGGTAATTCAATCTTCTTGATCTAGCTGATGGCTGACAGCTGAGGGCTTCTTTGCTTTTTTTTTGGCCTTTGTTAAGAGCCGGTGAAGGTTTCCTCCTTGCGGAGGAGCGGGCCATTCGGAGGCCGGTCCTAATTACCCAGACCTTCACCAGCGGTGTTGCTCTACAGCAATGGACATGCCGAAGCGTCCGCATGCTGAGGGAAAGAGCACTTCGCCTGCGAGATCCGTGGTTTAGCGAAAGAACGTGGATTGCGCCGACCACGATGCAGCGAGGAGATTTTCCACGGTCATAGACAGTGCCGCGCGTGACAAGAAAGAAGATGGCAGCATTTCAACGGGTTCTGCTGTCTAAATTCTTGGACAGATCGATGAGGATCATTGGGGAGATTCGGGGCAGAAACTTAGGAAATGTCGTACTGCTGGAGTTTGTTGTAGAGGCTTGCCCGGCTGATCTTGAGGAGCTTGGCGGCTCTGACTCGATTGCCGCCGGCCTGATGAAGCGCTTGCACGATCCACATCCGTTCAGCTTGCGTCACCGCGCCGCGCGACACGGAGCGGAGGTCATGCTCCGCCGGCTTCGATCCCGCCATGACCAGATCCGCACAGCTCAACGCAGGCCCGGTCGTCGTCACGACCGCTCGCTCGATATAATGCTGCAGCTCCCGCACATTGCCGGGCCATGGAGCCTGGGTCAACGCTCGCATGACTTCCGGCGAGATAGTTCGGAGCGGCTGCCGATGACGCTTACAAGACGTCGCCACGAAGTGTTCGACCAGCAGCGGAATATCCTCTCGCCGTTCCCGAAGCGGCGGCAAGTAGAGCGGCAAGACTGCTAATCGATAGTAGAGATCCTGACGAAATGTTTTGGCCTTTACCAGCTCGGATAGATCCTTGTTCGTCGCGGAGATGACCCGCGCATCGATCTTGATCGGCTGAGTCCCGCCGACCGGCTTAATCTCGCCCTCTTGGAGGACACGCAGCAACTTGGCTTGAAACGTCGCTGTCGTGTCGGCTATCTCGTCGAGGAAGATCGTCCCGCTGTCCGCCTCTTCGAAGAGTCCGCGTTTAGTGGCATGCGCGCCGGTGAAGGACCCCTTCACATGGCCAAACAACTCACTCTCCAACAGCGTTTCCGGCAGCGAACCGCAATCGACCACGACGAAGGGCTTATCCCGCCGATAGCTGCTACGGTGAATCGTTTTGGCCACCAGTTCCTTGCCGGTGCCGCTCTCCCCTTGAATCAGCACAGTCGCGGAACTGTCCGCCACGAGCCGAATCATGTCGAGGACTTCTCGCATCGGCGCGCTCGAACCTATCAGCTCACCCAGCTTCGATTCGTATTGTGCCTCCACGCGCTCACCGCTCATCTGCCTCACAGGCTTCGACGGCGCCTTGAGCAACACCAGCACGGACTCGACCTCGCCGCTGCTCGAAACCAGCGGAAACGCCTGGTCCATTCCGCAAGCTGTGCCATCCCCTCCGGAAGCGCAGGCCACGGACTGGACCTCGGGCGATTCGTATAGCTTTGTCGCCGGACAGGTGCCACAGGGATCGTTCCGATGAGCAAATGTCTCATAGCACTTCGCTTGATGGCCGGACAATTGAACTGCGTCTTCAGACCATGCGGACTCGTTCGCGTAGATCACGTTGAAATTGCGATCCATGACGGCCACGCGCTCGAAAACCCCACCGGCTAACTGCTTGATGGCCTCTAGGCGAGCGGCCAGGATGGGATCGACACAGGTGGGAACGGGAGTAGATTGTTTTTGAGATCCGGCCATCTCACACCTCTCACACGCTGAAGAGTCACTATCGTACAATGTCTCCGTCGGTTTCCCCGTCCAATGTCGGGCCTAAGAGACGCCGTACAGCTCCTTTGAGTTCGCTGAGGTGAACCGGCTTATCGAAGTAGGCCTCGACGCCGAGAGCCAAGGCATTGGCTTTGGTCTGAGAATCTCCAAATGACGTCAGCAGAACGATCGGCACCCCGGGAGCAAACGTCCGGAGCCTGGAAATATAATCTAAACCACCTGCCGGCATACGGAGATCCGTGAGAATCAGCGTAGGGCGAGTATCGAGCACCGATCGAAGAGCCTCGTCCCCATCAGCCGCTTCTCGGATGGACACCCCCAGATCGTACAGCTCATCGCAGAGGAGACTCCGCATCTCCCGATCATCTTCGGCGATGAGTATCACGGCAGACTTCCTTTCCTGTGTCATCCCCTGTGCCATCCATTGCCCCTCTACAGCTGGTCTCTCTTGTTGATCTGGTTTGCCTCGTTTGTTTGGTTGAACCAGATAGACCAGATGAACCTTCGCGCTCTGCTGGGACACAATGCACAACCCGTGCAAGCCGAACCATCTCGCCGGCGAGACACGATGGATTTCCGATCTGGGCCAACTTGCTTGATATTTCCTCGGAATGAGCAGGGCTGGGGAAGGAAATGCGCCAAGGTCTGATGAAAATTGCGACAGCGGGCAACTCGCTTCTGTCGCAGATTGCAACAGCAGAGCGCCAGACGCATTATCGGAAGGTTGATGCTGAGGTTACGGCTGAGGCGTTAGAGAGCTGGCGAGCCGGATGAATATTCGAAGTTTCCTGAACGTTTTACGCCTCACGTTTTCAGCGGAGCTTCCTCAAGAGGGAGTCGGATCCAAAACGTCGTGCCCTTGTCGACAACACTCTCTACAGAGATGGTCCCGCCATGTTCTTCGATGATGCCTTTCACAACCGTGAGACCCAAACCGGTCCCCTTCCCGAAATCTTTCGTCGTGAAAAATGGATCGAATACCTTCGAGCGGATTTCTTCCGGCATCCCGTGGCCGGTATCGGACACCCCGACCCGCACGTGCCCGTTCTCTCGATCGAGGCTCAGACCGAGCCGCCCCCCATCCGGCATGGCATGGAGACTATTCATCACGAGATTGATAAGCACTTGGATGAGTTGATCCCGGTCGGCAAGGACTGGGGGCAAGGACGATTCAATCGTCTTCTCAATCGTGACGCGGCTGTGGGCAATCCGTTCCTCGAACATCTCCAGGCTGTCGTCCACGATCTCACCGAGATCGACGGCCCGCCGCTCCGACGGCTTCCGCCTGGCAAAGGTAAGGAGTTGGTTCATTACTTTGGTGATTCGCTCGACCTGTGTGACGATCGTGGTAAGACCCTTCTTCATTCCTGCATCGGCTGTACGTTGGAGCAAATATTCCGCACGCCCGAGGATCACGTTCATCGGCGTGCCGATTTCATGCGCCATGCCGGAAGCCAATGTGCCCAACTCCGCCAACCGCTCAGCCTGTCGGAGTCGCATCTCCAGACGTTTGCGTTCAGTGAGATCCAAGATCGACGCCACCACCCCCATCCCTTTGGCCGTCTGAATAGGCGTGAGTCCGATTTCAGCAGCAAACTCACTCCCGTCCTTCCGCAAGCCAGATAACTCGCGTCCGCCCCCCATCATTCGTTTCTCAGGAGCCTTGATGAACCCGGTTCGATGCTGCTGGTGATCGGATCGAGACGGCCCGGGAATGAGCATCTCGACTGACTTGCCGAGCAACTCGTCCCTCTCGTAGCCGAATTGGTGGAGTGCGGAAGCATTCACCATCACAATCGTGCCACGCTCGTCCACGAGCAGCATGCCAATAGGAGCAGCCTCCACAATGAGACGAAACTGTTGCTCGCTATTGGATAATTCTTGTCTCACTCCGGCGTCTTCCCCTCGATCTCCCCCAGCTTCCGATAGAGCGTCTTGCGATCGATTCCAAGCATGTGGGCGGCCTGATACTTATTACCACCGGTCTTTTCGAGGATCTTGAGAATGTATTCTTTCCCCACTTCGTCCAGCGACAGGGTCCGTTCGGCCGCGTCGTCGAGTACGCGCCGATCGCCACGGGCTCCTTGAATTGTCGATGGGAGATCGTCAGGAACAATTTTCTCGCTTCGGCTGAGCGTAACAGCCCGCTCGATCACATTTTCCAATTCACGCACGTTGCCCGGCCAGGCATAATCCACCAGCATCGCCAGCGCAGATTCGCTCACCCCCTGTAGCTGTTTTCCACGGGATGCTGCGCACTTCTTCATGAACGCGTCCACGAGCAGGGTGATGTCCTCGCGGCGCTCGCGCAAGGGGGGCAGGCGCAGTTCGATCACATTGAGCCGGTAATACAAATCCTCCCGGAAGCGCTTCGCCTTCACCTCTTCCGTCAGGTTGAGATTCGTCGCCGCAATGATGCGTACATCGACGGCGATCGGTTTGTTGGCCCCCACGCGGCGAATCTCTTTCTCCTGAATCGCGCGCAAGATCTTGGCCTGCAACATCAACGGCAATTCACTGATCTCGTCGAGAAACAGCGTACCCTTCTGCGCCTCTTCAAAGAGGCCACGCTTGTCCGCCTTCGCATCCGTGAAGGCGCCGCGCATATGGCCGAACAGCTCGCTTTCGAGCAGCTGTTCCGGAATGGCGGCACAGTTGACGGGGATAAACGGCGCATC
>JBDSDL010000258.1:0-7092 GCA_039920585.1 Nitrospiraceae bacterium | reverse complement strand
CGCCGACGACAATCTTAGCACGGATGGTATTGGTACCCTCTGGCCCCTGCGTGGATAATCCCACCACCTGATTTCCCTCACGCAAGAGTCCTGTAAAGGAGGTCCCATAGCGGAGCGTCACGGTCTTATGCTGCTGCACCGCCGCGACAATGGCGTGGTGTGCCACGTTCGGGAGCGTCACAATGGCGCGATTGTAGGGCGGCGGCAAATCGCCATAGTCGATGCTGCAGAGGCGCGTACCTCCGGCCCGGCAAAAATGAAAGTGCCGCACAGATTTCGTGGCATCGGCCGGCAACGACGGCAACACGCCCAAGCGCTCGAGGACTTGCTGTCCATTCGGTTGGAGAATTTCTCCACGCAAGCCCTGGGGTGGACCGGCTGCCTGATCCAACACGATGGTGCTGATCCCTTGCTTCGCCAGCGCCAGGGCTAAGACGGCTCCGCCCCCCCCTGCCCCCACCACCGCGACGTCGGTCTGTTCAGTCATCACGCCTCACATAAGGAAGGCTGAGGTCGAGGTCGAGGTTGAGGCTAAGTAAGATCGAGGTCTCACCTTCCCATTTACTTCCATTCCCGATACCGGGTGCGATCGTTCCACATCGCCAGGAACTTCTCCCGGGCCTTGACGGTGATCGCGTGATCGGTAATGACATCGAGCCGTTCATCGTTATAGCGATTGCCGCTGGTCGTGTGGTTCATCGAACCGGAAGCGTTCACTTCATCGTCGATCACCACCTGTTTCAGGTGCATCAGCCCATCGTGTTGGTTCACGAGAATCGGTATACCGGCCAAATGCAGTGTACGAAGCGCCGTGAGCTGTTTCATGTCTTCGATACGTCTCAGATCGGTGATCAGCCGCACATCGACCCCCCGCTTCTTCGCCGTGACCATCGCTTCCACCGCACGGGGAGAGGTCAACCCATAGACGGCCACGTAGAGATAGCGGGTCGCATGCCGATAGAGCGCCGTCAGGCGATCGAGTGGCGCGTCCTCCGGCCCATAGTAGACCTCTATCGTCGTGCTCCATCCGGTCCCAACCGGAACCACGAGCATCAGCAGGACGAGACAGAGCGAGCACACGATGGAATGGGAGGGGGCGACTCTCATTGCCGGCACATGCTATTCGAGTTCAAACAACGTCTTGAAATGGTCGTCTGTGGCCTCCCAAGCCTTGGGCGCTTCGGTGGCGAGCCACTGGTGCAGAAACTGCTTTTGGCCAGGCGTGAGCACCTGCTTGATCTGATGTGAGCGGCCTTGGAGGGGCTGCAGAAACCCGACTCGCTTCTGAAAATCCAATGTCGCCGTGCGGACATACATGTTCGTGAAGGTCGTTGGTCTGTCCTCCTCTCCGTCACCTTGAATCCAAACCGATAAAAATTTCTCTAACTGGAGTCCGGTGCTATCCATGGCAGGATCGGTATCGTGAAAGAGTTCGTTTTCGGATTCTTTGAGCGGGGTGGCCTCGGTAGACCTGAACATGAAATTGCGCTTCCACATGTCATTGCTCATCCAACATGTGGCATAGTGGCGGCGGTTTGCGGACAAAGTCAAGCCACGAGGCGGCCGGTTTCGTTGCCTTGACATTGTCGAAGTCGCTTTGATAGCGTGCTGAATTGTTTAATCTCTGTGCCAGGTTAGGAGTCTTCATGCAGGTCAGAATCAACGGCAAGGCCGAAGAGATTTCAGGGGGAACAGTCCTCGATCTTCTCCAAGCCAAAAAGATCGAACCGCAAATGGTTGCGGTTGAGGTCAACGACTCCATGTTGGACCGAAATCACCTCGCCACCACCAGCCTAAACGACGGCGATCGGGTTGAGTTCTTGTTTTATATGGGAGGTGGCCGGTGACGATGACCCTGCACAAAGACATTACCGAACTGATTGGACGGACTCCCCTTGTACGGCTAAATCGATTATCCCCAATAGGCGGGGCGGCGATCTATGGAAAAGTCGAATTCTTTAATCCCGGTGGAAGCGTCAAGGATCGGATCTGCCTCAATATGATCAACGAGGCGGAACGACTGGGCGCACTCAAGCCTGGCGGCACGATCGTCGAACCGACCAGCGGAAACACAGGGATCGGATTGGCATTAGTCGCCGCTGTCCGTGGCTATAAGCTGATCCTCGTGATGCCGGAGAGCATGAGCATGGAGCGGGCGAGTCTCTTGTCGTCCTATGGCGCGCAGCTCGTGTTGACGCCGGCCTGGGAAGGGATGAAGGGCTCGATCCGTGAATCGGAAAGCATCATCGCGCAGAATCCGTCGTACTTTATGCCGGATCAGTTTTCCAACCCGGCCAATCCGGCCATGCATAAAAAGACCACGGCGGTCGAAATTCTAGAAGCGCTCGACGGAAAGATCGATGCGTTTGTGGCGGCTGTCGGCACGGGCGGCACCATTACCGGCTGCGGGGAACTGTTTAAGGAACGGAATCCCAAGGTGCAAGTGATTGCGGTTGAACCGGCCGGATCGCCGGTCTTATCCGGTGGAGAGCCAGGGCCCCATAAGATTCAAGGCATCGGCGCGGGGTTCATCCCCAAAGTCTTGAACCGGGCCATTCTCGATCGTGTCATGACCGTGACCGATGACGAGGCCTATCAAACGGCCAAGCAGCTCTCGAAAAAAGAAGGTCTTTTGGTGGGCATTTCTGCCGGAGCCAATGTGTTCGCCGCGCAGAAGGTAGCCCAGGAACTTGGGCCAGGCAAGAACGTGGTCACCATTCTCTGTGACACCGGGGAACGGTATATCAGCATCGAGAAGTATTTTAATATTTGAGCCGAGAAGCTCTCAGCTTTCAGCAGTCAGCTCCAAGCTGATGGCTGACAGCTGATGGCTGACAGCTGAAAATGGAATTTACCGACGATCAAATATCTCGCTACAGCCGGCATATACTTTTGCCTGAGGTCGGCGGCAAGGGGCAAAAGAAGATCGCCAAGGCCAAGGTTCTCCTGGTCGGCGCGGGAGGTCTCGGTTCGCCGGCGGCGCTCTATCTGGCCGCAGCCGGTGTCGGCACCATCGGCCTCATCGATAGCGATGTCGTGGACCTGACCAATCTTCACCGGCAAATACTTCACCATACGTCGGACGTGGGCCGTCCCAAAGTCCTCTCTGGCAAGGAAAAGATTCAGGCATTGAATCCCGATGTCCAGGTCTCGACGTACGAAGAGCGGCTGACGGCCGGCAATGCCCTAAAGATCGTCAGCGAGTACGACGTGGTCATTGACGGGGTCGACAACTTTACGGCCAAGTTCTTGATCAACGACGCCTGTTTCTTTGCCGGAAAACCGTTGGTCCACGGCGGCATCCTCCGCTTCGATGGCCGCGTGACGACCATTGTGCCGAAGCAGTCGGCCTGTTATCGTTGCATCTTCAAGACTCCGCCGCCTGCCGGGCTGGTTGCCTCTTGCCAGGAGGCAGGCGTAATCGGCGTATTAGCCGGCATCATTGGCACGATCCAAGCGACTGAGGCCTTGAAACTCATTCTGGGTATCGGACATCCTCTGACGAATCGCTTCCTGGATTTCGATGCGCGCAAGACGCAGTTCAGAGAAATCAAAGTGAAACGCAATCCCGACTGCGCGCTGTGCGGAGCGCACCCGACGATTACCGAACTGTTCGATGACGGCGATCCGTTTGCCGGCTGTGCCGTCCGGCCGTAATTATTGACCGAGTAAGGTGAAATCGCCATGGCCACAATGAAAGCCCTAGTCTGTCGCGAGTGCGGAAAAGAATATCCGACAAAGGCAATCCATGTCTGCGAGATGTGTTTTGGCCCCCTCGAAGTGAAATACAATTACGAGGAGATCAAGAAAAATATTTCCCGCAAGAAGATCCAGGATGGCCCACACAGTATCTGGCGCTATGCCGATCTCCTGCCGGTGGAAGGGCCTGTCTTTCTCGGCCCGCATGCCGGAATGACCCCGCTGGTGCGCGCCAAGAATCTCGGCGCCTACCTCGGATTGGACGAACTCTATATCAAGAACGATACAGTGAACCATCCCACGCTCTCGTTCAAAGATCGGGTCGTGGCCGTGGCCATCACCAGAGCTCGCGAACTAGGATTTGAAACCATTGCCTGTGCCTCGACCGGCAATCTGGCCAATTCCGTCGCTGCTCATGCGGCCGCCGCAGGAATGCGCGCCTACGTGTTCATTCCTGGAGATTTGGAAGCCGCCAAGGTTCTTGGGAATTTAATCTATAAGCCGAATGTGGTCGAAGTCGAAGGCAATTACGATGACGTCAATCGCCTCTGCAGCGAGATCGCGGGCGAACATGCCTGGGCTTTTGTGAATATCAACATTCGCCCCTACTATGCGGAGGGCTCGAAAACACTGGCGTTCGAAACCGTGGAACAACTCGGCTGGCGCACGCCGGACCAAGTGGTCATCCCGATGGCGTCAGGATCGCTCCTGACCAAGATCTGGAAGGGCCTCCATGAAATGAAAAACTTGGGTCTCGTCGACGACGTGCGGACGAAGATCAACGGAGCGCAAGCCGAAGGCTGTTCCCCTATTTCCACAGCCTTCAAATCCGGGCGAGATTTCTTCAAGCCGGTGAAGCCTAAGACGATTGCCAAGTCGCTGGCCATCGGTAATCCCGCCGACGGGTACTACGCCCTCAAAGCGACCACAGAGAGCAGGGGTTCCATGGATATGGTCTCGGACGACGAAGTTGTGGAGGGGATTAAGTTATTGGCACAAACAGAGGGAATCTTTGCTGAAACAGCCGGTGGTGTGACGATCGGTGTGCTCCAGAAACTGGTGAAACAAGGCACGATAAAAAAAGGCGATGTGACAGTTGCCTATATCACCGGCAATGGCCTAAAGACGCAGGAGGCCGTGATCGATGCGATCGGCAGGCCCCACCGCATTCAGCCGAGTCTTGTCAGCTTTGAACAAACCTTTAAGGTAGGGAAACACGGGAGTGGTGACGAATGATTAAGGTTCGCATTCCAACCCCGCTCCGTCCTCTGACGAAGGGACAGGGAGAGGTCGATGCACAGGCCAGTACAATCGTCGAAATGATCGACACCTTGAACGCCTCCCACCCTGGGATTAAGGATCGCCTCTGCGACGACACGGGTGAGCTTCGCAGGTTCGTGAATATTTACGTCAATGAAGAAGATATTCGATTCCTCAAGGGCAAAGAGACCTCGCTCAAAGACGGCGACGAAGTCTCGATCGTGCCCGCCATTGCAGGAGGCACATCATGCCGAATGTGAAAGTGCATGTTCAGTTTCCAGAAGACAAGATCAAAGAACCGATCATCTATCAGATCGGTCACGAATTCAAGGTCGTCACCAATGTCCGGCGCGCCGACGTGCGTGAAACCACCGGATGGATGGATCTCGAACTGACCGGGGAGAGTGTGGAAATTGATCGGGCGATCGCTGGCCTTCGCAAGAAAGGCGTCATCGTCGACCCGATTGAATTGAATGTGGTCGAATAACGGGAGTGGCATTCAGCCATCAGCTCTCAGCCTTCAGCTCTGAGAAATTCTTATGATTGGAAGCTGACAGCTGATAGCTAACTGCTGAAAGCACGATCCAACTATGGAACTTACTGAACAACAGATTCAACGATACAGCCGGCAGATTATTCTGAGCGACGTCGGCGGCAAGGGCCAGATGAAGCTGACCAAGGCGAAGGTCTTGCTCATCGGAGCCGGGGGACTCGGCTCACCTGCCGGGCTCTACCTCGCTGCCGCCGGTGTCGGCACTATCGGTCTGGTCGATGGCGATGTCGTCGATCTTTCGAACTTACAGCGGCAAATCCTGCACTCCACGGCCACGGTCGGTATGCCGAAAGTAGAGTCCGGCAAAAAAACCCTGTCGGCGATCAACCCGGAGATTACGATCAAGACCTATCACCAGAACGTCGACAGCGACAACATTCTTTCGCTGATATCCGAATTCGACATGGTGCTAGACGGATCCGACAACTTTGCGACGCGTTTTCTCGTGAACGATGCCTGCTTCTTCGCCAAGAAGACGCTCATCTCCGCCAGCATGTTTCGCTTCGAAGGCCAACTCACGACGATCAAGCCCCATGCCGGCTATCCCTGCTACCGATGCCTCTACCCTGAGCCGCCTCCGGCTGGACTCGTTCCGAATTGCCAAGAAGCCGGTGTCTTAGGCGCCCTCGCTGGGACCATGGGGATTCTTCAAGCGTCGGAAGCGATCAAGGAAATTCTCGGTATCGGCGAAACCCTGGCCGATCGCCTGTTGATCTATGACGCGCTGGAGATGAAATTCAGAAAGGTCCTTCGTCCCAAAGATCCGGCCTGCCCGCTCTGCGGCCAGAATCCGAAGATCAAAAATCTCAGCATGAACTATGCCGTCAGCTGCACCATTTAGCTATCGTGTCTGATCTCATCATCCCTCAATCGATCCTCGACGACATGGTGGCCCACGCCAGGGAACTCGATCCCTACGAGTGTTGCGGGCTCCTAGCCGGAACCAACGGAACGGTCACCCATGTTTATCGGATCAAAAATATCGTGGCTCTTGAAGGGGCTGAGAAACTGTCGTCCTTCGACCCAGCCAAGGTTGCACATTTGGAACGACTGTCACCGGCCGAACGAGCCGAGATCGCCTTCGTGATGGATATGCAGGATTTCTCCGTTGCAAAGAAGGATATTCGGAGCAAAGGGCTCGATCTGCAAGTGGTCTACCACTCCCATCCCCACGACCCGGCTCGCCCCTCCATCACCGACATCAAGATTGCCACCGACTACGAAGAAATCTGGCCAAAAATCAACCTACCCATCCCCGCTTATTTGCTCATCTCCCTCATGGAGAAATCAAAACCGGATATTCGCGGTTACTGGATCAAGGGTGGGACAGTCACGCAAGCGCACATCACGACCTAGCAGGATGCTGAAAAAGTCCGCCAGCTTTGTTCTCACATCGCTCAGAGACTCAACGTACCGCAAGGGTACGCCTCGCCTCCTCGCTCGCTGCGGCCGCGTAGGACGGCCTTTTTGAGCATCCTGCGGGACCTACTCCTATCATGGCATATATACCGGCCATCGAAATTCTCACAGAGTTATGATCGATTGTTGGGTATGGAGGGCATGAGGGAAACGGCGTATTC
>JBDSDL010000257.1:0-5972 GCA_039920585.1 Nitrospiraceae bacterium | reverse complement strand
TGGATGTGCGGCAACAATAAATTTGGAGGGGGTGAAACAAGATGAAACGTAAAATGGTTTTACTGTTGGGAATCATGGTTCTCACGCTCGGGTTGGTTGGTACACCGACCTCCTGGGCCAATTCGCTGACATTTCAAAATGTCACCTTTGACCTGAGCCTGAATGGGGGAAACCTGGATCTGACCATCTCCAATGCGCTCAACGCAACTGGCGACTGGGGGGGAATAGACACCCTCAAAGCTTTCGCAATCGGTAGCTTTGGCAGCGCGACAGGCCTCGCGGTGACGGACTGGACCACAGTCGACGGCGGTCTTAGTGCTGGCGGTAGTGGTGGCTGCAATGGTTCGGGGAGTTTTACCTGTTTCACCATTAGTCCCTCGTATACGTTGACCAATAGTGACACCTTCAGCATAACAAACTCGGGCGGAACGTTCAGTTTGGATACTCCCCCCAGTCTGAAGGTGTTTTTCGAGGGCTCCAATACGGGCGATGGCCATGGTAATCTTTTGTCGCTTCCTATTCCAGCGGGTACTACTAGCGTTCCCGAGCCAGCCTCTTTGCTGCTGCTCGGTGCTGGCTTGGCCGGGCTCGGTATCTGGAGACGGAAAGCAAATAAGGTCTAACTCGTCTTTAGTAGTAAGAGTTTCAGAACAGCAAAGGGCCAGTCCTCGATAAGAGGGCTGGCCCTTTGTCGTTCTTCAGCAAAGATCTGCTGAGAAAACATCTATCCATGTTGCTGCCCAGTCCCTGTCTACGGTCAACTCCGGAGCATTGGTGGTGAAAGTGCGATGAACAAGATCAAGGGCGAGCAGGAGAGTGGGACGATGCGATATTATACCGAATGATAGCTAGCAGATGAAGTGAATCGCGCAGGACGATTCTTTAGCCGCGGCAAAGGGCGCCTTATCCTTCGAACAGATACGCAAGGTGAATGTGAGGGCATTGAATAAACAAAGAAGACTTATTGCCAGGATATGTCTGTGGCCTCTCTGCGTCCTGGCTGCTTGCTCGACTCAAAATTACGATGTCGTGAGGAGTGGTGAGTCGATGTCCCCGGCGTCCATGCTGGTCCGTCTCCATGATGTGGCGTTTCCACTCCTTGTGGCGGCGGCAGACTGGTGTTCTGTTGATCGGGAACCCACATATGGATTCTTGCTCAAGGACCAGGAAGCTCTCCAAATTCAGGGTGGAGAAGGGGCAGGAAACAGCGTTTCTGTCGCCTATATCCATCCTCGATTGCCAGCTGCCTCGGCTGGTCTGAGGCTGGCCGATCAATTGATCAGTGTCAACGAGCGGACGGTACGTGGGATTCGAGCCGAAGAGGTGTCGCAGTGGATTCGGAGGATGACCATTGCGCGTATCCAGCCCCTCCAGCTCGAGGTTGCGCGCGGGGGAAGCCGCCAGATCGTCCACCTATGGGCGGTCCCCGCTTGTCAATTCTCGGTTCAGCTGCTTGAGAGTAATCAAATTAATGGGATCGCTGATGGAAGGCGTGTCGGTGTCACGACTGGAGCGATGAGGTTTGTCCACTCGGATGACGAACTGGCTTGGCTGCTGGCGCATGAAATCGCACACAACCTCCTGAATCACAGCCAGAACGTCCGGCTGAGCGCGATGCTCAATGCATTTCTTGGTGCGACCACAGGCGCCTCTCCGGAGGCCTCCGTACCCTCTGAGCGCCGCTCACTCGAAGCGCAGGCGGATTATGTCGGAGCGTTCATCATGGCTCGAGCCGGCTATGATGTGCAGGCCATCAAGCAGTTCTGGCGCAGAATGGAGAGCCTTCGCTCAAGAAAGAATACATCTGAGATGGACGTATCCCATCCGACGACCGATGAACGCCTGGCCTCATTCGAAATAACGCTCAAGGAGATTCAAGAGAAACGCGATCGAGGAGAGTCACTGCAGCCTGTGCTGGACAACACTCAGTAAACTGCAACCCCACTCTTCTGGGTCGTTCTCCCCCCTCAGAGTCCTGCCAGCGTTTTCCTGGCTTCTTCAGATCCCGTGAAGGTTTGGCTTAGTTTCAACGAGGCGTGAAGAGTTTTTTTCGCTCCGGCCGCGTCCCCATTCTTATACTGCGCCATCCCGTAATGGTACTGGATCTTTGGCTCCTTTGGAAGTTTTTCGACGGCTTCCTTCAAGAGGTTCACGGCCAGAGGATAGGCGTTCTTCTTGTAATAGATCCACCCGAGGGTGTCGGCGATGTGAGGATCGTCCGGCTTTTGCTCGCGAGCGATCTGGGCATAGGAAAGCGCGGTATCGAGGTTCCCTCCCTGTTCGACGAGGATCCAGGCGAGGTTATTGGCTGCTGGAGCGAACCGAGGATTAAGTTTTAGACTTTCCTGATACTGCCTCTGAGCTTTCTCGTATTCCTTTTGGCTATCATGGATGATGCCAAGCAGCATGTGCGCCTGGATCGCCTTGGGATCTTTTGCGAGGACCGCTTCGTATTCCTTCGCCGCGTGATCCGTCTTGCCAGCCTGGTGATAAAGCTGGCCTAAGCTCATGTAGGTGGGCAGGAGGGAATTATCAAGTTCAATCGCCTTCTTGAAGGCGATCTCCGCCTGCCCTGTGCCTTTCGCTTGCATCCAGAGTTGGCCCAAGAGGTTATAAAGCAGAGGGTTATTCGGTGAAGCCTCAAGTTGCTTGGTGACCCGCTCTCGCGCTTCATTTGACTTGCCTTGAGCGATCTTTACCATGGCTATTTGGGCCAACGGATCAATGGCTGACGGCTTTCTGCTGAGCGCATCCTCGAAGTAGGCCAAAGCCTTGGCGTCATTCTTCTCGGCGCGGGCCACGAGGCCGAGACGGTAGGGACCGATGGCTTCATTGGGTAGGCCCTGCGCGACAGCCTCGAAGACCTGCCTGCTCTTGGCGAAGTCCCCCTTGCGGAGGTACGCATCGCCCGCGATGATGGCCGCTTGGACGTTGCGTGGGTTCAGTTGAATGGCCACCTGGGCCTGTTCGATGGCCAAATCCAGTGAGCCCTCGGCTAAATGGATCCCGGCCAGTGCGGTGCGGGATTCAGACAGATTCGGGTTAAGTTTTACTGCTTCCATGAATGCTCCCCGAGCCTGGACAATCTGATGCTTTTGCATAAATGCCACGCCGAGGAAGTGATGAGCCAATGCAAACTTATGCTCATCTTTCACCACACCCTGCAGGAGAGAAATGGCCTCATCCACTTTGCCTCTGGCTAGGCGAATTCTCGCGTCGAAGATGTGTCCACTCAGATCCTCAGGGTTCTTCTCCAGAATAACTTTTGTACGGGCCTCTGCTTCCTCTATTTTCCTGCTATCAAGAAAATGTGAAATCAGCTTGTCGCGAGCGTTGATCGAGCCGGCATCGATTTCTGTGGCACGCTGATAGCTGGCAAGAGCCTTGTCTGGTTGACCAAGCCAGGCAAAAAAATCACCCAAGTAGATCTGCGGTTTTTCATCTTGGGGTCTGACTGTGGCCAGTTTCTGCAACGTGGCTTCTACTTCTGGCCATTTATTGTAGCGCTGATAGAAGCCGGCAAGCCTTAGGTAGACGACTTCGTTTTCCGGTGCGATTTCAAGTGTCTGCTTGTAAATGACTTCTGCTTGGTCCGGTTTGCCAGTCGTGGCGCTGAACTCCCCTCGCGCAAGCATGATCTCCGTAGACCGGGGATTAACAGTCAATGCTTGATTGAGTGTCTTCTCGGCCGCAGCCGGGTCTTTCGCTGCGAAATAAGCGCGGGCGAGATCGATATACGTTTGCATGTTTTGGGGATCTAGTTCGATGGCTTTTATTAGCTCCTTGACACCTTCGGCATAATGCTGTTCATTGATCAGGCTACGTCCTTTGAGAATAAGTCCTTCTGCATCTTGTGGAGCTGAAACCAAGACAAGCTCAGCCTGCTCGTGGGCTTTGCCCGGCTCGTTGCTGAGCACGTAGAGTTCGCCCCGGTTGAGCTGGGCATCTCGATTCGTCTTGTCCGACTCCACGGTTTGTCTGAGTGCAGCAAAGGCTTGTCGAAGATTGCTCTGTCCACCAAGTTTCAGATAAGTCGAGCCTAATCGATAGTGGGCATCGGCATCATTGGGATCAATCTGCACCACATTCTGATATTCGAAACGGGCTTCCTGGTACTGACTCTTCTCAAAATAACTGATCGTGCGTTCTCGGTGCTTTGCTTCCTTGGCCTCAGGCGAAGCCCAGTCACAACTGAGGCAGACAAGGGTCATGAGTGCACAAAGTATTCTCAGGGCTGCTGAAGTGCGAAGGGACATGGTCAATTCTTATTTCTGCTTGAAGGACTCGTTGCGTATTATCTCGTGTAAGGCCGCGATTATCCGTCCGAGTTGTCCTCTAGTCAACGGCGGTCTGAATCTGTAGGAGCTTTGAACGAGGGATAGTAGAAAACCGCAATATTTCCGCTGATGATAACGGAGCGTTACTTGGAGAGAATCCTAGACCCTGTCGATGGTGAGGTAGATGACGTTGGTCCCGACTCTGGCGACTCCACTGATCGAGGACCCGCAGCACTCGAAACAGTTGACCCTCTGCCAGGGTATCCCGCACAAAACCCAGACCCTAGGAACCTGTCCGGCATTGCCTTCGTGACGAGGCGCAGGAGGTGCAGCCAGATGCGAGGCCGCAGGCCCCGAAAACCGGAGGTGTCAGAAGTGGCCCAGGAAATTTGAACAAGCCGACGGCTGTTTAAACGAATAGGACCCACTTCTAACTCAGCCAGCATAAGTGACTTCGTTAGGTTTGCATGGAGTTGGGGGACTCAAAAAAAACAGGCGTAAGGGCTGATCGATGAAGATCGCCCATCTTAAGCGGTATTACCACGAACTGGTTTCGGAGTTATCATGCGGCTTCCATTGGAAAGGAACGTCGCATTGGTACATTTGCTAGCGTTGATAGTCTTTGTTTGGCTATGGGAGGCTTGCGGCGCATTTTCCATTCTTAACTTGTACCGCATGGAGGATAACCCTGATGTACTGGATTTCCTATCGCATTTAGACGGCAAGCTATTCCTTGCGGGGGCCATGTTGTTCGCGTGCACAAGTTTAGTTATCAGTTGGAAGTATGTTGCGCTCCAAGAAAATGGAATTCACCCCCTTCGTTTCATCGTGAAGTGGAATATTCTACCGCTAATTCTCATCATCACGCTTGCTGAGGTAGCCCTGCGTGTATTCTCTACCGACACGCCATTGGGAACTATGCTGGGCGAGCGAGCATTAGGTCCGCGCCGTCTCGAACTCGCGGTCCACAATCCCCAGGCCGCCGACAAAACCTTCCACTACGATCAGTTGCTGGGGTGGACTGTGAAGCCAAACCTAAGCAATGGTGATGAATTGTATTCGACCAGCGTAGAAGGCATACGAAGTCACCAGCCAGGTAACATTTTTGGTTCTACCGGTGCCACCTGCCGAATTGCTCTTGTTGGTGATTCACATACATTTGGTGAGGAGCTGAAGTTTGAAGATACATGGGGTTATCACCTCGAAGAGGATTTACTGAAGGGATGTCAAGTTCTGAACTTTGGCGTGCCGGGATATAGCGTTGGTCAGATGTATTTGCGATATATGCAAGATGTTCGTCGGTGGCATCCTACTGTGATCATTCTCGCCTTGTCGAGTAATTCTTCGGCGAGGACAATGGGGGTGTACGGCTTGAATATGTTTCCGCAGTCCATACCTTGGGCACAGCCGCGGTTCCAATTAAAGGACCATGATCTCGTACCCATCAATGTTCCATTGCCCACACTTGAAGAGATCGCTACCGCAAGATCGATGAGTGATTTACCCTTTATCGACTATGACAGGTTCTTCGTCCCCGGTAGCTGGGAATTGCATCGGTGGCGATACATATACAACTCATATCTATTCCGCTTGTACACGACATGGTTTCCACTTAGGCGAACCGAACAGAGTGGAGATTCGGCGGAAGCAATTAACCATGAATTGTTGCGGTCGTTTCTTGGAACATCGAAGTCC
>JBDSDL010000256.1:0-40590 GCA_039920585.1 Nitrospiraceae bacterium | reverse complement strand
CAGCGGCGCACTGTGGTTCGTCGAAGTGTCCGACGCACTCGGTGCAACGGTCGTGCGTAATGATATAAATACTATCGCCGACTCCCTGGCCGTCGCCCACATGATTGCCCTTCGCTTCCGCGTCGCTGCGAGTTTCAAAAATCGCCTCGTTCGGACATTCGGGCAAACAGGCTCCACAGGAGATACACTCATCGGTAATCAGCAACGCCATGACCCTCGCCTCCTTCTCACTACGGTAGAGACAGCACGGTTGACAAGTTCGTTCCGCCACGACCATTATTGGTGTTTCGACGTGGCCGACATTCTAGTCTGCCGCTCTTTTCTAAGTCAACAGAGGGGCACTTGCTCAGAAGGCCCAGAGTCCCTATGTTAATGGGCCTTTGGGCTCAGGGGTTCGTGACGAGTTGTGACGGGGAATGTCTATGGCTACCCTGCCGGCAAGTGATCGGGGGCAGAAAAAGAAGCGCATTGTCACGCTCGCTCTCATGGCGATTTTCTTGATGAGCGCTTCGTTCTTTCTCATCGATCGAAAAGAGGAGACCATCATTGTCGTCTCCTTTCCGAACGGTCGTGAGCTCGAGGCGGAAGTGGCGGATACGCCGGAGAAGTTGCTCGTCGGTCTTGCTTTTCGAGAGGCGTTGCCGGCGAATGGTGGATTGCTGTATATCTTCGAGTCGACCGGCCAGAATCACCTCTGGACGAAAGAGTATCGATTTCCGGTAGACGTGATGTGGGTTGATGAAAGTCATCATATTGTTGGGTTGAAAGAAAATGTCGCTCCCTGCCTGGAAGCTGATTGTCCCAAGTATAGTTCCTCTCCCGAATCGGTTCGCTATGCGATTCAAACAGAAGCGGGGTTCATCGAGCGGGAAGGGGTCACCATCGGGCTGGAGCTGAAATATACACTTCGGATGTAATGCGTACGTGAGTTTTGTCGGGGCGCATGAGGAGAGGAGTCGGTGTCGCATGTTAGAGGGGTTTCAATCTGTTGCCTTGGTCGCTGAGCTGCCACCCGGGAAATCAAAAGCCGTCATGGTGAATAATCGGGAGATCGCGCTCTTCAATATTGAGGGGAAATATTTTGCGATTCATAATCTTTGCCCCCATGAAGGCGGTCCTTTATGTGAGGGACGCGTGAAGGGTTTTGTTGTAGCCTGTCCGTGGCACGATTTGGCATTTGATGTTCGAAACGGACGAGGGACGGACGGCGGTGGATATTGTGTGGGGAGTTACGATGTGCAGGTGGAAGGAACGGAGATTTTTGTCGGACCTCGGCGAAAAGCATAGCATGAGCAAGCAAATCATAAGAAGTGGGCTGCCGCGTCAATGACGATGGGCACGACACCTAGCCACGACCATGGTGGCGCCACACAATCGGATGGGACCAAGGTCATTGAGACGACTCTTG
The DNA here is from genome assembly GCA_039920585.1 of Nitrospiraceae bacterium. Lineage (GTDB taxonomy): Bacteria > Nitrospirota > Nitrospiria > Nitrospirales > Nitrospiraceae > Palsa-1315. The sequence continues at coordinate 39,182 of JBDSDL010000256.1, read as the reverse complement.
AGCATCCCCTACAGATTCATCTCTGGGAAGACAGGACGAGGGGGGAACTCTGGGTTCCGACCTATGACCCTACTGGTCTCGAGTTGTTGGCCGACGACTATCTTCGCATCGCAGGGAATAACGCGGTCGATAATGGGCAGCGGACATTCGAGTTTCAAGCGGTGAAGCCGGGAACCCATCGAGTGCTGTTTGAAAAACGCATGGGGTGGAAGTTCACCGCCGAAGATCGGCGCGTCTTTGACGTGATTGCTTCTGATGCCTCGTCTGGGAAGAACGCGTAATCGTGCCGAATGTGGCGTTCATTAATGGAGCGTTCGTGCCGCTGGCCGAGGCGAAAGTCTCAATCGAAGATCGAGGTTTTCAGTTTGGCGACGGCGTCTATGAAGTGATTCGCACATACAAGGGGCGTCCGTTCTCACTCGATGCCCATCTGGCTCGACTGGATCGTAGCGCCGCAGCGCTTGAACTGACGCAGCCCTATTCCCGCGCCGAGTGGACGCACCATGTCCTGGAAGGGGTTAGGCGGGCCGCCTATCCTGAAGCCAAAGTCTATATTCAGATCACCAGGGGTGTCGCTCCCCGTGATCATGCTTACTCGGATGACGCGACGCCGACGGTCGTAATGACGGTTCGTGAGTTCCACCCGCTCGACCGGTCGGTACAAGCGACCGGTGTAGAAGCGATGACGACCGAGGATATTCGATGGGGACGTTGTGACATCAAGAGCGTGAATCTGTTGGCCAACGTGCTTGCACGACAACAAGTCAAGCAGGCCCAGGTCTTCGAGGCCATTTTAGTCAACGAGGGATTGGTCACTGAAGGGGCGGTCAGCAACGTGATGGTGGTCCAGGGGGGAACGGTGGTGACGGCTCCAGAAGGGCCGCGCATTCTGTCCGGGGTCACAAGGGCCGTCGTGTTGAATTTGGCTCTGAGCAAGGGTCTGCCGATTCAGGAACGCTTTGTCTCTCAGGCAGGCCTCTATCAGGCTGACGAAGTATTTCTCACAGGGACCACCGTCGAGGTCTTGGCTGTCATCCGCATAGATGGGAAAATCATTGGAGATGGACGGCCTGGCCCGATCACTCAACGACTCGCCGCGAGCTTCACGAGTCTGGTCGGCTAGCCTCTTGCTTTGGCATAGGTGGCATGCTATGGTCCGCGGACTGGAAGTGGGCTCAGGCCCACTTTTTTGTTTGATCTCTTGAATGGACCATCCAAAGATACGGGGCTTAGGGCTGTCGGTGAAGGAGTCCCGACCGGTCGTCGATCGCATCAGCGAGGTGGTGTCGCCCATCCTCTGGGCATTGGGCTTAGAATTGGTCGACGTCGTATGTGTGGGGCAAGGTGCGCGGTCGGTCGTTCGTGTGTATGTCGACAAGCCAGGCGGCGTCACGGTAGACGATTGCGGGCGTGCACACCTCGCAATCGGCCCAGCCTTGGATGTGGCTGATCCGTTCCCCCACGCCTATACCTTGGAAGTTTCCTCGCCGGGTCTGGATCGGGCCTTCAAACGGATTCAGGATTATCGCCGGGCATTGGGGAAGCCAGTGAGCGTGAAGCTCAGGCAACCGATCGATGGACAGTGGCGTGTGGTCGGAGTGCTGACGGAAGTGAATGAACGGGGAGTCACGGTCGAGGTGAAGGATCAACGCTCCGAGCAGACATTCATTCTTGAGTTCGACTCAATTGCTGAAGCGCGGCGCGTTGTTACGTTTTAGGCCGTATCGGAATCGGTGAAGGTGGTAGGAGCATACCGCCGCCGTGATATGTGGCTGCAGGAGCAATCGACGGAGAGTGAGCTATGAATCGAGAATTGATTTCAGTCATCGATGAACTTGGCCGGCAAAAGGGCATCGACAAGAGCCGGGTAATCGGGGCGATCGAAGCAGCCCTTCAAATGGCTGCCAAGAAACGTTTCGGGCAGGCTGAGAACATTCAAGTCGAGATCGACTCCAAAACCGGTGAGATCTCCGTCGTGTCGAAGAAGACCATCGTCGATGCGGTCGCCAATCCCAAAACCGAAGTCTCGCTTCAGGAAGCTCGCCAGTTCGACAGCGAGGCGGAGGTCGGTGACGAAATCGGGTCGGTCATCGAGATGAGCGATTTGGGTCGGATTGCCGCTCAGACTGCCAAGCAAGTCATCTTCCAAAAGGTCCGGGAGGCTGAATGGGAGGCGGTTCAAAAAGAATATTCCACGCGGCAAGGAGATCTAGTCAACGGCATCATTCTCGGGGTGGAGCGCCGGAACTATCTGGTGGATCTAGGCAAGACTGAAGCGGTCCTGCCGATTCAGGAGCAGATTCCGCGGGAAACCTATCGCGTTGGTGATCGGGTGAAGGCCATGCTCTTGGAAGTGCGCAGGACACCGAAAGATGTTCAGGTCATCTTGACACGGAGCCATCCGCAGTTTGTGGCGAAACTCTTCGAGTTGGAAGTGCCCGAGGTGCTCGAAAAAATCGTGGAAATCAAGTCCATCGTGCGAGAGCCTGGTGATCGGACCAAGATCGCCGTGACGTCTCGTGAGAAGGCGGTCGATCCGGTCGGGGCCTGTGTGGGAATCAAAGGATCGCGGGTTCAAGCGGTGGTCCGTGAACTGCGCGGAGAGAAAATCGACATCATTACCTGGACCTCCGACCCGCGTGTTTTCATCGCCGAGGCGTTAAATCCCGCAAGCATTGAAAAGGTCGGCGTCGATGAGGAAAAGAAGTCGGCGTTAGTCGTCGTCGCAGATTCCCAGCTGTCGTTAGCGATCGGGAAGAATGGTCAGAACGTGCGGCTGGCTGCTCGTCTGACCGGCTGGAAGATCGATATCATCAGCGCGACTGAATACGAAAAGGAAAAGGCCGAACGGGATAAAGAAATCAAAGCGGCGTTGGCGGAGGAAACCGAAGCGCTGCATCAGCAAGAGGAAGCCCGAGAGCAAGAGTTAAAAGCCCGGGCAGAATTGGAGTCGGAGCCGGATAAACCGGATACAGAGGAGTAGGTGTCAATTTCTCATGCGTGTGTATGTATTGGCTAAGCAACTCGGGATGGAAAACCGTGTCCTCATCCCGGAATTGAAGCGGATGGGGATCACCGTCGCATCGCACAGTAGCGTGTTGGATGACGATGTCGTGCAGAAGGTCTTGGAGAAGCTCGGCCCAAAGCTCACGGCGTCGGGCAAGGATGCCGATCCCGACCGGGGTGAGCGGAGCAAGGTCGGTCTGATGTCCGACCATGCAGCGGGAGCGAAGGCCGGGTCGTCCCATGCAGTTCCGGCAACCGAGGAGTCGCCCAAGTCCGACAAGCGCCGCATTCTGATCAAGCGCAAGAGAGCCGATGACACTCCAGTGGAAGAGGCCGCCTTCCTGCTTCCAGTTGAATCGGCCGGCAAAAGTGGAGTGCTCATCGATACCCTCATGGTGAGCCCGCCGGCGACGGCGCATCCGCACGTTGAGACTCCAGCCGTTGCGCATGTTGACCTAACGGCGACGTCCGACCAGCCGCATTCCATAGGAGCCACGGCCGCTCCCGTTCCTATGACTGCCGTCAAGCTTCCTGCTGCGCCGAGTGTCGATGTGCCAGGAAAAAAGAAAGTCCCCTCCCTTGAAGAGATGCAAGCCGAGGGTCTGAAAGAGAAGGGAAAGAAAGCTCGCAAGCCGGGCCGTACGCGGGAAGAAGAAGAACTTCGGCTTCGTGAGGATGCGGCTCGCTGGCAGGATCTTCGTGCCATTCCGGTGCAACAGCGCCGTGATGATCGCAGCAAGCACGTGCATCACAGTACGCCGGGGGAAGTGACCAAGCCGCGGAGGAAGAGCTTCAAGCTGGTGCCTGGCATGACCGTGAAGGAGTTTGCCGAACTGATCGGACAGCGCCCGGCCGACATCATGCGCAAGCTGATGGATATGGGCCAGATGCTCACATTCAATCAGACCATGAACATTGATGCAGCCGTGATCATTGCGGAGGAGAACGGGATCAAGATCGATGTGTCGACGGAGAAGGCCGGAGAAGAGTTGCTGGATTCGGTTGTGCAGACGGAGGAGGATCTCCAGCTTGAGCCTCGGCCACCGGTTGTGACGATCATGGGGCATGTCGATCATGGCAAAACCTCGCTGCTCGATGCTATCAGGCAAACGAAGGTGGCGGAAGGCGAGGCCGGTGGGATTACGCAGCATATCGGCGCGTACACGGTTGCGGTGCGCGGAAAGCAGGTGACGTTCCTGGACACACCGGGCCACGAAGCCTTCACCGCCATGCGAGGCCGTGGCGCCAAGATCACCGATATCGTCATCCTGGTCGTCGCAGCAGACGATGGAGTGATGCCCCAAACGATCGAAGCGATTCATCACGCCAAAGCCGCGTCCGTCCCGATTATTGTGGCTATCAACAAGATCGACAAGCCCGGCGCCAATTCCGACCGTGTGAAGAACGCACTGTCTGAACATGGACTGATATCCGAGTCCTGGGGCGGCGATACGATCATGGTCGAGGTCTCAGCCAAAGAAAAAACTGGCCTGGACACTTTGCTGGAAATGATTCTCCTGCAATCCGAAGTGCTGGAGCTCAAGGCCGACCCGCATCGGTTGGCGAAGGGCGTTGTCGTGGAAGCCAAGCTGGAGCGAGGGCGTGGCCCGGTAGCGACGGTGCTGGTTCAGAGCGGGACGCTCCGCGTTGGCGATGTATTCGTCGTCGGGATTTTCAGCGGGAAAGTTCGCGCGCTGATTACTCATACGGGAGCAAAGGTGCAAGAGGCCGGTCCTTCTATTCCGGTAGAAGTGGCGGGGCTTCCAGGTGTGCCGTCTGCCGGCGATGTATTTCAGGTCGTCAAAGACGAACGTGTCGCGCGCGAGATTGCGGAAGATCGGGCTCGCAAGCAGCGAACGGCTGATTTGTCCGGGTCGGCAAAGGTCACGCTGGACGATCTGTTTGCCAAGATCAAGGAAGGGTCGGTCAAGGAGCTGGCGCTGGTGATCAAGTCCGATGTGCAGGGGTCTGCTGAAGCGCTGACAGCCGGCGTCGAAAAACTTGCGACTGTCGCGGTCAAGCTGCGCGTCATCCACAGTGGCGTCGGCGGGATCACGGAATCCGATGTGTTGCTGGCTGCCGCGTCGAATGCCATTGTTGTCGGGTTCAATGTCAGGCCGGAGCCAAAGGCTGCCACCCTGGCGGAACAGCAAGGCGTCGACATCCGCCTGTACACCATTATTTACGATGCGTTGGCCGAGATTAAGGCGGCGATGGAAGGGCTGCTCGAACCGACGCTCAAGGAACGGACGTTGGGGCGGGCCGAAGTACGGCAAGTCTTTACGGTGTCCAAGGCCGGCGTCATTGCGGGGTCCTATGTGGTGGACGGTACGATCACCCGTGCGGCGGTCGGAGTACGGGTGATTCGCGACAATGTGGTGGTCTATGAAGGGAAGCTGGGGTCGTTGCGTCGCTTCAAAGACGACGTCCGTGAAGTGCAGCAGGGCTATGAATGCGGGATCAGCGTCGAGAATTTTAACGATATCAAGGCTGGGGACATCATCGAAGCCTACGCGATCGACAAGATTGCCGCTAAGCTCTGAACGTGAGTTTGTCCTGTGGGTATCATCGTCGGGCTCTGTACGGTCGAGCTATTCATCCCAGAGAGTCAGTCGTTAAAGGACAAGCGGCAGGTGCTGTTAAGTCTTAAAGATCGACTGCGGGAGAAGTTCAATCTCTCCGTTGCCGAAGTCGGTGGACAGGATCTGTGGCAGAAGGCCGTATTGGGGCTGGCCTGCGTGGCCAACGAAGGACGGTATGTCAATCAAGTATGCGACCAGGCCCTGAATTTGATTCGGAGCGTTCCGGCAGTGGAAATCGTCCAGTCTCGAGTGGAACTGCTGTGACGGCGGCATATCTAGGTGGAGCGCGCGGTGGCCAAGACAGGATATCATCGGGCCGATCGTGTGGCCGATCAAATTCGTATGGAAGTGGCGGATATCCTCATGCGGAAGATCAAAGACCCGCGCGTGCAGTCCGTAACCGTGACCGACGTGAAATTAACCAGCGATCTTCGGATCGCGCGTGTGTTCGTGACGACTATGGGCACGGAAGAAGAAGAGCGGAACGTCTTTGCCGGGCTGGCTCAGGCCAACGGGTTCGTGCGCGGTGAACTGGGTCGCCGGCTCTCGCTTCGATATCTGCCGGAGATTGTTTTTGCCAAGGACGTCAGCGGGCCGAGAGGCGATCGGGTTTTGAAGCTATTGGATGAACTCCATGTGAAGACGGAGGCCGAGGGCAGCTCGTCCGAAGAGAAGACGAGTTCGTAGCGTCGGGGAGATGATGATGGATCTTGCACAAAGCTGTGCCGTCGTTGATGGCGTGTTGATCATCAAGAAGGAGACAGGCTGGACTTCCCACGATGTCGTGGCGAAGGTGCGGCATCTTCTTGGCGGAGTCAAGGTCGGTCATGCCGGTACTCTCGATCCTGCTGCAACGGGAGTCTTGCCTGTGCTGATTGGGCGGGGAACTCGCGTTGCTGAATATCTTGTTGAGTGGGATAAAGAATATCGTGCCGTGCTTCGCCTCGGTGAAACCACCGACACGCAGGATGCGACGGGAACAGTCCTGGCGCGCCACACAACGGATTCTGTGACGCCGGAGGCGATTCATGAGGTGGTCGGTCGATTTCATGGGCCGATTGAGCAAGTTCCTCCGATGTATTCGGCGGTGAAAGTCGGGGGTGTTCCTCTGTATAAGTCCGCTCGGGCGGGCAAAACGATTGCGCGGGACGCGCGAACGATCGTCATCCATGCCCTTGAGGTGGAGTCGATTCAGGAGCGGGATGTGACCTTGCGCATCGTCTGTTCGAAGGGGACCTATGTGCGGACGCTCTGTGCCGACATTGGAGAAGCGTTGGGTGTCGGCGGCCACATGTTGACATTGGAGCGTAGGCGGGTGGGTCCCTTGACAATCGATCACGCGCTGACGGTCGATGAGGTGGTGATCCGTTATGCCCTCGGTCGATTGGGAGACGATCTGTTGTCGCTGGATCGTGCGTTGAACCAACTGGGGGTTGCAGTGGTGGATGATCAGACCGCCGACCGCGTGCGACACGGGGTTCCGGTGCCTGTGGCCAAGATTCTTCGTTGGGAAGGGGCAGCCGATGCCGAACGCAGGTCACACCGGCCTGTTCGCATCCACGATACCAGCGGGTGTCTGGTGGCGATCGGGAAGTGTTCGGACAATTCAGGAGACGTGCTCAAGGTTGAAAAGGTGTTGATCGATCAGGACGTATGAGACTTCGTTGCGGATGAAGGAAAGGAACAGGAAGGAAGAAGCCCATGGCATTACTCAAGGAAGCAAAGACCGAGTTGATCAAACAGTACCGGCAGCATGAGACGGATTCCGGCTCGCCGGAAGTCCAGATCGCGGTGTTGACCAACCGGATCACATATTTGACAGAACATTTCAAGCTCCACAAGAAAGATCATCACTCTCGGCGCGGCCTGCTTCTTTTGGTCGGGCGTCGGCGACGTTTGCTCGACTATCTTCGTGGCGTCAGCGATGCTCGCTATCGTGCCGTGATCGAGCGATTGGGCATCAGGAAGTAGCATCCCATCTCGCTGTTGCGCCAGGAGGCGCAACAGCGAGCAGTAGTCAGTCGCACAGGTGAACACTGACAGAGGCTGGAGTGCGCCACATCGCTCGAGTCTCTCTCCGTGGGCATCTGTGGGGCCTAACCAGAGGAGACTCAGATGGCACACACAGTTGAAATAGAGGTTGCCGGGCGCATTCTACGGCTCGAGACCGGTCGTGTGGCACGACAAGCAGACGGTTCGATTTGGGCTTCGTACGGCGACACCGTCGTGCTGGCGACGGCCGTCGCCTCACAGGTTGCCAAGCCGGGCATCGATTTTCTTCCCCTCACAGTCGATTATCAGGAAAAGTCCTTCGCTGCCGGGAAGATCCCCGGCGGGTACTTCAAGAGGGAAGCGCGTCCATCGGAAAAAGCGGTGCTGACCAGTCGACAGATCGACCGGGGGCTCCGTCCGCTCTTTCCTGAGGGCTACTACTTCGAGACTCAGGTCATTGCCTCAGTTCTTTCGGCCGATCAGACCGGCTCGTCCGACATACTCGCCATTATTGCCTCCTCTGCTGCCCTGACTATCTCGAACATTCCGTTCGACAATCCCATTGCAGGCGTAAGAATCGGTCGGCTGGACGGCAAGCTCGTCGTCAATCCAGATCTTGAAACGGTGTCGAAGAGCGAATTGCAACTCGTTGTGGCGGGGACGGCTGATGCGGTCATGATGGTCGAAGCAGGGGCGAACGAACTGTCCGAAACCATCATGCTCGAGGCGATCGAACTCGCCCATGCCGAGATCAAGAAGATTGTGGCTAAGATTCGTGAACTGCAAGCCGCGGCCGGCAAGCCCAAGCGGAAGGTGGCGAAGGAGCAAATCGACTCCGCACTCGCCGCTCAAGTGAAGGCCTTTGTGGCGCAAGGGATTCGTGATGCCATCATGATTCCGAACAAAGCGGCCAGGCAAGAGCGGTTGGATGAGGTCAAGGACGGCGCCGTTCAAAAACTCAAGAGCGCGGACGATCCGAATCGGGAGCGGCACGTCAAGCTGGTGTTCCATGAGCTGGAATATACAGAAGTCCGGAACATGATCCTGGAGAAAGGGTCGCGGGCGGATGGTCGTGGTCCGGCTGATATTCGTCCGATCACTTGCGAAGTCAGTGCGCTGCCACGGACGCATGGCTCCGCGATCTTCACCAGGGGCGAGACTCAAAGTTTGGCTGTGGTCACGTTGGGGACTACGGACGACGAACAGCGGATCGATGCATTGGAAGGGGAGTACATGAGGACGTTCATGCTCCATTACAATTTTCCGCCGTTCAGCGTCGGTGAGGCGCGGCCGCTTCGCTCACCGGGACGCCGGGAAGTCGGCCATGGCGCATTGGCTGAACGGGCGTTGGCCCCGGTGGTGCCCAGTAAAGAAGCCTTTCCCTACACGCTTCGCATCGTCTCCGACATCCTCGAATCCAACGGGTCTTCTTCGATGGCGACCGTCTGCGGCGGGAGCCTTGCCATGATGGATGCCGGTGTGCCGATCAGAGAAGCCGTGGCCGGGATCGCGATGGGATTAATCAAGGAAGGCGATCGGGTCATGATCCTGTCCGATATTCTTGGGCTGGAGGATCACCTAGGTGACATGGACTTTAAAGTCTGCGGCACCAAACAGGGCGTGACCGCGTTACAGATGGATATCAAGATCGGCGGCATTACGTCGGCCTTGATGCAGAAGGCCTTGGAGCAGGCTAAAGCCGGCCGTTTGCACATTTTGAGTTGTATGGAGAAGGCGCTTCCAGCGCCAAGGACCGCACTGTCTGCCTATGCGCCACGGATCTTCACGATGAAGGTGAAGCAGGACAAGATCCGCGAGATCATCGGTCCGGGCGGTAAAACGATCCGCAGCATCATCGCGGACTGCGGGGTCAAGATCAACGTCGACGACAGCGGAACCGTGACGATCGCGTCGGTCGACGGGGCTTCGGCCGAGAAAGCGAAAGAAATGATCAGTCGGATTACCGAAGAGGTCGAGATCGGGAAGATCTACATGGGCACGGTTCGGAAGATCATGGATTTCGGGGCGTTTGTCGAGGTCTTGCCGGGAACCGATGGGCTGGTGCACATTTCGCAGTTGGCGCACCATCGAGTCCAAGCAGTATCCGACGAGGTGAAGGAAGGCGATCAAATCCTGGTGAAGGTCCTGGAAGTGGATCGACAAGGGAAAATCCGACTCAGTCGCAAGGAAGCCATGCCGGCTCCGACCGGTGGTGGTTCTCCAGATCCGTCCGCCAGGTAACTGTCTTGTATCGCAAGCTCGTCCTGGACAACGGGGTGCGGGTGGTGACCGAACGGATGCCGACGCTCAAGTCGGTCACCGTGGGTGTGTGGGTGAACACCGGGTCACGGGACGAGCAGCCTTCCCAGGCAGGCTATTCTCACTTTATCGAGCACATGCTCTTCAAGGGAACGCGCAAGCGTTCTTCCGCCGAAATATCTCGCGAAATCGATGTGCTTGGCGGCGAAATGAATGCGTTCACCTCGCGTGAGACGACGACCTATTACGTGAAGGTGTTGGATCAGCAACTGGAGCGAGCGCTCGAACTCCTTTCGGACCTGTTTCACCATTCCTGTTTCGCACCCAAAGAAATCGAAAAAGAAAAACAGGTGGTCCTGGAAGAAATTCGTATGGTCCAGGACGACCCGGAAGATCTCGTGCAAGAGCTTCACATGGGCCAAGTGCTGAGGCGCCATCCGCTCGGTCGCTCTATTTTAGGCCGAGAGAAGACGATCAGAGGGCTGCGCCGACAGAATCTGATGGACTATATAGAGACGCACTATAATCCGGAGCAGACCGTGGTTTCGATTGCCGGGAACTTTGAGCAGGCCAAGCTTGACCCAATGGTCGCGCGGTATTTTGGCAAGGGCCGAACTGCAAAGGCGACCCACGCCAACGGGCGTCGTCCTCCTGACGTGCACGGCGGTGTCCTGCTGAAGAAGAAACGGTTGGAACAGGTGCATCTCTGTCTCGGGCTCAAAGGCGTGGCGGCCGGCCATCAGGATCGATATGCGTTGTATGCGCTCAACAGTGTGTTGGGTGGCAGTGTGAGTTCGAGATTATTCCAGGAGGTCCGAGAGAAGCGGGGTCTCGCCTATTCGATCTACTCCTTCTTGTCCGGTTATTCGGATGGCGGCATGATCACTGTATATGCCGCGACGAGGCCGAAAGAGGTGAATCGCGTCGTGGATCTTGTCCGCAGAGAGATTCGGCAGATCGGCATCAAAGGCGTTGAGCAGAAAGAGCTTGAGAGGGCGAAGACCCAAATGAAGGGCAGCTTAATGCTGAGCCTGGAGAGCTCGCACAGCCGCATGAGCAAATTGGCGAAGGACGAGCTCACATACGGAAGGCATACGTCACTGGACGATATGCTGGTTCATATCGATCATGTGAACGTGGAGCAGGTTTGCAAAGTAGGCCGCCAATTTTTTGTGCTGGACTCCCTCGCGATTACAGGGCTCGGGCCTCTCGCCCCACGCAGTCTGCAGGCCCATAGATGAGATCTCTCAAATGGGAACCTATCGAGCGCTCAAGAGTGAATGAATATGCATTGAGGCGATTGTCCTCAATGCATTGATTGTTAAATATATTTCATAGCATATCCAAAGCTATTCACAGGACAAACAATTTCTTGACACGGTTTGACGGTTTCAGTACCATGAGCGAAATTTTTCCTGCAATTCTTGATCGACGGGACGGAGCACGAAGGGATACAAAGAGATGTAGCCAAAGTATCATCCCTCGTGGCCGCCTCATCCCTGGGATTGTTTTTAGCTTTCATTGCCCTTATTAGAAGTAAGGATCCATCGTTTACTGTGGTTGTTATTTTTTTATGAAGGAGGGACTAGGTATGCCAAAGGCCATACTTATCGCCGCCGTGACAGTATGTTCTGTGTTCAGCTTGCTGACGGCAGAGTTTGCCGTTTCTGCCGACGCGCCTGCTGAGGGAGGTCCAGTTGACAACATCGTCGGTGGAAAGCCCATGAAGGGTGAAATCACCAAGACTCTCAAGGGCCGGGTATGGTCACAGTGGGCCGACAATCCTGACGGAGAGTTGCTTTTCGGCATTCAATATTGGAACTCTGGAGAGCCTGGTTCAGGAACGCCGAATGGTCGTTCGTCTTCCGATCTCGACGTGAAGCCTCCGGATCCATTGCTCACCTGCTGCGGCTGGGGCTTTGTGGGTGGAACGGATAAGAACAGCCCCTATTCCGGTTGGTACCATGCCGCTACAACTGTCCGGTTGGCGGTGAAGGATAAGACGCTCATGGACCAGATCATTAAGGCTTCTCAAGAACTTGTCGCGATGGAAGTGAGTTTGGATGGTCGAACGATCACCGGCTTTAAGGTTATTAAATAATCGACCTTGACAAGCGGTAACTTTTTTCATGTTCTGTTAAGGGGGATGCGATTATGAAATTATATACAAAAGGCTGGGCTGTGATGGCCGCTGTGGCGTTGGTGGCCTCTGCGGCCTCCAGCGCGCTAGCGATCGAATCTTTCCAAGAGCGGTTCGAGTGGGGCGATATGAGCAAACCAACCACTATACAGGGTCGGGTGATTGTGCTCGATCCCTATGATGAGGCGGTTTGGATTAATGTGGCTGTGTTCGGCGGAAACGCTGAAAGTGGCCTCTACTGGCAGAGAATTCACCCAGGCAAAAATCTCAAGTTTTACGCGGACAAGGGCGCTTGGGAAGAACTCAAGAAGATGGGCCGTTCTCATGCGGGACCAGCAGCTGCCAAGGAGGTGCCGCCTTCCAGCACGACAGATCTGATTGAATTCGTTGTGACGGAGCCAGAGCAGAATCATCGTGTCATCTCCTCCGTCAAGAAGCTTCCAGAAGTGGCCGGTTCCATGGGGAAGCCTCTGAGCATCTCCGGTCTGCGGTTGAAGGAGTGCGCGGGGAAGAGCGAAATCGAGGCAGGCTGTGCGGCAGCGAAACAAGGCCTCAATACCTCACCGAAATCTCCCGATGGAAGCGCTGTAGCCATGCAGTACGATGTGTTGCTTCCAGGTGGAGCGCCCATCGCTGGCTTGATTCCCTGGACCGCGAAGTACAACCGTGGGTCCGGCAGTCACTGACCAGAAATAGGCACTGATTTCAAAGGCGGCATCTCCTTGTGGAGATGCCGCTTTTTTATTTTCCGAGATCGTCTTGGCTAGTTGGACCGATCCGGCGTTGTAGGTCAGCGAGGCGATTGAGTGCATCGAGCGGTGTCATGGAAAAGAGGTCGATTTGTTTCATTTCCTCGATGATCGGATGTGGGCGGGGAAGTGAGGTAGAGCAGGATTCTTCTTTCAAAGATATGGACATACCCTCGATGGTGGTATCCGGTTGTTCCAACTGGGCCAAAACCTGTTGCGCTCGGGCGATCACCGCTGGAGGGAGTCCCGCCAGTTTGGCGACATGAATACCGTAACTCCGGTCTGCGCCACCCGGCACAATTTTACGCAAGAAAACCACGTCTCCATCCCGTTCCTGGACTGCTACGCAATAGTTTCTGATCCCCTCCCGTAACCCTTCCAGTTGCGTCATCTCGTGGTAGTGGGTAGCGAACAGTGTCCTGGACCCCAAGTGCCGACGGTCTTGGATATGCTCCGCAATAGCCCAGGCGATGCTCAGTCCATCGTAGGTGCTGGTCCCTCGGCCGATCTCATCCAGAAGAATCAAGCTGCGAGCGGTTGCGCTGTTTAAGATGTGAGCCGATTCGATCATTTCCACCATGAAGGTACTCTGCCCGGCTGCCAAGTTGTCCGAGGCTCCTACGCGCGTGAAAATCCGATCGACCAGCCCGATGCGGGCTTCGGTCGCCGGCACGAAGCTCCCGATCTGCGCCAACAACACGATCAGCGCGACCTGACGGAGGTAGGTGCTTTTCCCCGCCATATTGGGTCCTGTGAGGATCACAAGCCGGTTGCCCTCACAGTCGAGGGATGTGTCGTTAGGCACGAAGGTCAGGTCGTTGCTGAGTTGCTCAACGACAGGGTGGCGGCCTTCCCGAATAAGGATCGTGCTGCTCTCATCGACAAGGGGTTTAACGTAGCGATGTAATGCGGCGGTCTCGGCTAGGCCAGCAAGGACGTCGAGCAACGCCACGGTATGGGCCATGGCTTGAAGACGAGGCACCTCGTTCGCCAACCGTCCGCGCAATTGCTCGAATAGCTCCTGCTCGAGTGCCAGCAGTTTTATTTCAGCGCCCGTGACACGCTCTTCTAACTCTTTCAGCTCCGGTGTCATGAATCGTTCGGCATTGACCAGCGTCTGCTTGCGAATGTAATCGGGCGGAATGCGGGAGAGATGCGTCTTGGTGATTTCGATGTAGTAGCCGAATACCTGATTGTAGCGAACCTTCAACGAGTCGATCCCTGTCCGCTCACGTTCTTTGGCTTCTAAGGAGGCGATCCATCCCTTGCCTTCCGTGCTTGCCTTACGCAGCTCATCGACCCCGGCATGGAACCCTTCCCGAATGATGCCGCCGTCACGGAGCGACATCGGCACATCCAGCTTGACGGCCTGCTCAATCGCGTCATGCACGTCGCGACAGTCGTCCCACGTCTCACGAACACCGGCCAGTAACGAGGCGCCGAACGGCTGGAGGTAGAACCGCAACTCAGGCAGGGCGCTCACGGACTGTTTCAATGCGAGTAGTTCGCGAGGCCCTACGACGCCGAGCGTCACGCGGCTGCTTAAGCGGGCGATATCTTGCACATCACGAAGCGTGGTCCTAAGCGACACGCGTTGTTGAATCCGGCCTTTCAACTCCCCGACCGCGTCGAGCCGATCCTGAATGGCGCCGCGATCGAGGAGCGGTCTGACGAGCCACTCGCGTAACAAGCGACTGCCCATGGCCGTTGCGGTGCGGTCCAGCACCGACAAGACCGTGGGCTGATCCTGACCCAATCGGTGCTCACCGGCTCCCAATGGCCTCACAAGTTCGAGATTGCGAATCGTGGCGCTATCAAGATGCATGGCGTCGCCGCTCCAGCGCGTGTGTATGCGGCGGAGGTGTGCAAGGGAGGCGGTCGGCTGGGTTTCGCGAAAATATCGCAGGACCGCTCCAGCGGCTCCGATCCCGGCGGTCAGGCCGCGACAGCCGAATCCGTCGAGCGAGTGCACCGCAAACTGTGTCTGGAGCAAATGCTTGGCGTCTTTGGGATTGAAGGAGGCCGAGGGTTGTGCGCAGAGGCGTGCCCCACGCAGGCGAGCCAGGCACGATCCGGCATTCGTAGTGGAGTCGGAGTGGAGCAGTTCACGCGGTTCCAGTCTAGCCAGTTCATCCATGAGCTGGAGTTCCGCCCGTGCCCCGTGGAACTCTGTCATCCAAAACTCTCCGGTGGAGACGTCCAGGCAGGCCAGTCCAATGACGGATTCCCCTGTGACAGATGGGGCCATAGTGTCGGAAAAGGCGACAGCCGCCAAGAAATGCGACTCTCCCGGTGAAAGGAACTCAGTATCGATCAACGTGCCCGGCGTATACAAACGAACGACTTCGCGCCGCACGAGACCCTTCGCGAGTTTCGGATCCTCCACCTGTTCGCAGAGCGCGACGGTCCGCCCGGCCTTGAGGAGCTTCGCGATATAACCTTGCGCCGCATGGTAAGGCACTCCGCAGAGCGGAACTGGGTTGGGGTTGGATTTGTCGCGAGAGGTGAGGGCAATGGAGAGCAGCTTGGAGGCGATCTGCGCATCCTCGTAAAACATTTCATAGAAGTCTCCGACGCGAAATAACAGCACGGCGTCGGGATAACCGCGCTTGATATCGCGGTATTGCCGCATCAAGGGTGAGACATCTGCGTCACTCATCGCGTCGGTCTCGATGTGGTTCGCCCGTCAGGCTGGGGGATATATGGCCGGTGATTTTTTCGAGCGAGAGGCGTAATTGCTCTAAGTCCACCTCAGCTTCCTGTAGGGCTTTGGTTTTTCGGCGGAGTTCGATACGACTCCGCACCCATGGAGGAAAGAGAAGAATGCCGGAGACGAGCAGCCCAACTGCGAACCCTGCTAGGATGGGCTTATAGATCGGTGTCGAGGCTTCAAAGAGACCAAAGAAGTATCGGAGCGTGACTTCCTGTTCCTGGTTCTGAAGGAAAAAAGCCAGGGAGAGGAGCAGAAGAACTCCGACTAGAATCAGCCTAATCATGACCTCGTTGTTGCTTTCCTCTTCAAAGCCTGGCGTGGTGATGCTCCATGTACCCTGCGTGTCATGCTGTACTGCGTGCGAAAGCGGGCGAGGATCTCGTCAGACTTCGGCCCTGTTGCGAGCAACTGAATCGTTCGGCTCCGCACGGCACGATGGCGCAGAGTAATTTCGATCCGGTCCTGCGGCATCGCGGCACGGCCCTTGTCGGCCCATTCTATGGCCGTCACAGTCAGGCCCGAGAAATACTCGGTCAATCCTGTCGATTCAAGTTCGCGGGCTGTGCGAATACGATACAGATCCACATGGACAAGCGGCAGGCGCCCTTGATCGTATTCGTGAATCATGACGAAGGTGGGACTGGTCACCGCCAGTGGCGATGCGCCAAGACCTTGCGCGATTCCGCGAACGAGCGCCGTTTTGCCGGCTCCAAGCGATCCGTAGAGCGCGATCGTTTCTCCCCCGCGAAGTACGCAGCCGATCGCTTGGCCTAGCCGATCAGTGTGCTGGTGCGATGTGGACACCAGCCTCCACGGCAGGCTCGACGTAGCGGTATGCCGAGCGGCAGGGTGTTTTGCCTTGACTGGCCGGGTGGCGTTAGGTCGTTTTCGTCCGTTGGAGCGCATAGGGAATTTGAGCGATGAGGTCGCTGGCGAGCATCCCAGGCTGCCCGAGGTGTTGGGAGGCCAAGTCGCCAGCCAATCCATGAAAATAGGTTGCGGCACAGGCAGCTTCCCATGCGGGAACCCTTTGCGCCAGTAAACCGACGATCATGCCGGTCAATACGTCGCCGGTTCCTGCTGTGCCCATGCCGGGATTACCTGTCGGACAAATAGCAACAAGCCCATCGGGCCGGGCAATAACGGTTCGTGCGCCTTTTAAGACGATGAGCACGCCGCGTTCTCGAGCAAACCGTCTGGCCGTGCCGATTCGGTCTGCGTTGACCGTCTGCGTGGTGGCATCGACTTCGAGCCGGGCCATCTCACCGGGATGAGGCGTGAGAATGGGTGGGGTTTTACATTCGGTCAACAATGAAGTCCGGCCACCCAAGGCGTTCAGTGCATCAGCATCGAGCACCGATGGCCGATCCAGATGCTTCATGAGCGACTGCACGAGTTCGACGGTCTCGTGATGTGTCGAGAGCCCAGGACCGATGGCGATCGCCGTGCATGCATGGATAAAGGCTAAGACGCGATCCAGCCCCGAGCGGGCGAGTGTCCGTGCCTTCGTTTCCGGGAGAGGCATCGTCATCGCTTCCAGTAACTTGGTTTCCAGCACATCGTTGACGCTGCTGGGAGTAGCCACGGTGACCAGGCCGGCTCCAACGCGGAGGGCCGCACGAGCCGCCAACGCCGCAGCGCCAGTTTTCCCTACGGAGCCGGCAATAATCCCCGCATGGCCAAACGTCCCCTTATGGGAGGAGGGTGTGCGTTCCGGTAGGGCTTGAAACGCACTGTCACTTGTCAGGAGGAGGGTTCGGCTCTCGATGGCATCCACATAGGCATATGGAATGCCGATATCGACAACGCGGATTGCGCCGGCTTGGTCGATCCCTGCATCGACATAGAGACCGAGTTTCGGGAGGCCACATGCGATGGTCAATGTGGCGCAGATCGCTTGCCCTAGAATGGCGCCGGTATCGGCATGGAGACCGGACGGGATATCGATTGCGATGACAGGTTTCCCGGCATTGTTCATGAGTTCGATGGCTTCACGATAGACTCCGGTCACTACGGAGGACAATCCGGTGCCAAGGAGGGCATCGACGAGGATGTCGCTGGAGGCAAGAAGGGTCTGCGCCTGGTCTGCAGACCGGAATCGAATGATTGCTGTTCGCCCGGCGACCCGAACGAGCCGGCGATACATCGTCGCGGCATCGCGACTCAGATCGGTGACCGGCGAGAGGAGCACCACATGAATTCGCGCACGTCGGCGGTGCAGCAGTCGAGCCACAACCAATCCATCTCCTCCATTGTTCCCTTTCCCGCAGAGGATGGTAATGGCCTTGCCTCGTACTGGCCCACAATGTTCCTCCAGATGCCTGACAATTCCCTCGCCGGCCCGTTCCATCAAGACGGTACTGGGGACATGCGCTTCGGTGATGGTGCGGCGATCGAGCGTCTGCATCTCGGTCCCGGTCACGATCTTCATCGGCGACCTTGCGTGCGAAACTGGCCCCGCACGAGGAATCGGATGAGTGCGGGGAGAAAAGAGATCTGTTGTCTACGTTGCAATGTCATGACAGGGGCGAATTGCGTTGTCCATGTGGGAATGCAGAGTGCCGCACTGGCGCGATAGTTCAACTCAGCAACGCTTTCATCTCCCTGACGGCCTGGTCAAGGCCAACCAGAACCGCTCGGGCAATGATGCTGTGGCCGATATTATATTCGACGATTTCCGGAATATGAGTCAACCGCGTCACATTGCGATAATTCAATCCAT
The DNA here is from genome assembly GCA_039920585.1 of Nitrospiraceae bacterium. Classification (GTDB taxonomy): domain Bacteria; phylum Nitrospirota; class Nitrospiria; order Nitrospirales; family Nitrospiraceae; genus Palsa-1315. Next base: position 21,019 of record JBDSDL010000256.1, on the reverse strand, counting down.
GGCCGGCGTTGACACCCATTCCGAGTTTGTAGGAAAGTTTCGCGGCCTGCGTAATGGCCTCTACTTCGGCGTCGGCTTCTTTCGAACGTTTGGCATTCGCATAGCGGCCGGTGTGGAGCTCGATGAAATCGGCTGAGACTCTGTGAGCGGCTTTGACCTGGGTCAAATCTGGTTCGATGAAGAGGCTGACGGGTATGCTTGCCTCGTGGAGCAGGGTCACGATCTGCTGGATACGATCTTTATGGCCAGCCACGTCCAGGCCGCCTTCGGTCGTGAGCTCTTGGCGCTTTTCCGGGACGAGCGTGACCATGTCGGGTTTGATGGTCAGGGCAATTTTGGCCATCGATTCATCAGCGGCCATCTCCAGATCGAGCTTGGTGCGGATGAGGTCCCGTAAGAGACGAAGATCGTGGTCTTGAATATGGCGTCGATCTTCTCGGAGGTGGACGACAATACCGTCGGCCCCTGCTAATTCCACCAATACGGCGGCAGCGAGAGGGTCTGGGTCGGTTCCACCCCTGGCTTGCCGCAACGTAGCGACATGGTCGATGTTCACCCCAAGTCGTGGCACGGACCCTCCGTTCTGCGTATTATGGAGCAAGAGGAAATGAGTTGAGTGATGAGAGCGAAAGGCGTTGCAGTTGTAACAGAAATGAGCAGACCGGGGCAAGGACTTGGAGGGTAAGTTAGTAGCCTGTTGTGCCAACCTGTTTGAAGGGTCGGGATACCGAACCCCACAGAATCACGACATAATTTGACTCGATACGCTTCGCGCCATTAGAATAGGCCCCCTAACGTGGCGGAGGGCGCTCACTCGATGTTTCCGCGTGCGTGAAAATTACGGACAGGGGGTCTCGTGGGATTAGGCGACGGATTTTATCGCATTAAACGGCTGCCGCCTTATGTGTTTACCCAGGTGCAGAGCCTCAAGCTGGAGGCTCGTCAGAAGGGCGAAGACATTATCGATTTCGGAATGGGAAATCCTGACCAACCGACGCCGAGCCATATCGTCGAGAAGATGATCGAGGCAGCGCGGAAGGGGAAAAATCATCGCTATTCGGCCTCGCGCGGGATTACGAAACTGCGGCATGCGATCGCTGGTTGGTACAAACGGAATTACGATGTCGATCTGGACCCTGAGACCGAGACTATTGTCACGATCGGCTCCAAAGAAGGATTGGCACATCTGGCACTGGCCTTGATCGGCCCCGGTGATGTCGTGCTGACGCCAACGCCGACCTATCCTATCCATATGTACAGTTTCATCATTGCAGGGGGAGAAGTCAGAGGGATTGAGTTGCGTCCGGACAGCGACTTCTTCGATGATTTGCAACGGGTCTATCGCCAGACCTTCCCAAGGCCGAAGATCTTGGTCATCAATTTTCCGCATAATCCGACCACCGCCGTGGCAGATCTCGGGTTTTTCAAGAAGATTGTCGCCTTTGCCAAAGAGCATAACGTCATTGTCATTCATGACCTGGCCTACGCAGACTTGGTATTCGACGGATATAAAGCGCCGAGCTTCTTACAAGTTGATGGGGCCAAGGATGTCGGCGTCGAGTTCTATACCCTCTCCAAGGCCTACAACATGCCGGGTTGGCGTGTGGGATTTTGTTGCGGGAATCGTGAAGTTGTCGGTGCCTTGGCCAAGATCAAGAGCTACTTGGATTACGGTATTTTCCAGCCCCTGCAGATCGCCAGTGTCATTGCCCTCAATGGGCCACAAGATTGTGTTAAGGAGACGGTGTCGCGTTACCAGAAACGTCGCGATGTGTTGGTGAGCGGACTCAATCGCATCGGGTGGCAGGTGAACAAGCCCGTGGCTACCATGTTCGTCTGGGCCAGAATTCCGCTCCTCTATCGATCTTCGGGGTCGTTGGAGTTTTCGAAGCTCCTGCTCCGCGAGGCGAAAGTGGCCGTGTCTCCTGGGATTGGGTTCGGTGAAGGCGGGGACGAATATGTGAGGTTCGGTCTTGTCGAAAATGAACATCGCACGAGGCAAGCCGTGCGAGGCATTCGCAAAGCCTTGAAGCTTGAGGGGGCGGAAGAGTGATTTCTCGCGTGGGCGTCGGCATTATTGGATTCGGAACGGTCGGAACGGGCGTCGCGAAGATTCTCTTGGAGAATGCCGCTTTGATCAGCCGCCGGGTCGGTGTGCCGATCGAGATCGTCAGGATTGCAGATCTCGATGTGACACGGGACCGAGGTCTTGCCCTGCCGCCAGGGCTCCTCACGACCGATGCAAAACAGATTCTCACCGATCCGTCGATCGACATCATCGTGGAGTTGATCGGAGGCTGCGATATTGCCAAACGCATCATTCTGGAATCCATTGCAGCAGGCAAACAGGTCGTGACTGCCAATAAGGCCTTACTTGCGTTACACGGAGAAGAAATTTTTGCCGCGGCTTCCCGCGCTGGCGTCGATCTAGGGTTCGAAGCGAGTGTGGGCGGCGGGATTCCCGTCATTCAGGCGTTGAGGGAGGGGCTGGCGGCCAACACCATCCAATCCATTTATGGGATCATCAACGGGACGGCCAATTACATTCTCTCGCGTATGACCCATGAAGGCCAGAGCTTTGAGACGGTACTCAACGAAGCGAAGCAGGCCGGTTATGCCGAAGCGGATCCGACATTCGACGTGGCTGGTATCGATTCGGCGCACAAGCTGGCGATCCTGGTATCGCTGGCCTATGGAACACCGGTCAATGTGAAAGAGGTGTACACCGAAGGGATCACACACATTACGCCGCTCGATATCGCCTACGCTGAAGAATTCGGTTGTACGATCAAGCTGCTGGGCATTGCCAAGCTGGTCGGCAACGAAGTCGAAGCCCGAGTGCATCCTACGATGCTGCCCTCCTCCTCTCCGATTGCTCAAGTCGAAGGAGTCTACAACGCGATTCAACTTGTCGGCGATGCCGTAGGCGACGTGGTGCTCTATGGCCGAGGCGCGGGGTCCATGCCGACCGGCAGTGCGGTGGTCGGTGATCTCATCGCCATTGCGCGCAATCTGTTGAAAGGAGCGGTTGGGCGAGTGCCGCCCGCTTCGTTCCAGCAAGACCAGCGTTGCCCGCTTCGTATGCGGCCGATGGAAGAAATCAGCTCGCTCTATTACCTCCGCTTTATGGTGTTGGACCGTCCTGGTGTCTTGTCCCAGATCGCAGGGGAACTGGGCCGGTGCGGGATCAGTATCTCGTCCGTCCTTCAACAGGGACGGCGCGAAGGGCAAACAGTTCCGGTCGTAATCAAAACCCATACAGCCATGGAACGCGACGTCCAAACGGCATTGCGGGCGATCAATCGTATAGCCTTCATTTCCGAGCCCACCACCTTGATCCGGGTCGAGGGCAAGGACGAGTGATGCGATGAATCGCTGGCATGGTGTGATCGAAGAGTATCGGAAGTTTCTGCCGGTGACCGATCATACTCCCGTGGTGACGCTCGGGGAAGGCAACACTCCCCTCATCAGGGCACCACGACTCGCCAAGCAGATCGCCCCCGGCATTGATCTCTATCTCAAATTCGAAGGCATGAATCCGACCGGATCCTTCAAGGATCGCGGCATGACGATGGCCATCTCAAAGGCCGTGGAGTCCGGCGCCAAGGCGGTGATCTGTGCTTCTACGGGAAATACCTCTGCTTCTGCCGCAGCCTATGGCGCAAGGGCCGGGCTGGCGGTCTATGTGTTGATTCCTGCCGGAAAGATTGCGATGGGTAAACTCTCCCAGGCCATGATGCATCAAGCGACAGTCATTCAGGTCGAAGGAAACTTCGACCAAGCGTTGACCATCGTGAAAGAATTGTCGGAGACCTACCACATCGAGTTGGTTAATTCGATCAATCCCTATCGGATCGAGGGCCAGAAAACCGCCGCAATGGAAGTCTGCGATCAGCTCGGCGATGCTCCGATAGTTCACGTGTTACCGGTCGGGAATGCTGGCAACATTACCGCCTATTGGAAGGGATACCAGGAATACCGTGCGGCCAATCAATCCACGAGGCTACCGCGCATGGTCGGATTTCAGGCGGTCGGCGCCGCGCCCATCGTGCTTGGGCGCATCGTGGAGAACCCGCAGACGGTCGCTACAGCGATTCGGATTGGCAATCCAGCCAGCTGGGATGCGGCCTTAACTGCCGTGAAGGAATCGATGGGCTCGATCGATTCGGTGACGGACGAAGAGATTCTCCAGGCTTATCGGATGGTAGCAGCGACGGAGGGAGTCTTCTGCGAGCCGGCGTCCGCCGCATCGGTAGCCGGTGTGATGAAGTTGAGCAAGCAGGGCGGATTGCGCGAAGGTGAGATCGTGGTCTGCACCTTGACTGGCCATGGACTGAAAGATGCCGACACGGCCATCAGCGTCTCGGCCCAACCGAAAACCGTTAGGGCGACGCGGGAGGATGTCGCTCGTTTGTTAAGGGTGTAGACACAATGAGCGCAGGGCTTCTATGAAACATGTGATTCTCCATGCCGATGGGATGGCAGACCATCCTCGGAAGGAATTGGACGGACAGACTCCTCTTCAAGCGGCTTCGACCCCTCACCTGGATCGCCTTGCGCAAGGTGGAGAGCTTGGGCTCTTGGCCGCAGCGCCTGAGAATGTGAGGCGGGGGAACGGTCTGGTGGGAACTGCCATCCTCGGGTACGATCCCAAGAAATACTACCAGGGACCCGGTCCGCTCGAAGCCGCCAGTTTGGGGGTGGCCATCGGTGAGCATGATGTGGTCTATCGCTGTACGATGGTCACGCTGCGGGCGGACGCCCAATGTATGAGTAAAGGCGGACTGAATGAGATCAAGAAGCTCGGACCGCACGTGGTCATGGACGATGCGACCGCGGGATTAATTTCGACGGAAGAGGCTCGCGAGTTGATCGAGGCGATCAATGAGCAGCTCGGGTCTGAGATGATTCAGTTCTACCAAGGCGTAGGCCACCGACATCTCATGGTATGGGTCGGCGGTAAGTCGCGAGCGGTTTGTACAGATCCACAATTATTGGTTGGTCGACCGATTGCCGATGTGTTGCCGACGGGAGACGGATCCGACTTTCTCTGGAAACTCATGGACGCTTCGTTTCAGATCTTGCGCGATCATCCCCTCAACGATGAACGGTTAGGAGCTGGGAAGAAGCCGGCCAACTGTCTCTGGCTCTGGGGCCAAGGCAAGGCCATTTTTTGGCCAAGCCTCTCTGAGCGATTGAAGATGTCCGGTGTGGTGGTCTCACAGAGCGATGTCCATCGCGGACTCGGGATCATGGCCGGTCTCGAAGCTGTGGACAGTGCGAGATTGGCCGGTGCGGATCTTTGTACTCAAGCGGCGGTCGCCCTGGATGAACTGAAGAAGAAAGATTTTGCTTATGTGCATGTGGAGTTACCGGACGAGGTCGTCTACGGGTCGGATGTTGCGACCAAGGTGAAGGGTATCGAAGCGGTCGATCGCGAGCTGGTTGGGCCGCTGCTCGAAGGACTAACCAAATTGGGCGCCCATCGCATCGTAGCCTTCTGCGATTCAGGCAACCTGCATCATGGCCAGGTGGCAGCGGCAGAAGATCCGGGGTTTTTTGCTTATCGTGACAGTGCCGCAGCCCCCGCTGCCGGGACCGGACGGAGATTTATCGAGGCTGATGCTAGAGCTTCGACCGTGCCTCCTCGCGATGCGACAAAGTTCGTCGTGCGGCTGTTTGCGAAAGGATCCTGACGGTCGTGGCGCTGATTGTCCAAAAATATGGGGGAACGTCGGTGGGCACGGTCGAACGGATCCACCGCGTGGCCGACCGTGTCGAGAAGGCTCACAAGGATGGCGATCGTGTCGTGGTGGTCCTGTCCGCCATGAGCGGAGAAACGGATCGGTTGCTTCGGTTGGCCCACGAAGTTGCGTCGCTGCCGGACGATCGTGAACTCGACATGTTGCTGTCGACCGGAGAGCGGGTGACCATTGCGTTGTTGGCGATGGCCTTGAGGGCTCGCGGGCTCGATGCGCAATCTTTTACGGGACGCCAAGTTGGGATCATGACCGACAACTCCCATACGAAAGCGCGTATCACCCGGGTGAGTGCCGATCGAATCCGAGAGGCGCTGCTCAACGGAGTCATTCCAGTGGTCGCTGGCTTTCAAGGGATCAACGAGCAATCTGATGTCACGACGTTGGGGCGCGGAGGCTCCGATCTCACAGCCGTCGCATTGGCGGCGGCGCTGAAGGCCGATCGGTGCATCATCTTTACCGACGTCGATGGCGTCTACACATCGGACCCCAACATTGTGCCGGCGGCTCGACGGATCGACAAGATTTCGTATGAGGAAATGCTGGAAATGGCCAGTTTGGGCGCCAAAGTGCTGCAAAGCCGCTCTGTCGAGTTTGCTGCGAAGTTCAATGTGCCCGTGGAGGTGAACTCTAGCTTCAAAGAAGGAAAGGGGACGCTCGTGACACGTGAAGATGAGGATATGGAGGCAGTCGCAGTGTCGGGAGTGACTGGCGATCGGAATCAGGCCAAGGTCACGATTGTGGGCGTACCGGATAAACCGGGTATTGCATCCAAACTCTTCGGACCGGTGGCCAAGGCCAACATCAACGTCGATATGATCATCCAGAATATGAGTCAGTCTGGCATGACGGATATTTCCTTCACGATTCCACGGGCGGACATCAAGAAAGCGCTGCCGCTAATTCAGGACGTGGCGAAAGGTATCGACGCGAAGTCGGTCGCCGTGACTGAAGCGATTGCCAAGGTTTCGCTGGTCGGTGTCGGAATGCGTTCACATTCAGGAGTCGCTGCCAAGATGTTCGACGTCTTGTCGCAGGAAGGTGTGAACATCCTGATGATCAGCACGTCGGAGATCAAGATCTCCTGTGTCATCGATGAAAAGTACGCCGAACTGGCGATGCGTTCGCTCCATAACTCGTTTGGGTTGGATCAATCGCCTGCAGGAGACCGAAGCCCGAAGTAGTGGATTTCGGTGATGTGAGTCTCGACAGGGTTGTCCCGCTCCTGGTATCGTTTCCTCTATGGCTCGAAAATCTTCACCATCACGATCCTCGCATGGCCGGCCGCTCAGCACTGTGTCGCCCGGCGCGCTTCCGTCTGCCGCCCGACTCGCTACGCTGGAGATTTATGACACGACCTTACGGGACGGAGCTCAGGCCGAAGATGTCAGTTTCTCGGCTGAAGACAAGGTTCGGGTCGCCCAACAGTTGGATGGGCTGGGTATGCAATTCATTGAAGGCGGATGGCCTGGGGCGAACCCTAAAGACATCGAGTTCTTTCGGATGATCAAGACTGTTCCATTGCAGACGGCGACGGTGGTGGCATTCGGGGCGACGAGAAAATCGAGCAACGCGGTGCAGAAGGATCCGAATATCCGGGCGTTGCTGGACGCAGAGACTACGATCATCACGCTCTTTGGAAAAACCTGGTCGCTGCACGTCACCGATGCGCTCGGCATTTCCCTGGTGAAGAATCTCGAACTCATCAGCGATTCCGTGGCCCATCTCCGCTCGAAAGGCCGGAGGGTGTTTTACGATGCGGAGCATTTCTTTGACGGATACAAGACCAATCCAGACTACGCGCTGGAAACTATTCGTCATGCCGTTGCGGCCGGGGCCGAGCGGGTGATTCTCTGCGATACCAACGGCGGATCGATGCCCTGGGAGATCAAAGAGATCTGCGAGGTCGTTCGGCGGGAGTGCGCGGTGCCCTTGGGGATTCATGCTCACAACGATTGCGAAATGGCCGTCGCGAACTCGCTGGTCGCGATCGAAACCGGTGTGGTGCAAGTGCAGGGGACGATTAACGGGATTGGTGAGCGGTGCGGCAATGCCAATCTCTGTTCAATTATTCCCAATCTTGAACTGAAGATGAAACGTCCGGCGTTGAGAGACCGCTTAAGCCATCTCAAACGAGTCTCGGGATTCGTGACCGAGATCGCGAACCTCATGCCCAATAAGCACCAGCCCTACGTGGGAGATTCGGCGTTTGCTCACAAGGGTGGAGTGCATATTCATGCGGTGCTCAAGAATCCTGCGACCTACGAGCACGTGATTCCTGGGCTAGTCGGCAACCGCCAGCGTGTGCTGGTATCGGACGCGGCAGGTCGGAGTGGGTTGCTGGAGAAGGTCGAGGCCTACGGGATCAAATTGGACAAGAGTCACGTCAAGTTGCAGGAGTTGATTGGCGTGTTGAAGGAGCGTGAAAGTGAAGGATACCAATTTGAGGCGGCGGAAGGCTCTTTCGAATTGCTCATGCGGACGGCGATGGGGACGCACAGACCGGCGTTCCAACTTCTGGGGTTTCGGGTGATTGTGGAGAAAAAACAAGACCATGGCGCCTCGTCGTCCGAAGCGACAGTGATGGTGAAGGTCGGCGACGTGGTGGAACATGCGGCAGCAGTCGGAGCCGGCCCGGTCAATGCGCTTGACCATGCATTGCGGAAAGCGTTGGAAAAGTTCTATCCCCAACTCAGAGAAGTCAAACTGCTCGACTACAAAGTGCGAGTGCTGTCGGCTAATCGTGGGACGGAGTCCAAGGTCCGGGTGTTGATCGAATCGGGCGATCATAAGGATAAATGGGGCACTGTCGGCGTGTCTGAGAACATCATGGAAGCAAGCTGGCAAGCGCTTGCGGACAGCATTGAATACAAGTTGCTGGCCAGAGATGAATGAGTGAGAAGTCCGATCAGACATCTTTCCTCTTGACAGGTCTTATAACCTCACGTAACTTATAGCGAAACTGCTAATCGTGCGCAGTGAATGGCACGGACAATCATTCGAGACGTGTGCGCAGGTGTCGGAGGGGAACGCATGAGAAAGGCAGATATCGCGAACGAAATCTACAAGCAGGTCGGTATTTCAAAAAATGAAGCCGCGGATATCGTCGAACTCGTGCTGAATATGTTGAAAGAAGTGTTGCACAAGGGAGAGTCGGTCAAGATTGCCGGATTCGGAAATTTTGTGGTGCGCAGCAAAGGGGCACGGAAGGGCCGGAACCCTCGAACCGGCGAAGAAATCGGAATCACGCCTCGTCGTGTGGTGACGTTTCGTCCCAGTCAAGTGTTTAAGAAATACGTCAATTCATAGCCTCGTCAATCACCTTAACTTATCCCACCACGAGGACCGGTCATGGGGAACGAGCCCAGGCTGGGCAGCAAGATCTTTTATAAGATCGGCGAAGTCAGCCAGATTGCCGGGCTACCGGCTTACGTGTTGCGATTCTGGGAATCGGAATTCCCGTTTCTCAAGCCCAAGAAAAGTCGCGGGAACCAGCGGCTTTATGTCAGGCGAGAAGTCGAAACTGTGCTCGAGATCAAGCGGATGCTCTATGAAGAGGGGCATACGCTCGCAGGTGTCAAACGATATTGGGCCAGGCGAGGCCGTCTGGCAAGCCAACGGGTACGCCCCAAAGAACTTGCGCAGAAACTTCGGGGGAATCTCCAGGCGATTCTCAAAATTATGGAGTCGCATTCCAACTGACGATAGCTCTGCCTTGTCGATTCCGAGCCGGTTGCATTCAAGCTGCCTCCAGAGGACAATGCGGGAGACGGCTGGAATTGAATAGATAGAATGTGTCGGGGCGTGGCGCAGCCCGGTAGCGTACTCGCTTGGGGTGCGAGTGGTCGGCCGTTCAAATCGGCTCGCCCCGACCAAAACATAGAGTGTTGAGCGATGAGTGCTGAGTGCTAAGACGAAGAGGATATCAAGCACTCAGCACGTGAACAGAGAGCTGCCGCGGGCAGCTCTTTTTGTTCCTGACGGACCCATGCGCATTTTGATCACGAACGATGATGGGATTCATTCGCCTGGGTTGACGGCGCTCGCCAAGGCTTTGTCGAAAGTGGGCGAAGTCTGGGTGGTTGCCCCGGATCGTGAGCGGACTGCGGCGGCGCATGCGGTGACGCTTCATAAACCGCTGCGGGTGCAGCAGCGTGGGGCACGGGTCTATGCGGTCAGCGGAACACCGGTCGATTGCGTGAATCTGGCCGTATTGAAACTTCTGCCGGTGCCGCCCGACCTCCTCGTGTCAGGAATCAATAAAGGCGTGAACCTTGGCGACGATGTGTTGTATTCCGGGACGGTCTCTGCAGCGATGGAAGGAACGATTCTCGGTGTCCCTTCTATGGCCGTGTCACAGGAGGGGCAGGAACATTTTCATTTCGACGCAGGGGCTCGGTATGCCGTTCGTATCGCTTGCTTGATCCTGAAGGAGGGCTTGCCGGACGAAACGCTTGTGAATCTCAATATTCCGAACCGGCCGTTCGGGTCGATCACAGGAGTCCGAGTCACCTGTCTCAGCCGCAGACGTTTCGACAATCCGATCATTGAAAAGATCGATCCGCATGGTCGGACCTACTATTGGATTGCCGGGACCCGCATATCGTGGAGCCGAAGCAAGGATGCCGACCATGAAGCGCTTGAGGAAGGGGCGGTTTCGCTCACTCCCATTCACCTCGATACGACGAACCATGGGGCGTTGGATCGATTTCGGAAGTGGGAAACGGTGCGTCGACCGAACGTGCGCCGGGTGATTGCATCGTCGAAACCAAAGGGCAAACAGCGGAGTTAGCGTGCTGTGGGAAATCTGATCGAAGCGATTATCACAGAGCTTAGCCGATTTGTTGTGTCGACGATCTCGACATTCGGCTACACCGGTATTTTTATCACCATGGCCATTGAGAGCGCCTGCATCCCATTACCCAGCGAAATCATCATGCCCTTTTCCGGGTATCTTGTGACGACGGGGCAGTTCGCGATGCTGGGCGTGACATTGGCCGGCGCTCTTGGAAACGTCGCTGGGTCGGTGGTGGCCTACTACGCCGGCGTGTGGGGCGGCCGGCCCTTCGTCGAGCGATACGGACCCTATGTGCTGGTGTCGAAAAAAGACATTGAGATGGCGGATCGATGGTTTGCAAAATATGGCGATGCAGCCGTATTTTTCAGCCGGATGCTTCCGGTCGTCCGAACCTTCATCTCGTTGCCGGCCGGCATCGCCAGAGTGAATATTTATCGATTCATGCTCTACACATTCCTCGGTGCATTGCCCTGGTGTTATCTCCTGGCCTACATCGGCGTGAAGATGGGAGAACAGTGGGAGCATCTGAGGGACTATTTCCATCAGTTCGACATCGTGATAGGGCTCTGCCTTGCGCTCGCCGTGGGTTATTTTCTCTGGTCCCATTGGCCGAGGCGCCGCATCACCCCGGAGCTGTAACCAGTCCATGCTCTCGATCTACAACACCCTCACCGGTAAAAAAGAGCCGTTCCACTCGCTCCAGCCGAAGACTGTGCGGATGTATGTCTGCGGCGTGACCGTCTACGACTATTGCCATATTGGCCATGCTCGTAGCGCGCTCGTGTTCGATGTGATCCGACGCTATCTGGAATTCAGTGACTACAAGGTTGAATTCGTCAAGAATTTCACCGATGTCGATGACAAGATCATCAAGCGGGCGAATGAACGGGGCGTATCCTGTGATGCCGTCACGGTTGAGTTCATCGATGCCTATTATCAGGACATGGAGAAGCTCGGAATCAGGAGGGCAACGAACGAGCCGAAAGCGACCGAACACATGGCCGAAATCATCGGGCTGGTCAGTACGCTGATCCAAAAAGGCCTCGCCTATGAAGTGGCCGGTGATGTCTATTTCCAGGTCGAGAAATATCCTGCCTATGGCCGACTCTCGAAACGCAAGCTTGATGATCTACAGGCGGGTGCGCGAGTGGAAGTGGATGAACGGAAGCGCCATCCGATGGACTTTGCTCTTTGGAAGAGCAGCAAGCCGGGCGAGCCATCATGGGAGAGCCCCTGGGGTTCAGGGCGTCCCGGCTGGCATATTGAATGCTCGGCTATGTCCATGAAACATCTCGGTGAAACGTTCGACATTCATGGCGGAGGAATGGACCTGATTTTCCCGCATCACGAAAACGAAATCGCACAGTCATGTGGGGCGACTGGAAAAGAGTTTTCGTGTTACTGGGTCCACAACGGTTTCGTGCAGATCAATCAGGAGAAGATGTCCAAGTCCTTGGGAAACTTCTTTACCATAAGAGAGATTTTCGAGAATTCCAAATGGTCGCAGGATGTCACGGGCGAAGTACTAAGATACTTCCTTCTTTCGACTCATTACCATGGCCCACTGGACTTTTCCGACCAGGCCTTGGAGGAAGCGAAGCAGGCGTTAGAGGGGTTCTACGGATTGTTTAATCGGCTCGGTGAATCAGAAAGCAACACGGTGGGCGACAAGGATCTCCCGTCGTCTGTTGATCAAACTCGAGAATCATTCCGTCAGGCTATGGACAATGATTTTAATACGCCGGTGGCGATTGCCGAACTTCAGAGGCTCCGTAGCGACGTAAACAAGTTGCTTGATGTTGGACTTTCAACGCGAGGGAGGCAGCAGGCGCGCCAGGCGTTTCGTATGTTGGGCGGCGTGTTGGGATTGTTCCAGCTGGACTTGTGGGAATATGGAATGAACCTTGGGTCGGGGCAGTACCAAATCTCGGGTGAAGAAATAGACGCAAAGCTTTTTGAACGCAATGAAGCCAGGAAACAAAAAAACTTCAAGAAGGCCGACGAGATTCGTCAGTCCCTCGCCTCCCACGGCATCGTCATCGAGGATAAGCCCGATGGCACCAGCCGGTGGAAGCGATAGTCAGCCGGAACTGATATATGGGCTACATGCTGTGCGCGAAGCCATGCGCGCCGGTACTCGTTCGCTCCAACGTCTGCTCGTGCTGCGAACCGATCGGCAATTTGCTGACCTTGTGCAGCTGGCGAAGGCGCAGCGAGTCCCCGTTCACATCGAACCTCCTGCTGCCTTCGATCGCTTGGCGCCGGGCGGACATCACCAGGGCGTGATCGCCCTCATTGCGGCGAAATCCTATGACACGATGGAGCAAATTCTCGATCAGGCGAAGACTCGAGGTGAGAAGCCCTTCCTCGTACTCCTCGATGGGGTCGAAGATCCACATAACTTAGGAGCGGTTTTGCGGACAGCCGAAGCGGCGGGTGTCCATGGGGTCTTCATTCCTGAACGCCGCGCAGTGGGTCTGACATCGGTGGTGGCGAAAGTATCGGCCGGGGCGCTCGATCATATTTCCGTCGGGCGCGTGGGCAATTTGATTCGTCTGATTCAGGATCTTAAAGAGGCAGGCCTGTGGATCTACGGCGTGGACCCACAGGCGGCGAAGCTCCATACCGATATCGACATGACTGGGCCGATTGCGCTGGTGCTTGGAGGGGAAGGGGAAGGTCTTCGCCCTGGTGTGTTGGGGGAGTGCGACGATCGCATCAGGATTCCGATGCAGGGCCGCATACAGTCGTTGAATGTCTCGGCTGCAGCAGCCATCACGTTGTTCGAAGTGACCCGCCAGCGACGCAAGAGCGTCGCGCCGCAGGCGAAGCCTACCGAATCTTGATCGTCCCGTCTTGGATCGCGGTTTTGAGCAGCTGAGCCGTGTTCGACACGCGCATCTTTTTCATCATGTTGGCCCGATGCGCCTCGACGGTCTTGACGCTGATCTTGAGTCGTTGACCAATTTCCTTGTTTTTGAACCCGGCCCAAATCAGTTCAAGAATCTCTTTCTCCCGGCTGGTGAGCGACTCAGGCCGCTTCTTGCGGGGTGGCGGGGTCAGATCGGCTAGAGAAGGTTTGGTTTTTGTCTTTGCAGTCCGTGCCATTATCATGTTCTCCTTTATCGAATAAAGTAGTACGGTATAATTCACCGTGACGGAGTAAGGTCAAGAGTAACTCTCGTCCAGCAGGCAGCGATTATAAGAGCCCTCTGGCCATAAGTAAACTAGAGGATGTCGGTTCAGGTGAAGCTGCCTAGTGTATTTCATTTGGCATGCACAGCCACCAGCGTGTTTTGAGCCAGCGTCTGTTCCTGAGACAATTATGCACGAATGGCTTCTTTATTTTGCGGTCGGGATCCTCGGAGCGTTGATCGGCAGTTTTCTCAACGTCTGTATCTTCAGACTGCCCCGAGGCGAATCGATCGTCTGGCCCGGTTCCCATTGTCCCCTGTGCGCCCACCCTATCGAGTTCTACGACAATATTCCCCTGTTGAGCTACCTGTGGCTTGGTGGACGCTGCCGGGCTTGCCGCACGCCAATTTCGATACGCTACCCCCTCGTCGAAGCCACCAACGCCCTCGGCTATCTCATCGTCTTATGGTACTTCGGTCCAACCTGGACGACTGCTCTCTATGCCCTGCTGTTTTCGGCGCTGGTCGTGGTGACGGGAACAGATCTCACCCATAAGATGATCCCCAATGTCATTACCCTACCGGGAATAGTGGTCGGACTTCTTGGCGCAGTGACCGTGTTGCCTGTGGGTGTGATCAATTCTGTGGTCGGTCTCGCCGTGGGAGGCGGCATTCTCTGGCTCCTGGCTTGGCTGAGCCCCTATCTCTTCGGTAAGGAGGGAATGGGCGGTGGCGATATCAAGTTGCTGGCGATGATCGGCGCGTTTCTTGGCTGGAAGCCGGCGCTCCTCACCATCATGATCGGTTCGCTCACTGGTTCTATCATCGGGATCAGCTTGATCGCCCTGCGTATCACCAAGCGTGATGATTATATTCCCTTTGGCCCCTTCCTTGTGTTGGGAGCACTCCTCTCCCTATTTTTCGCCCAACCGCTCCTCAATTGGTATCAAGGTTTTCTTAGCCCCGGCTACTAACTCACGCCACTCTCTGTATCTCTTCGGGCAAATCCCTGTATCTATATAATGGGATGTTCTCCGGTTCCCCTCCCCTTTCTTGCCCAGTCCACGGCTGGTTCCGCTTCCATGTTTCCTCATGACAACGCGAAACCGCGTGAACTTGCAAAGTATTTCGCTCCCGCTCCTCACCAATCATTCAGTTATCTGGCCGTGGACCAGCGTGGGCACGGGTCTTGGAGACCACATTCATCCTCGTAAGGAGAACTCTTCTACGAGAGTGGAGCATGCCGAGAGAATCACAACCACAGGAACAAGGCTGGAGCTTGACAGAGCTTCTCATCGTACTAGCGATCATGGGCATCATAGCTGTATTGGCCGTGCCGAGTTATCAGACAGTGGCCGCAAGGGTGCAGGCGCACAGTGCCACCATAGAGATTGCGTCGGAGCTCCGGTTCGCCAGACAACTGGCGATGGCCAGGCGAGAACGCCTTCGAGTCATATTCGACCAGGAGGGCCGTACGATCATGCTTCGACGTGCAGATGCCGAGGGCATTCTGCACGTCTATCAGTACGCGGACAAGGGGGTAACCGTAGAGGAGCCAACCGCCGGCCCTGAGCTGTTGTTTCATCCCAGTGGTCGGTCAGTGACCCCGACAACCATTCGCGTCCGCGATAGTCAAGGCCGGGAAACCACGTTCACTGTAAGCATCACTGGAAGAGTGTCCGTCTCATGAAGCGGGATCGATTATTTCTTACAGAGGGAGGAGCCAGCTTTGCCGAAGTGCTGGTGGCGATGACGCTGACAATGATCGGGCTGGTCGGTGCGATGGGGGCGTTTCAGGCGGCAGAACGGAGTCTTCGAACGGGGACATTGGCGACGCGTGCCCTGGCGATGGCGGAATCGCGGATCGAAGCGAAACGATCTGTGCGATGGGATCGGCTCTTGCTGGACGATCTGAATCACGATGGTGTCCCAGACCTTGTCATGCATGACGATGGAGCAGGTGGCGATGTGCTGGCAGGTGATGGGGTGTACTCAGGCAGTTGGGACCAGGATAGCGTCCAATTGGTCTGGACGGTGACGCCGAGCCGTTCCGGTTCACTGTCGGCTTCAGGGCATGTTCTCATTGAGGCACGCGCAGTCTATGCAGCCAGCGACGGCCAGCGTGAAGTACGCATCGGCACCCTGCGGGCCAATCCAGTATTCGTTGGGAGCCGGTAACGTACCGCTTGGAGTAATAGGATGAGGTCAGGGCGGCAGACAAGAGGCATGCACCGTAGAATACGAACGGAAGCAGGAACCAGCCTGATCGAGCTGATGTTTGCCATGGCGGCTGGGCTGGTCGTCTTGGGCGTCACGCTTCAGGCCCTGCCCTATTTCCAACAACAGTTTATGAGACAACAACGTGAGGTCGCACAACAGCAAGATCTTCGCCTTGGGTTAGAAGTTCTTGAGCAGGAATTGCGGCTCGCAGGGTCCGGTTCTCTCACCACGGTGGCTTTGGACTCAGTGGGGTTTTCGGCGAATCTGCACGGCCTCTCGACGACGGTCACGGCAGCGGCAACGATTGGCCAAACGGCTCTGTCGGTCGAAGATGGGCAAGGATGGGAGGATCGGAAAACCATTGTGGCCTGTTGGGCCGAGCACTGCGAGACGCTGGCCCTGGCTCGTGATGGACAACGGCATCTGCTTACGGTGACGCAGCCGCTGACGGGGGCGATTCCATCCGGAGCCTCTGTCTCTCTCCTGAATCATGTCCGCTACTACAGCCGTCGTGACGACCAGGGTGTTCTGAGGTTGCTGCGACAGGTCGATGGCGGCGCAAGTGTCCTGGTCAGAGATATCAGGGAGGTTCGGTTCTCCTACTGGGATGAAAACGGACAGGCCGTGACACAGCCGGCGCTCGTCAAACGGGTTGTTGTTGAAGTGATGATACTCGACCGAGGAATTCGTGCGGTTCGAGAAATTAGCCTCCGGACATAGCGGCTGCGTCACCAATAAGCATGGGAGTGAGGATATGAAGATGGGAGTACGGCGCGCATCAGAATTCATGAATCCGTGCGACAAGGGTCACGTGCTTCTCACGTCGCTCATGCTGATCGTTCTGCTTGGGGTCGCCGGCATGACATCTCTCTATCTGGCCGGTCAGGATGGACCGGGCGTCAGCGCCATGAAAGAGGACAACATCGCGCAACAGTTGGCCGACGGTGCGGCGGATGTCGTAATGAGCTGGTTTCACGATCCGAGTGTCACCCCGGCATCCATTGCTGGATTCCTCGTGAAGCGCCAGGGAGATTTCACGAGCGGGCCGTCGTTTTTCAATGCAGCTGGGCGTTCGCAGTTTGTCGGGACCGCTGATCGGCCCGATATCCTCCTTGATGCGGCGAACCAGGCGGACAATCAGACGCTCAACGATTCCCCCAGCGGCCTCTCCCGTGCCCTGGGCGGACTTGGTCGTATTCTGAAGTTGAAAGTGTATGGTCCTTTGCAGCCAGGTTTGCTGAGCACGGTTGAAGTCACGGCTACGACGATCGATCACCGGCCGGTCACACGAACAATTCAGCTTCAACTTGGGGCTCTGTCGATTCCTGCGGTTCGTGCGGCGGTGCAAGTTGGACAGACTCTCGGCGCCATACAGCCAGGGGGTGAATCTCCCGTCATGGTTCATTGGGGCGATCAACGGGTATTGGGCAATCTTACAGTGCAGCGAGTCGAAGATGTAGCCCTCAAGAGTGCGGCAGCCCCAGTCACCGGTCAGTCGTATGACCAGATGTTGTATGCGCAGGATCGCTGGGTGGAATATTGGATTGGAGGAACCGTCTCGGTCATCGCTCCTGCACCAGGCCAGGGTGCGAATCCTCCGCTTCCTGAAAATGTTCATCAGCAGCAATATCCGACGCCTGGGGTGAGGCTCGATCAGTGGGACTATGATTCGCTCAAGAAGATCGCACTGCGCTGGGGAACCTATTATCGACTTGATCGTATGGGGCAGCTCCATCCGCAGGGAGCTGCGGACTCGGATCAGGGAATCATGCCTGCAGATGCGCTGGAGTCTCAGCTTATCGGGGATCATCGTGGGCTGGTCTTCATCGACACAGTCGATGGGCAGCCCCCGCGTGCCGATAATATGGGAACGCTGGTTCTGGATATGGACTATTTTGAAGGGCTTCTGGTCGTTCAGGGTCATGTGGTGTGCAGACCTCGCGCAGCAGGGAAATCTGTCCCAGCCTTGAGTCCATCTTTGCCGGGGACAGAGTCGCTAGGGGCAAGGGTACCGGTGCAACTATCTGGCATCCACGTCAACGGTCTGCTGTATGCGGCTGGTGCGATCAGAATTGAACGATCCGCTCGTCTGTATGGGGCGATGATGGCAGGACAAAGCGTGACGTCGATCGGAACCGGTACCGCTATCGAGGTCTGGTACAACGCCGATTTGGCGCAGGGACTGTTTCGAGGGGTTCCGGTTGTGTATCGAGCGCCGGGAACCTGGCTGGCGAAGTACTAAGAGTTTGTAGAAAAACTATCGTGCACGGTGGAAATTCAAGGTCCGCCTACCTAGAACAACAGAAGAATATGCAGGATGCTCAAAAGGCTGTCCAGCAAGGCCGCAGCGAGCGAAGAGACGAGGCGTACGCTTCGGTACGTTGAGTCTCTGAGCGATGCGAGAATGCCGCTGGCGGACTTTTTCAGCATCCTGCTAGCGGGAAGCGAGAGCGAAAGGCATGGTGCATGACGGTTGAGACGGATCTGGTGGCTGATGGGACTGGTGGAAAGAAGGGCGGCCGCGCGTCGAAGTTCTCTCGTTGCACGATTGAGCAGAACGTGCTGGATACGCTGGTCTATCGCGGAATCATCAGTCAGGTCGACGTTTTGGCGGCGGTCGACGATTCGAAAGACGGCGCCGTCGATCTCGAAACGGCGCTTCTCGACCGTTATCATGTTCCGAAGGACGCGTTGGGGTCCGCCCTGAGTGACTTTTATCAATGCCCCTATCTGCCGTATGACGAACGAACGGTGATCGATGCTGATCTGCTCAAAACACTCAACCACGACTATCTCAGGAAGAGTTTCTGGCTGCCGATTACGCGTCGAGGCTCACTGATCGACGTGCTCACCAGCGATCCTCACGATCTCGATAAGGGTTGGGACGTGCGGCGCACATTTCCAGGGATGACCATTCGCTATGCCGTAGGTCTGCGCCGGGACATCGAACAGTTTCTCCATCTGGCCAAGAGCCAGGGAACCAGCGGGTCCATCGGCGCCATTCTCGGTGAGTTGATCAATGAAATCCACCTTGAGCCTGCCATCGACCCCATATCCGACGGGATCGACGAGAACGACTCAGCCATTGTGCGGCTGACCAATCAAGTGATTGCCGAAGCCGACCGCCTCGGCGCGTCAGACATTCACTTCGAACCATACGCGGATCGTAAAGACATGACCGTGCGACTGCGCATCGATGGGACCTGTTTTACCTACATGAAGATTCCCTCGGCCTATCGGCGTGCTGTTGTGTCACGCATCAAGGTCATGGCCAATCTTGACATCGCCGAACGACGCAAACCCCAAGACGGCAAGATCCGGTACCGGCTGACGAAAGATCGAGAGGTCGAATTGCGTGTCGCGACCCTGCCCACCTCAGGGCAGGACGAAGATGTCGTGCTGCGTCTTCTGACGGCCAAGCAAACGATGCCGCTTGACGCGATGGAATTTGCCCCAGCCACTTTGCAGGCCATTCAAGCCATTGCGGGAAAACCGTACGGGATCATCTTTTGTGTCGGGCCGACTGGGTCCGGCAAAACGACGACCTTGCACGCAATTCTCAAGCACATCAGTACCGATGAACGGAAGATTTGGACAGCCGAAGATCCTATTGAAATCACACAGGACGGTCTCCGCCAAGTCCAGGTCCATCCTAAGATCGGTCTGACCTTCGCGACCGCGATGCGGGCGTTTTTGCGTGCCGACCCCGACGTCATCATGATCGGCGAGATGCGGGACAAAGAAACGGCCGACATCGCTATTGAAGCCTCGCTCACGGGCCACCTGGTGATCAGTACCCTCCATACGAACAGTGCGGTCGAAACGGTGATCCGTTTGTTGGATCTCGGGTGCGACTCGTTCAACTTTGCCGACGCCATGTTGGGAGTGCTCGCTCAGCGCCTGAGCAAACGGATCTGTACTCAGTGCAAAGAGGCTTACCATCCGACTCGACAGGAATACGACGAGCTGGTGCAGGGGTATGGCGCGCAGGACTGGTCCACACTCGGCATCGAGTACCGCGCTGCTTGGAGTTTGTACCGTGGACGAGGCTGTGAGGCCTGCAACCGAACCGGCTTCAAGGGGCGGATCCCCTTACACGAACTGTTAAGAGGATCGGAAGAGATGAAGCGGCTCATCCAATCCAGAGCCAGGATCGCCGATATGCTCAGCCTTGCAAGGAGAGAAGGGATGGCGACCCTGGTACAAGACGGGATACAGAAGGTCCTGCGCGGAGCGACCACCTATCAGCAGGTCAGGGCTGTGGCGATGAAGTGAAGGGAGGTTTAAACATGTGACTCAAACCGGGCGGTCAAACTACTTACAGCACAGATCGCAATCGACACCTTCATAACCGGAGTGGTTCCGCGCTCCATGGAATGAGCGCCTCGCAATGGCCAGAATTCTCACTTGCACGTGACACAAAGGCTCCCGTACCGAGTCCTCCGGACTGCTTCTAATGTGCTCTCCGCCTCCCTGCGGGCGGTCTAGGCCACGGTAGGGCGGTACAAAATGTGCGCCTGCTGTGACACAAATTGTCGATGTCCTCCGAAAATCTGCCAAATTCATCCCCCGCGATAAGTCGTATAATATATTTTAAATCAACGAGTTGCAGCTTCTAGGCCAAGCGAATTGGTCGGCATGCCAATTGCTCAATTGGCGGCCAGCTATGGGTGTATCTATGAAGGCAAGATGCGATGGAACCCTGTCAGGGCAGGCAGGTTTTTCGCTGATTGAGCTCCTAATCGCCACGGCGATTATCGGGATCGCGGCCGCGATAGCCATGCCGAATTTCACGCGGATGTACATCGACTATCAAGCGAGAGTCACGGCCTCTGAAATCACTCGCTACCTTGTGCTTTCTCGTACAAGAGCGATGACGTCGAATCAGACTCTGGCCGTCCAAATCGTCATTCTGAATGGGGGGGTCGAGATGACCACCACTAATCTTGCTGCCGCTCCGGCCCTTCAAATGAACAGGATTGAGGCGGTACATATGACGACATTAGCCTTCAACAACGGTGGCATCCCCAACGGTGGGGTCGTGCAGTTTAATTCCTATGGGATGAGGGCAAGTGTGCCGGGTACGGGAGTACAGACCATCACGGTCG
>JBDSDL010000255.1:0-4003 GCA_039920585.1 Nitrospiraceae bacterium | reverse complement strand
CCAAAGCTGAGAGAGGCGCTCAAGGATCGTAATCTGGCGAAGCAAGCGATTGGGGCGATGGGCAGTCTCGGCAAAGAGGGGATTCCCCTGTTTGTTGAGATCATGAATACGTCACCGGATCTCGAGGTGCAAGCCGCAGCAGCCAAGGGCTTAGGGCAATTGGGTGGGATGCACGGCGATGCCTCCGTGGTGACACCATTACTCGCCAAGTTGAAAGATCCCAAGACCGACTGGTCCGTGCTCACGGAAGTGGCCTGGGCGCTCGGCAAGATTCCGGATAAACGATCGATCCAGCCACTTCAAGATCTCGACAAGAAACTGCAAGCGATTCGCGATCCGGAGAACGTGTCGCTGAAGAAACTCATAGAGGCGGTGTTCTGGGCGCTCAAACAGTGCGATACGTGGGATCAGTTCAGCTAACCCGTGCTGCCGGCCGAAGGCCCCGGTCTGCGGCCAGATCTTTCCAGGTCGTTCCCCTAGCTGCTTGTTCAATGCGTTGGATGGCTCCGCTTCCTCAGATAGTGGGCAGCCACCTTTATTCGATTGCCGCACAGTTGCATGCTGCACCAATTACGGGTGTGATTTTTGGTCGTATCGTAAAAGTATAAGATGCAGGACGGATTTCCGCATTTCTTGACCAGAGACAACGTGCTTGAACAGAGCAAGTGGCTCGCAGCCTCGGCGAGTGGGGCTAGCAAGCCGTCCTTCTGTTTGGCTTGCGACTGAAATTGCCGCTCAAAGCCGCCCTTTTTGTAAACAAGTTGTGAGTAGCCGGGGCATCGGGACAGAATTTGGTTGATGGATGCGACCGCCGAGTCAGGAATGGATTTACGGGCGATGATACGCGCAGCCATTTCTCGCAACGTTCCGCGGAATATTATTCCCTGCTCAAACAGCTGTTCCCGATCCTTGTGATTCCACAGTGTCATGACCACTGCGGATTGGACTTTGTCCACCATACTTGCCTGAACCAGCCAAGAGACAAGATCCTCGCATCCACCTAACAAGTCTGTCGAATTTCCCCGCACGATCATCTGTGTATTGATGAAGTCCAAGCACGGATGATTGCCCACAAACAGAAACGGCTGCCGTAATCGTGCTCGGTCTGTTGTCATGTATTTCCCCTCCTTAGTCCTACTCCGGCAAAAGAGCGCTTGACAGGTTAGCCTCTGAAGAGTATAACTGTCAAAAGTAAGTTTAGATGGTTATTTGTTCAAGCTGCCAAGGAAACGAACGATCTGAACAGCCCAGTGCATATTCAGAGGCGGTTTACAATCCAAGGCCAACAAACCTATTCAAGGAGAATCCATGAAAACTGCGATCATTATCATGTCCGATCCGAAGAGTGGTTCAGAGGAAGCGCTTGGGCGAGTCTTTAACGCACTGGCCCTCGCATCCGAATGTAAGCAGAAGGGCGACGAAGTCGCCGTGGTCTTCAATGGAGCCGGCACGCGGTGGCCGGCTGAGCTGACCAAGCTCTCACATCCGGCTAATGGCCTCTACAATACGGTTCGCGATGTGGTGCAAGGCGCCTCATGCGGCTGCGCGGAGGTTTTCGGTGAGACGGAGGCGGTCAAGTCTTGCGGGGTACCGATTGTGAAAGACCATGCGCTGGTCGGAACCGCGGGACTCTTGAGCCTTCGTCGGTACATCGAGGAGGGGTGGAATACAGTCGTGTTCTGAGTTGAATTTCATGAGGCGGTCAGAGAGAAGTCTCTTGACCGTCGGTGAGTTGAAGGGCAATAGGGGGAAGCTATGGCGACGAAATATCTTGATCTAAGCTTTACTGATTCGGTGTGCCGTGCACAGAAACAGTATTACGGGAACGTGGGTAAGATCGTCGGTGCTCCTGATCGAGATCCACTGAGCCAGGCAGAGGCTGAATTCATCGCAGATCGGGACAGCTTCTACTTTGGCTCAATCGGCGAAAGCGGGTGGCCCTACATTCAGCATCGCGGCGGGTCTCCGGGATTCTTGCGGGTGATCAGCGAAACGACCTTGGCCTTCGCCGACTACAAAGGGAACCGACAGCTACTCACGACCGGCAATGTCTCGGCGAACGACCGCGTGGCGTTGTTTCTCATGGACTACAAGAACCGAGCGCGGCTGAAGATTCTTGGCCATGCTCGCGTCGAGGATGCGCATATTCATCCAGAACTTATTGAGCAGATCACTGATCCAAAGATGCGGTCGGCGGTGGAGCGGCTGGTCTTTATCGACGTCGTGTCGTTCGATTGGAACTGTCAGAAGTACATCACTCCACGGTACTCGGCGGAAGAAGTCGGAGACTATGTGAAGCCTTTGAAGGAACGCATTGCCGAGCTTGAAGCACAACTTCACAAGGTGAAGTCGTGAGGACTTTCTGCCAATGAGAAGGGGGTGGAATGACACCCGTGCTGATCCCTTGCTCCCGGAGCGCGCACGATCAGAATGTGCTCGCTCGACGGCCGCAGTGGGACCAACACGGGTGCCATTCCTAGTAGAGTGAAATGTGCGAGCCCGGAAGGGTCATTTTAAGGATGCGCGTCGAACGAGGCCCTTCTGCGCGCATCGAACGAGCACATTCCTATCGTGCGCGTTCTGCGAGCAAGAAGGGCACCTGGCCGCTCCCTTCTCAACCTTCTGAGACCGCGCGTTCTGGGAGCACAGGACCAACGTGGGTGTCCCTCCATCCCCTTCATTGATGCGGGCACAGGAAGAAACGAAACCTACTTCTACTTGACGATGACCTCAACGCGGCGGTTCTTGGCGCGCCCTGCTTCCGTGTTGTTGCTGGCGATCGGGTTACTGTCCCCGTGGCCTGCGGCCGATAAATTGTTGTCGACCCCGCCATCCCGCAGTGCTCGAGCGGCACTATAAGCACGAGCGGTCGAGAGTTCCTTATTGGACGGGTACTTCTTTTGTAGCACGCCCGCGATGGCCACGTTGTCTGTATATCCCGCCACATGCACCTGCTTGTCCGGGAAGTCTTTGAGAACGCGGCCCACCCGCTTCAATGCATCGTTTCCGCCGACCTTCAGCTGGTCCTGCCCTGAATCAAACAGCAGGCTAGAGACCAGATTGATCGTGAGCGCATCATCGGATTGATTCACCGACACCGTGCCCTTGGAAATTTCAGGTTGCAGCGCTTTCAGGAGGTCCTTCTCGGCCTTGATCAAGCTGCCCTTGCTCTGACTCAACTGTCCTTCCAACTCGCTTACGTGGCTGCTGAGTGCGCCGTTCTGTTTCTGTGCCGCAGCCAATTCGTCGGCCAACCGTTGACGTTCTTTTTCGAGAGCCGCAAGACGAGCAGCATTGTCCTCCGCCTGCGGTGCATTGTCGGCATTGCACCGGACGTCGGACCACGCTAGCCATCCGTGCTTGTCCGTACAAATGGGGCTTTTGTCCCAGCTCGCACAACCTGTTAGTGCAACCAAGCTTGTTGCGAGCACGACCGTTTTATATGTCTGGATCATGATCTCCCCCCCCCTCCTGGATCGTGCGGGCATCTATCCCGTGAGGATTCCCACTCCCGCGTCGTGGGAATTCTCGTGACAACGGTGGCGCCTAATGGCGGCGGTAGAGAACTCATGGAGGGATCAAGGCTGCCTTCCCATATCCGCTGAGATCTTGCGAGAGATCACAGATCACCAGTCTGTCCAAGATGACTTGGTCGGAACAAGTCTACGGCAAGAAAATAGGACTGGGCCACTGTAATATTTGGGCTACAGTTACCAGAGATCGTGTTGCGCGAATGGTTGAGCAGATATCTGTAGGTTGCAGAAGACAGTTCATGAGGCGACGGGGCCTTCTCCGGTTCGGAGAAGGCCCCATCATTGTCCTCTTGGGGCAATGATTACTTCGTGACGCGAACCTCGACGCGGCGGTTCTTTGCCCTGCCCGAAGCGCTTGCATTCGGTTCAGCGGGCTTAGTATCTGCATAACCATGTGTTATCACGGCTCCAAGACCACCTTCGGCCAGTGCTTGTGCCGCGTTGGCTGCACGGGACTCAGAAAGTTCCTT
>JBDSDL010000254.1:0-37229 GCA_039920585.1 Nitrospiraceae bacterium | reverse complement strand
AACTCCATCCCCAGAAGTTCGCTGCACGTGGTGATCGGAGAGCGGTACGATGCGGCCATTCCTGCCGCAGGAGGACCGCAACAGATGGCGGGCGACTATCCCTACTACAGCGGTCGCGCGTCGCATTTCGTGGAAGGCAGCTGGGGCCTCTTCCGGGTACTGGACAAAGCGGATGCGACACTGAAGCCGCTGCCGGGCCGGGAAGAGATTCCGCAGTCGGCTAAGTCCGTCTGCCCGTCCGACGCGCCGGTGAAGACCTTCAATGTCGCAGCCATCGACAAGGCGATTCGCTATAACAAGGGAACGCCAGGCGTGATGGAAGTGGACATGGAGCGGAAGATGGTGCTGGGCAACGAGACTGGCAAGATGTACGTGCTCGAAGGCGAGAAGACCAAGGTCGCCGCAGGCAGCGTTGAGCCAAGCCCGTTGACCCTGCATGTGAACGTGGGCGACTGTATCAAGGTCAATCTCAAGAATGAGATGGCCAAGGACCGGGCCGGGTTCCACGTAGACCATGTGGCGTTCGATCCCAAGGAATCGATGGGGATCAACGCTGGGAACAACCCCGGCGACCAGACCGTGGCGCCGGGGCAGAGAAAAACCTACACGTTCTTCGCCCATCCGGAGTTTGGGGAGAACGCCGCCCTGATTCAAGATTGGGGGAACGTGATTGAAAATCCGCGAAACGGTCTTTTCGGGGCGATCATCATCGGGCCGAGGGGATCGCAGTATCGCGATCCGGCGACCGGCGAAGATCTGGCCCAGAAGAGTTCCTGGCGAGCGGACGTGATCGTGGATCGGAGCCTGTCGGGCAACGAGGCTCGACAGAACTATCGATCCTTCGCCCTCCTGTTCCAGGACGAAGACAACATCATCGGCACCAGCTTCATGCCCTACATCCAAAAGGTGGCAGGCGTGACGGCGGTGAACTACCGATCCGAGCCGACCGATTACCGGATCGAGAAGGGCTGTGCGTACAGCGAAGTGTTCGTCTGCATCAAGGCGGGGGACCAGCCGGTGACGCCGAGCATCGCGGCGCATGTGGGCGATCCGGTCGTGATTCACGTCCTCGGCGCGTTTAGCGAACAGGTCCAACTGTTCAGCGTGTCGGGCCATGAGTGGAAGCACGAGCCCTATATGAGCGGAGGGGATCTCGTGAGCACCATGGAGTTCGGTGGCACCGAGGTGATCAATGCCTGGCTGCATGGCGGGGCCGGAGGTCCGAACGGGATTCCTGGCAGCTATCTGTGGCTGAACCAGAGACCGGGGTATCTCGACGCCGGTCACTGGGGAACGCTGACGGTGCTCGATCGCGATAGTCGGGCAATCTTACCGTTGAGCAGGCAGGCGCCGGCCACACAGCAAGCCGAGGAGCAGATCCCGGCGCAGTCTATACCGGTGTCGATGAAGGCTAACTAGGCCTGATCGCATACGGGGAAACGGTGCGGGGGAATCCGGCAGAGTTACGTCCGGATTCCCCCGTTCCTTTTTGCGGATGGGAGGGGGAAACCTCTTGAAGGAAAGCTCAGCTGTGCGGTAGAACCACCACATGAGAAAGAGGGGGCAGAGGGAACAGTCTCAGTGGTGCTTCGGATGGCTGGCGGCATTCGCACTCGTCGTCATGGCCGATGACGTAACGGCGTTCGATTTTTCCGCCGAGCGGATCGTCAAGAGCGGAAAAAAGGCTGTGACGGCTCATGTCAATGCCAAGGGCGATCGTTGGCGATTCGAGTTTGCCCAACCGCAAGGGGGCGCCAGCATCATCATTGTGCGGATGGACCGCCAGAGTTCCTGGCTCATTTTGTCCAGGCGGCGGCAGTATCTCGAGCTGCCGGTTGCCGACGAGCACCGGTTGGCGGTGAGCGAGACAATGGAAGGGGAACTCTCGCGCGAATTCGTCGGCGATCAGACGCTGAACGGCTATCCCACCGAACTGTTCGAAGTCACCGTCGCAGAGAATGGGGAACGTCGGCAATACTATCGATGGGTGACCAAGGTTCAGCGGTTTCCAGTGAAGACGGTGAGTAAGCAGGGCGAGTGGTCGGAGGAGTTTCGCCACCTGATCTTCACTGAGCAATCTCCGTTCTTATTCGAACTCCCGCAACGATTGGATAGGGCGAACCCGCCCGTGGAGACGCAACAGTAGCGAGATGCTGAAAAAGTCGTCCTTGTAATACTGCCGAACAATCTTTTCCCGAACCCTTTCATGTCTAACCGGTCACATTTCACGAAGCGCTATCGCGGGGCTGGCACGAGAGGGCTGACCGCGTTCTGATCTCGTCCCGGCTGATAGGTCTCCAGCATTCTGGTGACCGTCGGGAGCACTCGTTCTTCTGCCGAGAGAGGCGCTTTGATGCGTATACCACGACCCTCATTGCGGCCAAGTGAAAAGATGTGGTGCTCGATCATGTCGCCGTGCGTGGTATCCGAGTACGTGAATGTCAATCGTTTCGCGGGGAATCCGGCCAGCGACATTTCCTGATCCTGCCGCCACTTCACCGTGATCGTTTTCTTGCCGTAGAGTTCCGTGATAATGCGGCGATGGGCCACAGCAAATTCATCGAGTGTCTGCCGTCCATCCTGGCTCTTGCCCTCCAAGACATTCATGTGGCCGGATAATGCGACGAGGCTGTTGTCGATAGGAGGGTGGAGCGTCACGCCGACCCCATCCGATATCGGATTTCCAAGACGCCAGTCTTCAGGATAACGGACGGAGAAGCCGAAGCGGGCATTCGTATAGACTTTCCATGCCCGTTCTTCATTCCTCGATGCAGCGGCAAGAGAGGCCTGGGTCGTCACGTCGAGGTTCATCACCATCGCAATCAGCAGGCAAGTCCAAACCATTTGCGTTCTCATAGGGTACAATCAACTCCCACTATTGGGCGGATCGCGCGCAACGAAACCCAATGGTCGCGGCGCGCTGATTTGGCGAGGCCCCGCCTCTGGTGGCCGTTCGCAGCAAAGTCGCCGCACTCTTCCACGATCCTCCACGCACCACCTTGTATCGGCCATTGGCAGGCCCGTGGGGATTGCGGTCCGGCATGGTCGCATAGTAGTCGATCCCAAACCAGTCTTCGACCCACTCGGCCGCGTTCCCTGCCATATGATGCAGGCCATAGGGACTGCGGCCCTCCTTGCCACTATCGACAGAGGCCACGATGGGAATCTCGTGGGCGTGATATTGCCCGAACATCGCCAGCGCCGGCGTGGGAGGTCTTTGCCCCCAAGGAAAGAGATTGCCGCTGTCCCCCCGCGCGGCTTTTTCCCACTCGGCTTCCGTCGGGAGCCGCTTATCGCGTGCGTGACAAAAGTCGGAGGCCTCAGACCAGGTGACATAGAGCGCCGGCCAACGTGTCAACGTCTCGGGCTGCATGGCATGGATCGTCGTGACATGATCGATCAGTTTACGCACTTCCTCGGGGATGTGGCGTTGTTGTTGCCGCAGCCACAGCAAGTATTCTCCCAGGCTCACCTCATCCCGATCGATTTCAAACTGATGGAGCCAGACGTGACGCTGTGGCTGCTCTGTGTCGTCGTACTGGAGATCGAAGCTGAAGGGTTCGTGGCTTGCGCGGGCGGTGCCCATGGTAAAGAGGCCTTCGGCAACTGTCAGCATGAGAGCGCCGTTTGCGAGCGCAGCAATGCTCTCAATCCGATCCGGCACGTCATTCGTCGCCGCCGTTGCAGCGTGCAGAAACGATGCACCCATGATGGTCGCGATGAGGACAAAGCCGAGGGCATAAAGATATCTCCAGACTCGGCCTGTGAAGTCAGCGATGTGGCGGCTGTTCTGCATGACGATCGAACACCATAAATATGAAGTGACTCAGTATGAATCTGACGCCAGTATCAATACAACTGTGCGCGTAAGGCGCGATCCGAAGGCTGAAGGGGTGTAGGCCGAAGGCCAGAGGTCGGAGATCCGAACACTTCAGCCTTCAGTCTTCAGCCTGCTTTACCTGTCGCGCTTCGCCATCTGCCCGCAATGCCCCATTTCAATCGAGTGTCTGTCCAAGTAATTAGACAGCGCAACTCACTGTGTTTATTCGTATCGACTCTGGCGAGCCCCTGGCCGGTCTAAGCCTGTAGAAGAACGCGCCAGAGTTTCGATCGGGCACCGTATTCTTTTCCGTGGGCTAACCTCCGTACCAATGAGCCTGTTGCGCAAACTCTCTTTCTACTGCGGCGAAGGATCCGTGGCCATCTGCGTCGTTCTCGGCCCGGAAAAATCCTCAACGTATTCCAGAGAATACGCCTCCGGTTTTTTCAGGCCTGCGGCCTTGCATCTGACCACGCCTTCTTCGCCTCGTGACGAAAAGGGTTTGTGCAACAGGCTCTAATCGATGAAATGTCTGAGGCGAGCGTCGCGTACAAGTCCAGGCACGGCTGTTGCGAATGTATAGCGTTGTGGTGGAGGTCTGAGAGAGGGAAGAGAGGGTCGCCAGAATGGAGCGCTTTAGGAGCAAGATATATCCGTCTATGGCTGTGTTGATCCTCGCACTCGTTGCCCTGGTGGGCTATGACCAAGAATCCCGAGCAGCTGGGGATGCAAACCCTATCCGTGTGGCGGAGATGCAGAAGACCCTTCGCGATCTCTGGCTCGGGCACATCTTTTTGATTCAGCACGTCGTGCTCTACAACGCGGCGAACGATCCGGCGGCGCGGGATGCCGCCGACAAACAAGTCTTGGCCAACGCAAAACAGATTGCGAACGCGTTTGTGCCGTTCTACGGTGAAGCGAGGTCTGAGAAGTTCTTTACCCTGCTGGCCGGTCATTATGCCACGGTCAAAGAATATTCCGAGGCCACCAGCGCGGGGAATACGCGCCAACAGGATGCTACGCTTGCCCGATTGGCGTCCAATGCCGACGGCATCGAAGCATTTTTTAACGGAGTCAACCCTCACTATCTTCCGAAAGGCACCGTTCGGGGTCTGATCGCGGCGCATGGAGCCCACCATGTTCTCCAAATCAACCAGTACAGGAACAAGGAGTATGCGCAGCTAGAGGAAACCTGGTCGATGATGAGACAACACGTCTATGTCATTGCGGATACCCTTGCGACAGCAGTGGCGAAGCAGTTTCCGGGCAGGTTCTCATGAAATGACGCTTCGTCATCGCCATGGCTGTCACCACAAGTGCGTATGTCGCAAGTGGTACCCGCCCGCTACGGCCTTAACCCGCATGATCATGAGCGTTTCTGGCGCAATCGCCGATACCTGACTCAAGCGAGACGGGCAAGACTGGCGGGAAAAGCGCGACACGAAGTTCAAAGTTCAGGGTTCGAAGTTTCCGAGCTGTGAAGCGTCCCCAAAGGGCAAGGAGGTTTCGGCTATGGGCCATCATCTGAATGCGGGCGCAGGGGGTGGCCGAAGAACGGGGGATATCCCGACTATAGGGCTGTTTGCTCTGGTCACATCGTCGGCTCTCATCGGGGTGCCGCTCTTTGGCTACGTCTATGGCTATACGAAGCTGGACTGGGCCTTAGCCGGTGTGCTCTATCTCATCAGCGGGCTAGGCATTACCGTGGGGTACCACCGGATGATTTCCCATCGCAGCTTCCGATGCCCTGATTGGGTCAAGGTGGCGTTTCTGGTCGCGGGCAGTTGGGCGATGGAGAACTCGGCGCTGAAATGGAGCGCCAATCACGCTCGGCACCATGCGTGCGTGGACCAGGAGGAGGATCCCTACAACGCGACGAAAGGATTCTGGCATAGCCACTGCGTCTGGTTTTTCATGAAAAGCCCGTACCGGACCGAACGATACGTGCCCTGGCTGCGCCAGGACCGTATTGTGATGTGGCAGCATCGCTGGTATGTTCCTCTTCTCCTGTCCGGACTGGCGCTGCCGTTTCTTGCAGGCTACGTCTATAATGGCTGGATGGGCGGTGTGGGTTGCTTTTTGCTGGCCGGCGCCGGGAGGATCTTTCTGGTGCTGAACTCCACGTTCTGCATCAATTCCGTCTGTCACCTGTGGGGAAGTCAGCCCTACAGTCGGTCCAATTCCAGTCGAGACTGTTGGTGGGTATCGCTTATCACGCTGGGAGAGGGCTACCATAATTACCATCACACTTTTCCGCGGGACTATCGGAACGGACCTCTATGGTACAACGTCGATCCGTCAAAATGGCTTATCTACGCGTTATCCAAGCTTGGACTCGCCGAAGGGCTGGTCAGATGCGATTCGGGTAGTCGTGCCAGGATCAGGCCACGCAATCCAGCGCTGGCAGATATTGGGAACATTGCCGGGGAAAGGGTTGCCGCAGCAAATCCTCGATTGCAGGAAAATCGTTCATGAGTCAGTCGGGTTAAGGCTGTAGGCATAGTGAGCGCTGGTTGAAGGCAGGGGAAACGGCTATGAGAGGACTGACGCGAGAGCAGAAAATCTTCTTAAAAGTAGCCGGTGTCTATGTGGGGGAGGAACGGCCGGATATAAGTTTCCGGTTTGCGTTCGAAGGCGTCCTTCAGCCTACAATCGGCAGTGGTTCAAGAATTGTGGACGTGTCTTTTCACAATGCCGATCGCCTCTTTCAAAGAATATTTCTGGAAGGAAGTATGGGATTGGGCGAAGGGTATTCTGAAGGGCTCATTGAGGTCAAGGATGAATACTATAAAGAGTTCTTGTGTATCTGTGTCTATGCGACTTCCCCACGCATTCTCAGGCATCTTTCGATATTCGATATGATTGCAGCCGTCCGGGCCAGGGCAGGCGGGTATTTTTCGAAGCCCCGACAGAATGCGACCATCGACAATCATTATTCTCTTAGCGACTGGTTCGAGAGCGACGACGACTCGAATAGATTCTTCCACTACTGGCTCGATCGGAACCATCGTATGTATTCGTGCGGAAAATGGGACCCGGAGACCAAGACGCTAGAGGAATCTGAAACGAACAAGCTGGAACTGTATGCCAAGCGAATGGGGATCGATGAGAGCAGCCGGGGGAAGACTCTGCTCGACTTGGGCTGTGGGTGGGGAGGGGTCTTGTTTTTCATGGCGGAGAAATTTGGAATCCAGGCCAAAGGTCTCACCTTGTCTTCCGCGCAGCATAGCTACATTACAAAGGAAATTCGACGTAGGAACTTGCAAGATCTCGTCACGGTGGAATTGAGAAATGTCCATGACATGGAAGGGACGTACGACCACATCATTTCCATCGGCATGTTAGAACACATTACCGACTTCGATGACCTGTATCGGAAAACTGCCAGGGCTTTGAATCCCGGCGGGCAGGCGCTGATGCATTCGATCTATTCGGAGTCATGGTTTTATAAAGCGGATCGATGGTTTCTGAAATACATTTTCCCGTACGGCGCGTGCCCGAATTTTTCTTCCAACATGAAATGCTTCAGGAAGTATTTCAACTTTGTGGAACCGAAAAACATGCCGTACTTGTCGTATCCAAAAACGCTCGACGCATGGTTCGCAAATTTCTGTCAAGCCGAACCGAAGATTCGGGAGCTGTTGCAGAAGAGCAGCAAAGTAAAAGATGTGGATTTTGCGATAAGGACGTTCAAGCACTACTTGGCAATCGCGTCCGTCAGTCTGACATTCTCCGGGTTTGTGGGACACACTCTCGTCAAAGAGCCCAGATTTTAATTGTAACCTGTATGATCTATGAACGCCGCCATTGCCGAGGCCTGACCCAAGCAAGAAGGGCGGGACAGGCGGGAAAAGCGCGACGGGTGAAGCAGGCTGAAGGCTGAAGTGTTCGGATCCCGAGCTCTGGCCTTCAGCCTGCACCCCTTCAGCCTTCGGATCGCGCTTGTCGCGCGCAGTCCGTCGGTGGATCGGAAGCGGCGATGATGGTCCTGCTGGTCTGGCTCCATGTGCTTGCGGCAGTTAGCTGGGTCGGCGGGACGATCTTTTTGTCGGTTGTGCTGGTGCCGGTGCTTAAGCACGAACCGTTCGCGTCACAGAAGTCCTTGCTCTTTCGGACCACCGCCCGCCGGTTTCGGGTGGTGGTCTGGGGTGCGATCGCCATCCTCTTGCTTACAGGCTTTCCGTTACTACATCAGCGGGGGATTCCGATCATGAATCCATCGGGATGGCCGATGATCCTGAGCGTCAAGCTGGGGCTCGTGGCGATCCTTCTTCTCTTGACCCTGGCCCACGATCTCATCATCGGGCCTCGTGTCGGGCGGATATTGCAGATCCCCACGGAGAGCCGAACCAGCTCCGATCACGCCCTGGTCGTATGGTCTCCCTGGATCGCTCGCTGCTCGCTCCTCCTCACGCTGGCCGTCTTGCTGGCCGCAGTCGTGCTCGTGCGGAGCTAGCAGGATGCTGAAAAAGTCCGCCAGCTTTGTTCTCGCATCGCTCAGAGACTCAACGTACCGCAAGGGTACGCCTCGCCTCTTCGCTCGCTGCGGCCGCGCTGGACGGCCATTTTGAGCATCCTGCAAGGGTGCTCTGCGCTTTCCCAGACGTGATGTCTATTGGAATCCTGCTACGCCGAATTGGTTTTCCGTAGGCTGTTAAGAGCCTGGTTCATCTCGTTGGCCTGGTCTGTCTGGCCTAGCTAAGCAACCCAGACAATCCGGATAGACTAGATGCCGCCTCGTTCTGTTGCTTTGCGCTACAGTGGTAACCAGGTTCACTGTAGCAGGACTCCCCCCACATCACCTTTTCATCCATCCAATTTCGCTCGAAGTTATTGATATTCTTGCAAGAATTTCCAGGCATGGGAGTTCGACGTCAGGGTCTCTTCTTTGCAACTCCACTGTGCGAGAGTAACAAAATGATACGTGGATTCCCCTTCGCTGGCCGGAGCGTACAGGATGCGAGTCGTTCTCCTTTCTATTGCGATCGTTCGTATGTTGACCGGAGTCGCTTCCCGCCATGCGATCCCGGCTGACCGCTTATGAATAATGCGGACCAGGTTTGGGACATTCAAAGGTGGATAGGTAATCGCTATGCCAGTGGATAAAAAAATATCCTTTTCGATTTGGTATGTGGTTCTTGCGATTATTGCGATCATTCTCGTGCACGATTTCATCGTGGCCACGCAGAAGCTTGAAGAGCTTCCGTACAGCGAGTTCAGGACACTCGTGGCGGCCGGAAAAGTGGCTGAAGTCACGGTCACTCATCAGAGAGTGACCGGGAAGCTACAGCTGGGAGAAGGGTCCAAAGAGCAGAAGTCGTTTACGACCGTTCGGGTTGAAGACCCCGATCTGGTCAAGGAGCTCAACGCACACAACGTCACGTTTAGCGGCGTGATCGAAAGTACCTTCTTGCGCGATCTCCTTTCCTGGGTCGTTCCTGCGCTGGTCTTTGTCGGCATTTGGTTCTTTGCCATTCGGCGATTCGGGCAAGGTCAAGGGGGGTTCATGACGGTGGGGCAGTCGAAGGCGAAGATCTATGCCGAGAAGGATACGAAGGTCACCTTCGCCGATGTAGCCGGCGTGGACGAGGCGAAGGAAGAACTGCGCGAGGTGATCGAGTTTCTGAAGACGCCGGAAAAGTTCACGCGTCTCGGAGGAAAGATTCCGAAAGGCATCTTGCTCGTCGGCCCGCCTGGAACCGGCAAGACGCTCCTGGCCCGCGCCGTGGCTGGAGAGGCTGGAGTCACTTTTTTCAGCATCAGCGGGTCCGAGTTCGTGGAAATGTTCGTTGGAGTGGGGGCCGCCCGCGTGCGGGACCTCTTCGAGCAAGCGAAGGTCAAAGCGCCCTGTATCATCTTCATCGACGAGCTGGATGCGATTGGGAAAGCCCGCGGGATGGGACCTATGGCGCATGAGGAGCGTGAGCAGACCTTGAACCAGTTACTGGTCGAGATGGACGGCTTCGATCCCCGCATCGGCGTCATTCTCATGGCGGCGACCAATCGGCCTGAAATTCTGGACCCCGCACTGTTGCGGGCAGGGCGGTTCGACAGGCAAGTCTTGGTCGACCGACCGGATAAGATCGGCCGTCTGGCCATCTTGCGCGTCCATGCGAAGCAGGTCACGCTGGGTTCTGATGCGGACCTCGAGGTGATTGCCGGGATGACTCCCGGCTTCTCAGGCGCCGATCTCGCCAATATCATCAATGAAGCGACGCTCTTGGCCGTGCGCCGGGATAAGGAGCAGGTGGGCCTCCCGGAATTGCAAGAAGCGGTGGAGCGGGTCGTCGCCGGATTGGAGAAGAAGAGTCGGGTCCTCAACAAGATGGAGAAGGAACGAGTCGCCCACCATGAAGTGGGCCACGCATTGGTGGCGCTATCGTTTCCCGGCTCAGACCCGATACAGAAGATCTCGATCATTCCTCGCGGGATTGCTGCCTTGGGCTATACCCTTCAGCTCCCGACGGAGGACCGTTTCCTGATGACCAAGACGGAGTTGGAGAACAAGATTGCCGTCTTACTCGGAGGGCGGATTGCGGAAGAACTCATCTTTGGGGAGGCTTCCACGGGGGCGCAGAACGATCTGGTCAAGGCCACGGACATTGCCAAGAGCATGGTCAAATCCTACGGCATGAGTGACAAGCTGGGCACCGTCACGCTCGATCGTGAACGACAGCCCCTCATGATGCAGATCCAAGCGCCTCAAGAGAAAGGCGACTACTCGGAGGAGACCGCTCGCGAGATCGACTGCGAAGTGCGCCGCATTGTCGATGAGCAATACGAGCATGTGAAACGGCTGCTGACAGAACGAAAGGCTGCGCTCCTCGAAGGAGCGAAGAGGCTGCTCGATCAAGAAGTGATCAGCGGGAGTGATCTTAAAGCCATCATGGACAAGTATTAGCAGGCTGCTGAAAAAGTCCGCAAGCATAAGAAGACCGTTGTCTGGTCTATCTGGTTTGTCTGGTTTTTTGGTTGAAGGAAACTAACCAAATGAACCAAATCAACCAGACAAACAAAACAAACCAGATAGACCAGATGAACCAAGTTAACTCTCGCCCGCATTACTTGAGTAATGCGGGGCTGGCGCGAAACTCCCCAGAGAAGTTGCCTGCTCTGTTGCGTAAGGGGCCATAAGGGGGTCTTGGGCGTGGCTTATAGGAAGAGTTCAAGAGGTCTACGTCTTGCAAAATCGAAGCATGTGACACATGCGAGCCCGTGGTCATCACGAGCGAGCGTCGCACGCAACCACACTATACAAGGAGGTCCGCATGAAACAGCTAGTGGGAATAATGGCCGTGGCGATCGGCGCCATGTTGGTGCTCAACGGTCCCGCGTGGAGCGATGACAAAGGCAAGGGGAAGAAAGATGAAGTGAAAGAGACGGTTGAAATGGCCGCTACGGCCAAGGTGACGATTGACCAGGCGATCAAGACCGCTTCGGAGAAAGTGGCCGGTAAGGTCGTCGAAGCCGAACTGGAAAAGAAACACGACACACTCGTGTGGGAAGTCGAAGTCGTCACGGCGGAGAACAAGGTGATGGAGGTGCACATCGATGCGGAGTCGGGAGCCGTGATCGACGTGGAGGAAGAGAAGCCGGAAAAAGACATGAAGGGCGAGCAGAAGCAGAAAGGCAAACAACAGCACAAGCCCTAATCCATATTATTCGTGAGCGCTCTTGCGCGTGAAATGTCGATCCCTTCGACTGCGCTCAGGACAGGCGTGAAGCGCAGGACGGAAAGAGTGTGTCTGCATCGCTCTCCATTGAAACGTGCTGTTCGCGTTCGCCAGATGCTCTGGCGAACGAGCTTCAAACGAGCCTCAATGGAGGCCTGTCAGATCATGAAGCCAAGCAACGGCTTCAGCAGGAAGGCCCCAATGAACTCCCCGAAGCCCCGCCACCATCACTTCTGAAGCTGTTTCTCTCCCAGTTCACGAGCGTCATTGTCTGGGTACTGATCGGGGCGGCGGTCATCTCCGGTCTCTTGGAAGACTGGCTCGATGCAGCGGCCATCCTGGCCATTGTGCTGCTCAACGGAGTCCTTGGATTCGTCCAGGAGTTCAGGGCGGAACGGTCCTTGGCGGCGCTGCGGAACATGTCGGTGGCGACGGCCCGGGTATTCCGTGACGGCGTCCTCCGGTCCATTCCCGCACGGGAATTAGTGCCAGGCGATCTGATCGCCCTCGAAGCGGGCGACCGTATCCCGGCCGATGCCCGGCTGATCTACACGACGAATTTTCAAACGCAGGAGGCCTCGCTGACCGGCGAATCGACGCCGGTTCAGAAACATGCGGGGGACATTGCCGGAACCGGCGTAC
Organism: Nitrospiraceae bacterium; assembly: GCA_039920585.1. Lineage (GTDB taxonomy): Bacteria > Nitrospirota > Nitrospiria > Nitrospirales > Nitrospiraceae > Palsa-1315. The sequence goes on along the minus strand of JBDSDL010000254.1, from coordinate 25,094 downwards.
CGTTGGCCGAGCGGATGAACATGGCCTTCATGGGCACCGTCGCCGTGTCCGGTAAAGCGCGGGCTCTTGTCGTGGCGACTGCTTTACGCACCGAGTTGGGCCGGATCGCCGTGATGATCCAAAAGGCCGCAGAGGCCGAACGGGCAGAAACTCCCTTGCAGCGGCGGCTCGAACAATTCGGCTACACACTGTTGTGGCTGGCGCTGGCTGTGGTCGCCGTCGTGTTCGCCTTGGGCTATATGCGCGGCGAGCCGTTGGTGAGCATGTTTATGACCTCGGTGAGTCTGGCTGTGGCGGCCGTGCCGGAAAGCCTCCCCACCGTGGTGACGATTACCTTGGCGCTGGGGGTGACCCGCATGGTGAAACGCCATGCCCTGATCCGCAAACTACCCGCGGTCGAAACGCTTGGGTCCGCCACGGTCATTTGTTCCGACAAGACCGGCACTCTCACCAAGAACGAAATGACGGTGACGAGGTTGTTCGCCGGAGACCGAGTGTTCGAGGTCACAGGTGAAGGGTATGAGCCGATCGGCGAAATCCGTGAAACGGTAGACGTGAAACGTGAAACGTCTTCGGCCCCGGAAAACCTCTCACCTTTCACCTCTCACTTTTCACCTCTTCTGCCCGCCTTGCGCGAACTGCTGGCTGCCGGCGTGCTGTGCAACGGTGCGACATTACGGGAGGAGAATGGAACATGGCAGGTGATCGGCGATCCAACGGAAGGCGCTTTGCTCGTCGTGGCGGCGAAAGCAGCAATCACGATCGAGACACTCGGTCCGGCCTATGACTTTCTTGGAGAGGCGCCGTTCGATTCGGAGCGCAAAATGATGACGATCGTGCGGCGGTCGCCAGACGGCCCGACCGCGTATGTCAAAGGCGCGCCGGATGTGTTATTGCGGTACTGTACGCATCGGCTAGCCATGGACGGCACGATCGAACTCCTCACGGAATCGATTCGCGCCGCCATTCTCGATGCGAATGCATCGTTCGCACATCAGGCGTTGCGTGTGCTGGGGATAGCCCAGCGGCAATTGGATTGCGAGCCTGACGCGTATCGAGCGGATGAGTTGGAACACCGGCTGGTTTTTCTCGGGCTTGCGGCCATGAAAGACCCGCTGCGGCCTGAGGCGAAAGCCGCCGTTCAGGCCTGTCACGATGCCGGCATTCAGACGGTGATGATTACGGGAGATCACAAGGATACGGCCGTGGCGATTGCAGAAGAACTGAGAGGGGTGAAGGGGACGATACAGTCGTTGTCGGGGATGGAACTCGATCGATTGTCCGACGATGAACTGGTCCGGACTGTGGAGGATGTGGCGGTCTATGCGAGGGTCTCGGCGGAGCACAAGCTGCGTATCGTCAAAGCCTGGCAGGCGCAAGGTGCCATCGTGGCCATGACGGGCGACGGCGTGAACGACGCGCCCGCAGTCAAAGCAGCGGACATCGGGGTGGCCATGGGGGTGACCGGAACCGACGTGACGAAAGAGGCTGCCGATATGGTGGTGACGGATGACAATTTCGCCTCGATCGCCGCGGCTGTTGAAGAAGGTCGCGGCATCTTCGACAATATCCGGAAGACCGTCCATTTCCTCCTGTCGTGCAACCTGAGCGAAGTACTGGTGATGCTGTTTGCGGCGCTGCTGGGTCTGCCCCTGCCGCTCCTGCCGATTCAGATTCTCTGGATGAATCTCGTCACGGACGGTATCCCGGCCTTGGCGCTGGCGGTCGATCCCAAGGCACCCGACCTGATGAAGCGTCCGCCTCGCCGCCCGGAGGCTCGACTGCTGGACGGCGGACGATTACTGGCTATCGGCGGAGAGGGGTTGATGCTGGGGTTGATTGCGTTAGGAGCGTTCAGCTATAGCCTCTATGGTCTGCATCAAGAGCTCGATCAGGCAAGGACGGTGGCCTTCACTGTGATGGTGGTGGCGCAACTGGTGCATGTCTTCAACTGCCGGAGCCAACGGCTGTCGCTCTTCCAGTTGGGCATCGGGACGAATCGCGCGCTGGTGTGGGCCGTCCTCCTCTCGCTTGTTGTGCAGGTGGCGGTGCTAACGGTTCCTGCGGCCGCGCCGATCTTCAAGGTTGCCTCGTTACCGATCGAAGACTGGGCGCTGATGGGAGCCACGGGCCTTCTTCCCTTCGTGGTGATGGAATCGATCAAGCTGTTGAGACGACTATGAATGTGCTGGCGATGAATAGCGGAAGCTCCTCCCTGAAGTTCAAGGTCGTCGGGTTCGACGACTCTGCTGACGCGGCAGACAGTCGGCAACCGAGCATCCGTTATGAGGGATCAGTCGAAGAAATCGGGCCTACGGCGAGGCTGATGCTTCGTTGCGAGGGAAAGCCGGTTACGCAGATCACACGCGAGGTCGCTACCCATGCCGAAGCGGTCCGGTGCATGCTGGACATGTTGAAAGACTCGAGTCGGCAGGAGGGGCAGACCTTTCATATCGAGGCGGTCGGGCACCGAGTGGTGCATGGAGGAGAGCAATTTCGCGAGCCGGTCATGATCGACGGCGATGTGATGGCTGCAATCGTTCGTTTGGCTGAACTTGCGCCACTCCACAATCCTGGATCGATTGCCGGGATCGAGGGCGCGCGTGCTGTCATGGGGTCACACATCCCGATGGTTGCCGTGTTCGATACGGCCTTTCATCGCTCGATCCCGCCCCGCGCAGCCACCTATGCCATCGATCTCGATCTGGCCCGCAAGCACGGCATCCATCGCTATGGATTTCACGGTATTGCCCATGCGTCGTTGGCCGGCATCTGTGCCGCAGCAGTTAATCGTCCCCTCGTCCAACTCCGGCTCATTACGCTGCAGCTCGGCAATGGTTGCTCTGCAACGGCGATCGATCGGGGGCACTCGGTGGATACGTCGATGGGGTTCACGCCGCTCGAAGGTTTGGTGATGGGGACCAGATCGGGCGATCTCGACCCAGCAGTGGTTGGGCATCTCGTTCGGAGGGAAGGTCTGTCGGTCGATGAGGTCGAGCGTTTCTTAAATGAGCGTTCAGGTCTTCTGGGAGTTTCGGGTGTCTCGCGCGACATACGCGAACTCCTGAAGGCAGCCGAAGGTAAGCCGGACTCGCGAGCTGCGCTGGCGCTGGACATATTTTGTTATCGTGTGCGCAAGTACATCGGCGCATACTTGGCCGTGCTGGGAGGCGCTGATGCGCTCGTTTTCGGCGGCGGCATCGGCGAAGGATCTGCGGTCATCCGTGCACGGATCTGCGAGGGGATGGGCTGGTGCGGGCTTCGGCTTGATCCCGCCCGCAATCAGGCGGCGGTGGGGGTCGCTCCCGGCGATGCGATGAAGATCAGCGAGCAAGACGCACCGCTGGCCTGTTATGTGGCGGGCGTCGATGAAGAAATCGAGATTGCTCGCGCCACGCTCGAATGTTTACGGAAAGGGCAGTCCAACAATTCGTGAAACGTGAAAGGTTTCAGAAGAAAATGGCATTCGGCAGCCCTACGTTTCACCTTTCACATTTTACCTTGTACGCCTCTGCCAAGATGGAGAGAGAACGATGAAGTCCGTGTTAAGTAAGAAAGAACTAACATTGATCGATGCCTATTGGCGAACTGCGAATTATCTGTCTGTCGGACAGATTTATCTCTACGACAATCCCTTGCTGAAGAAGCCGCTCACGCTGGCCCACATCAAACCGCGCCTGCTCGGCCATTGGGGTACGACGCCGGGGTTGAACTTCGTCTATGTCCATCTGAACCGTGTCATTAAAGAACACGATTTGAGCGTCATGTACATCACTGGACCTGGCCACGGTGGGCCAGGACTCGTGGCGAACGCCTACTTGGAAGGCACCTACAGCGAGGTCTATCCGAATGTCTCGCAAGATGAAGAGGGCCTGAAGCGCTTGTTCAAACAATTCTCATTTCCCGGGGGCATTCCGAGTCACGTCGCGCCAGAGACACCGGGATCTATTCACGAGGGTGGCGAGTTGGGGTACTCGCTGTCGCATGCGTTCGGCGCGGCGTTCGACAATCCGGATCTGCTTGTCGCCTGCGTCGTGGGCGATGGTGAAGCGGAAACCGGCCCGCTGGCGGCCAGTTGGCATTCGAACAAGTTTCTGAACCCCGCACACGACGGCGCCGTGCTGCCGATCCTGCATCTGAACGGGTACAAGATCGCCGGTCCTACGGTGCTGGCGCGTATTCCGCACGACGAGTTGGAATCGCTATTTGTCGGCTATGGCTACCGCCCCTATTTCGTCGAGGGCGAAGATCCCGCCACGATGCATCGGCAGATGGCCGCGACGCTAGATGCCGTCGTGGCCGACATCAAGAAGATTCAGCGCGCCGCACGGACTAAAGGATTTACGAAACGGCCCCGGTGGCCGATGATCGTCCTGCGCTCGCCGAAGGGCTGGACGGGGCCGAAGGTCGTGGATGGGAAGCGGGCTGAAGGAACCTTTCGTTCGCACCAGGTGCCGATGGGCGACATGAGTCATCCAGGCCACGTGAAGTTGTTGGAACAGTGGATGAAGAGCTATCGACCCGCGGAACTATTCGACCGGATCGGTCGGCTCCTTCCAGAGCTCGCCGAGCTGGCGCCGAGAGGCTCGCGCCGTATGAGCGCGAATCCGCACGCCAACGGCGGCCTGTTGCTGCATGACCTGCGCATGCCGGATTTCCGTGATTACGCCGTGAAAGTACAGAAGCCCGGCGCGGTGGACGGCGAAGCCACACGTGTCCAGGGCGAGTTTATTCGCGACGTGGTGAAATCCAATCCCCACAACTTCCGCGTGTTCAGTCCGGACGAGACGAGATCGAATCGCTGGGGCGCTCTGTTCGAGGTGACGAACCGATGTTCGACTGCAGAGATCGGTCCCGGCGACGACCATGTGGCGCCGGATGGCCGCGTGATGGAGATGTTGAGTGAGCATCAATGCGAAGGCTGGCTCGAAGGCTATTTATTGACGGGCCGTCATGGGATGTTCTCCTGCTACGAAGCCTTTATCCATATCGTCGATTCGATGTTTAACCAGCATGCCAAATGGCTCAAAGTGTCCAATCAGATTCCCTGGCGGAGGCCCATCGCTTCGCTGAATTATCTTTTGTCCTCCCACGTCTGGCGGCAGGACCACAATGGCTTCAGCCACCAGGATCCGGGATTCATCGACCATGTGGTGAACAAAAAAGCCGAGGTCATCCGGGTCTATCTCCCGCCGGATGCCAATACCCTGTTGTCCGTCACCGATCATTGTCTGCGCAGCCGCAACTACGTGAACGTGATCGTGGCCGGCAAGCAACCGGCGCCCCAATGGTTGAACATGGATGCCGCGATCAAACATTGTACCGCCGGCCTTGGTATCTGGTCATGGGCCAGCAACGACCAGGGTGGTGAGCCCGATGTCGTGATGGCCTGCTGCGGCGATGTACCCACGCTGGAAACGTTGGCTGCAGTCGGATTGCTCAGGACATTGTTCCCTCGGCTGAAAATTAGGGTGATCAACGTGGTGAATTTGATGAAGCTCCAGCCACAGCGTGAGCATCCTCATGGTTTGAGCGACACAGAATTCGACAGCCTGTTCACGACCGACAAGCCGATCATCTTCGCCTTCCACGGGTACCCCTGGCTGATTCATCGCCTCACCTACCGACGGACCAATCACAACAATCTGCATGTCCGTGGGTACAAAGAGGAAGGCACGACGACGACGCCGTTCGACATGGTGGTCTTGAACGATCTCGACCGGTTCCATTTGGTGATGGACGTGATCAATCGTGTCCCGAAGCTCGGGCATCGTGCCGCCCATGTCAGACAAGCGATGCAGGACAAACGAGCGGAACACAAGGCGTATATTGCCAAGTACGGTGATGACCAGCCGGATATTCGGGATTGGAAATGGGGCGCAACACAATAACACTCTACAACACTCTACCGGAAATCCGTTTTCCGACATGGAGGCTCACATGACTCGGCCACACGTAATGTGTCTGTCTCAACCGGACGATGAGATCGAGGGACGAGCCGTGGCTAGATGCCTGTCGTTGCAGCGGGCTGGCGATTGAGGCAGAAGGATGAGTCTACACCCCACCGGAATGGAACGAGGGAATTAGCATGAAAGGGTCGGACCTACTGCTGCGTTGTCTGGAAAATGAGGGAGTGCAGTGGATCTTCGGCGTGCCTGGAGAGGAGACGCTGGACGTGTTGAACTCGCTCGTGGATTCGCAGATCCAATTTGTTGCTGCCCGACATGAGCAAGGCGCGGCCTTCATGGCCGATGTCCATGGACGGCTGACGGGAAAGGCCGGGGTCTGTCTCTCCACCTTGGGGCCTGGTGCAACCAATCTGCTTACCGGCGTGGCAGACGCGTATCTGGATCGCGTCCCGCTGGTCGCGATCACGGGACAAGCCTCGCTGGATCGGAAGCACAAAGAATCGCATCAGTTCATCGACGTCTTGTCCATGTTCAAGCCGGTCACGAAATGGAACGCCGCGATCTTTCACCCTCGGACGATTGCTGAGACGGTGCGCAAAGCGTTCAAGGTCGCGCAGACCGAAAAACCCGGCTCGACTCATCTGGAGCTGCCGGAGGACGTCGCGACGGAAACGGTGAGTGATGGTGAGTTGGATGGGCCGTTGCGCGTGCAGGCGCCGTCCTTGCCGGAGCCGCTGACGCGCCAAGTGAACCTGGCCGTCGACGTCTTGGCTCAGGCACGTCGGCCGATCCTCTTGGTCGGCAACGGGGTGATCCGGGGACAAGCGCATGAGGCGGTCCGGCGGTTTGCGAGACAGGCGAACATCCCGGTGGTCCACACGTTCATGAGCAAGGGTGTCGTTCCGGACAGCGATCCGCTGTCTCTCTATACGATTGGGTTGCAGATGCGGGATTATCCAACTGTGGTGATGGAGCAGAGCGACGTGGTTGTGGCGGTGGGTTATGATTTTGTGGAGTACGCTCCATCCTTGTGGAATCCGAACCGCGACAAGCATATCGTGCATGTGGATGTGTCGCCGTCGGAAGTGGATGCGCACTATATTGTGGATGTCGGCGTCTTGGGAGATATCGCCTTATCGCTCGATCAGATCGGCGAGCAGCTTGCTTCGTTCGACCTCGCCTGGGCCGAAGAGAGCCGTTGGCGCGTGCAGACCGCATACGAAAGGGAGTGGGCGCAGCCACCTGGATGGCCCCTGCGGCCCCAGCATATCGTTCGCGATCTGCGACAGGCGCTGGCACCGGACGATCTGGTCATCTGCGATGTGGGGGCGCATAAGTTATGGATGGCCCGGATGTTTCCCTGCGAGGTCCCGAACACGTGCATCATTTCCAACGGATTCGCAGCGATGGGCATGGCGCTGCCCGGGGCGGTTGCGGCTAAACTCCTGTTCCCCACGCGGCGCGTCGTGGCTGTGACCGGGGACGGCGGGTTTCTGATGAATGTCCAGGAACTGGAGACCGCCGTGCGCTTGCAGCTTGCACTCGTCGTACTGATCTGGCGGGACAACGGCTACGGTGTCATCCGATGGAAACAGCAGATGAAGTTTGGGAGGACCTCCGGTGTTGAGTTCGGTAACCCGGATTTCGTCGCTCTGGCGCAAAGTTTCGGAGCGGTCGGCTACCGCGTCAAGGGACCGTCGGAATTGGGGCCAGTGTTGAACGCCGCGTTCTCGTGCGGGAAGCCGGCCGTGATCGATTGCCCGGTGGATTACAGCGAGAATCTTCGTCTTTCGGAACAGCTCAAAGCGCTCGGAGCCACATAAAACGCGCGAGACTGTGGGACGAGCGAGATGCGAGGGTTCGAGGTCCGAAGTTCGAGGTTTTAGAACTTCGAACCCCGAACTTCGGATCGCGCCTTTCTCGCATGTCGCGCACTTCTAGCCCTGCAGTCTGTGGCGTCTTGCGACAGTGACCAGGTGGTCGGCGTGGTCTTTCTCTCCAGTTGCTGTGATCTGTCGGCGTCGTCTTCGGACCTTCCGCCATAACACATTGTTTGTGCTGAGATTTAGCTGCTCACATTTCCAGGCCTGCCTGGCATCTCACTCGCAAGGATAGTCACAGGAATAGAAGGGGGAGGCAGCGCTATGAAAATTGTACTTGTCGGAGCCGCGGTCTTGGCGTTTGCCGGGGGCGCAAGTTTGAAAGACTTGAATGTGTCTCAGCCGGAGCGTGATGTGCTCAGCGGCAGAGTCATCTATTCGACGATCTGTATCCGTTGTCATGGGGTCGAGGGGAAGGGCGATGGGCAGATGAAATTCACTCCTCCAGTCGCTGACCTCACATCCCTGGCGGTTCAAGGGAAGCTGGATGCGAGGTTGTTTAAGAGCGTGCATGACGGCAAGCCGAATACCGCGATGGGAGCCTGGAGGGAAGCACTCACAGACGATGAGATTTGGGATGCACTCGCCTATGTGCGAACGCTGGCTCCTGAACAAGCCGGTGGCATGGGCAGCGGGCTTCGATGAGATCGACGCTCTGTCGGATCACGCTGGGGCTGTGGATCGTGACGATTGGGGTTGCCGGATGGTTCTTCGTGCAAGGGTGGACGACGCCGGGCACCGATGGACGGACGCAGATCGTGCTGGCGCCGGCAGAGCGAGACTTAATTTTGGGCGAGATGCGGATGCTCCTGAAGGCGGTTCATAGCGTAGTCACAGGTTTGGCCGGTCAGGATCAGGAGGCAAATCGAGCGCAGATTGAACAGGCGGTTCGCTCGGCTGGAATGGACATGGCTGCGGATGTGAACCCGGCGCTTATGGCGAAGCTGCCGCTGCCGTTCAAGCAAATGGGCATGTCGATCCACAAGGACATGGATGCCCTCGCGGATGCGATTGTTCAGAAAGAGACCCCCCAACAGATTCTCCAGCGACTCTCCAGCATGACGGCTCGCTGCACGGGATGCCATGATTTATATCGATTCTCGGCGGAGCGTGAATCGTGAAACGTAAGACACCTGGAATCAGGGCGTGCGCGGCGTGCGCGTGAAAGTCCATATGGTGAACAACAGGGCGAGCAGGCGGCGAAAAGTCTGTGCGATCAACTGCAGATCACAGGAGAGGAGGCGTCCTGTACGCATGGCTTGACCGCCACTTGAACCTCTAGCAGGATGCTGAAAAAGTCTGCCATTGGAAGAAGAGCCTCCTGCTCATGTCAGACTGCCGGTTATCTATGATTCGCAAACTTGACACGCTCACTTCCGTTGCGCAGACTGGGCGGCGAACGTAAGCTGGTCTTTCAAGAACAGGGTGACGCGATGATTCGACGAGTGAATACGCCATACGTTGCTTTGGTATTCTTCTTCATCTTGTGCCAGGTGATCGGCGCGATGTGTGTCTTGCCCGATCTCTCGGTGGCGGGAGATGCGGCGCTGCTCGTGGAAGAAGAAAAAACCTGTCCAATGGACGGGGCCACTATGTGCCCGCCGTCACTCGCCTCGTCTCCAGAACGTCAGACAAAGAACAATATGGTCTTGGATATCGATCATGCGACGATCGTGCTCGGTTCTGCTGCCATGCTCACTGTTCCCTCGGCCCCGACGCGCGGCTCTTGGAGCAGCGCCTATTCTATTGTTCCCATCTCCATAGAGACTTCTTCGGTCCTCCGAATCTGATTTTACACCTCCTGCGCCTTTGCTCGCCGCGCAGCCGCTTGGGTTGAGCGGGCAATGCCACGCTTTTTCTTCAATGCCATCCGGAGGTGTTACCGTGACACGATTACTCGTTCATATCCTGGCAAGGACTTGCCCTGCCCTTGCACTCCATCTTTTGAACCTTATCCCAAGAACAAGACAAACGAACTCCGACTCCATGTCCAGACGGCTGTTGCTGAACTGCGTAGCTGCATTGGCGCTGCTTGTCCCTGCCTATGCCTTGGCAAGCACCACCATCAATCCCGGATCACAAACCGCGCTAAGCGGAGAGGTCATTGATCTGACGATCAACGAGCAGTTGTTCCTCCTCGACGGGCGAACTGGGATGGCTATGACGATCAATGGAACGATACCGGGTCCGGTGATTCGCCTGAAAGAAGGTCAACTAGCGACGTTGCGCGTCACGAATCGGTTGAAGGAAGACACGTCGATTCATTGGCACGGGTTGCTTCTGCCGCCCGCCGTGGACGGCGTGCCTGGCGTGAGCTTCGCGGGGATCAAGCCGGGCGAGACCTTCACCTATCATTTTCCGGTCAAGCAGAGCGGTACCTACTGGTTTCATAGCCATTCGGGCGGCCAAGAGCTCTTGGGGATGTACGCGCCAATGATCATCGATCCCATCGAGCCGGAGCCCTTTCGCTACGAGCGTGAGTATGTGGTGATGCTCTCGGATTGGAGTTTCGAATCACCTGAAACCCTGTTCTCAAATCTGAAAAAGCAAGGCGGTTACTACAACTTTCAGAAACGTGCGGCGGGTGAGTTCTTGACCGATGTGAGGCGCATGGGTTTATGGACGGCGATCCAGAACTACTTGATGTGGGATCAGATGCGGATGGACCCGACCGACTTTGCGGATGTGACAGGCTACACCTTCACCTATCTGATGAACGGCTTGTCGCCTGCCGGCAACTGGACGGGCCTCTTTCGTCCAGGTGAGCGGGTGCGGCTGCGATTGATTAACGCGGCCGGCATGACCTTCTACGACGTGCGCATCCCGGGTCTTACCATGACGGTGGTACAGGCCGATGGGCAGAACATCCAGCCTGTCGTGGTGGATGAGCTTCGCATGGGAGTGGCGGAAACCTACGATGTGATCGTCGAGCCTGCCGAGGACCGCGCCTACACCATCTTTGCCGAGACGATGGATCGCAGCGGCTATGCGCGCGGTACGCTCGCTCCACGAGCGGGCATGGCGGCGGCAATTCCCCAACGCCGGCCCCGGCCGCTCCGCACGATGGAGGACATGGGCATGGGAGGGATGAAGGATTCCCATGGTGACATGGCAATGCCTGACATGAAGTCCTCCGGCGACATCCAGAAGGTAAAACATTCTGACGATAGTCCCAGCACGCAGCACGGGAGGCACAGTCTGGAAGCGCCACCTATGCAAGGCCTACAGGAGGTGGCGGGCATGAATGCGGGCGTTCAAGGCCGCTCGAAGATACCCGGCGCCGAGCCCGTCAGGCATGGCCCGGACGATCATGGTCCCGGCAATCAAATGGTGGCCGAGTATTCGCAGAGTCGATTGGGAGAACCAGGAAGGGGGCTGGAAAACAGCGATCGGCGAGTGCTGCGCTACACCGACTTGAAAAGTCTTGTGCCCTACCAAGACCAGCGGGAGCCAGAACGGGAAATCGAATTGCATCTTACCGGAAGCATGAACCGGTACATGTGGTCGTTCGACGGCAAGAAATATTCAGACGCCCCAGATCCAATTCGCTTTCGCTATGGCGAGCGGGTGCGCTTGACCTTTGTGAACGATACGATGATGGAGCATCCGATCCATCTGCACGGCATGTGGATGCACCTGGAAAACGGAGCAGGCGAATACCTGCCACGCAAGCACGTGGTTGTGGTCAAGCCGGCGGAGCGGCTGTCCGTTGCCGTCACTGCGGATGCCCTGGGACCCTGGGCGTTTCATTGCCATCTACTCTTCCATATGGATGCGGGGATGTTCCGCGTTGTCGAGGTGTCGGAATGATGAGCGGAACAGGCTCTCTTGCCAGATTCTCCGCAAGCATCCTTGCTGCGGCTTGTGTTTTCCTGTTGGGCAATGGCATCGCCGTGCCGGTCATCGCCGCGCCACCTTCGATCGAGTCCTCCATGACACCACTCACGTCAACGGCGACCGATACGGTCCCAAACGGAAAGAGCCCAGCTGGCGCCACCGTTTCCAAGACCTCTGTCACCGCCGACCCTTCCGCCAAGCAGGAAGGACAGCGGTCTAAGTTTTTCTCGCAAGGCAACTGGCCTGCCCCCGTCAACGATCAGGAGCGCCGTCTGTTCACTCTCGTCGACGTTCTCGAATACCGCCCAAGCATAGGTGGAAGTCGAGGGCATGACGACTACCGGTGGGATATTGAGGGCTGGTACGGCGGGGATTACAACCGACTCTGGTTCAAAAGCGAGGGGCAGAAGGACACCGCCTTCAAAGCGGATTACGATGTGGACTTTCAACTGCTGTATGGCCGATTTATCCGGAAGTATTTCGATCTGCAAATGGGTGGCCGTGTTGAAACACAGTCCTTCAAGGGGAGCAATGTGACGCGTGGTCTCGGCGTGATCGGAATCGAGGGACTTGTCCCATACAATTACGATTTCGAGTCTTCTTTGTTCATCGATCAGAATGGCGCGGTATCCGCCAGGCTGGCATTCACGAAAGACCTATTGTTGACGCAACGTCTGATCCTTCAGACCCGCTTCGAGACCAACGCCGCCGTCCAGCGAGTCGAGGAGTTCACGACCGGTTCCGGGCTCAACAACCTCGAATTCGGAGGACGGCTGCGTTACGAAATCCGGCGCGAGTTTGCACCCTACGTCGGTATCTCTCTCGATAGAAGTTTCGGTGAGACGGCCACCCTCGTGCGCCAAGAGGGAGGCAATCCGTCGCAGGTTCGATTCGTCCTGGGTGTGCGGGCCTGGTTCTAAACGAGAACCCTTTGGACAAAAGCCACTGGCGGAATTTTTCAGTAATCTGCTAGGATGGCCGCTCGACCGAAATAAGGCCGGTCGAGTCGTCTGAGTATCGAATAACCAAGGAGGCTGCATGAATCGGATACTTGTGGGAACTGCGATTGTGGTGTCGGCTCTCGTGCCGCTTGCCGGCTGCTCGTCCTATTACACGGGCAAGCAGGAAAAACCCCTGTACGCAAAGGCGATCATCGCCGGCCCCGGCATTACGGGAGAGGCGAATCTCTACGAGAAGTATGAAGGGCGCGTCACGATCAAGTTGAAGCTCACCGGCACGCCGGACAGCAAGTTGAAGCCGGGACGTCACGCGATCCATATTCACGAAGTCGGCAACTGCGAACCTTTCGCAGCGGCCAAGGGGCACTATGATGGGAATGTGGATGCGGCAATCAATCCGGAGGCGAACGTCACCTCTGGGTTAGGGAACCATCCCTACCATCTCGGCGATCTCCAGAACCTTTCCGTGAACGACGACCTGAATGGGTCGCTGTATACAATCACGAGCCGGGTGACTCTGTCTGAGGGGCTCAACACCTTGTTCGATAAAGACGGGAGCGCGTTCATCATCCATGAGTTCGACGACAAGTATCTGCCGGACCCGGCAACCAAGGATGCGCCAGGCGGGCCCCGCATCGCCTGCGGCGTGATCGTGAAAGAGTAAACGCTCGCCTGGTCAGATAGGTGGGAAAGGTGCGGTCCGAAGTTTGAAGCGCCTAGAGCCTTCGAGCTTCGGATCGTGTCCCCCTCGGTTCTGAGTTCCGGAAACTTGGAACCCTTGTCCATCCCGTCCTTCTCTGTCCGCCTCTCACTCAGAACTTAGAACTCAGCACTCAGAACTTCCTGTCTCACCCGTCTCGCTCGCCCCTTGTCTGACTTCTGTGGCATCTTGCAACAATTACAAGGTCAGCGCTGTGGCTTTTAGCTTCAGGGCTATCGGAACCTCACGACTAACCATGTGATTTGACAGGAGTAAAGGATAGGCCGGTTCCTCTTGATAGTGGCACGGTCTTAGCACAATGGACTGCTATGATACGGCTGTTCTCAGCTATTCGTAGTGTGGCGATGCTCCTGAGCTGTTCAGGCGAGAGGGCTCGGGTCACGGTCGAGGAGCCTCAGGGTAGTCAACAAACCGGCAGCGCGCCGATAGAATTCGCTCCTCCCTCACCGGAAACTATTCCAGGCAGTCAATTGGGTGAACAAATCCGGCTTGGCTATGAAATTGTCGTCAATACACAGGACTATGCTGGACCCTATGTCGGCAATCGCCTCAACTGCACCAACTGTCATCTAGACGGCGGGCTCAATCCGAATGCTGCCTCGTTTGTTGGTCTAACCGCGATCTATCCCGAGTACCGTGCCCGCAATGCAAAGGTGAATACGCTCGCCGATCGTGTTAACGAGTGCTTTGAGCGGAGCCTGAATGGGCGGGCGCTTCCGCCGGACAGTTCTAAGCTGCAGGCCGTTGTGGCCTATATCACCTGGCTCTCACGCGGAGTGCCGAGCGGTGCGACAATAACCTGGCGGGGTCTCCAGCGCATTCAGTCACGGCGTCCCATCGATCCAGGCAACGGGGGCAAAGTGTTTACGAGTAAATGTGTCTTCTGTCACGGCTCCGATGGCCTGGGGACGATGGCGGCACCGCCGGTCTGGGGACCGCAGTCCTACACGATTGGTTCAGGCATGGCGCGGGTGAGCGTGGCCGCCGCTTTCATCAAATCGAACATGCCGCGTAGCTGGGGCTGGAGCCTGTCGGATGAGGACGCGTACGATGTTGCCTCTTATATCAACGCTCAACCGCGGCCTGATTTTCCCGGCAAAGCGAACGATTGGCCGAAGGGCGGCAAGCCGGCGGACTCTCCGTATTAGTGAGCGAGACGTGAAAGGTTACACGTTACACGTGAAGCGTCAGGAGCGGTCACAATGAAACTTACCGTGGCCTACCATGGCGGGACTCGCTATGACATCACGAGCGGCAAGCATCGGGTCGTGACCGATCAGCCGGTCGAAGATGGCGGGCAGGATGCCGGCATGAGTCCTGTCGACCTCTTCGTCGGTTCACTGGCTAGTTGTGTCGGTTATTTCGTGGGCCGCTACTGCGACCGCCATCAGATCTCGACCAAAGGGTTGAGCGTCGAGGCGGAATGGGCCATGGCGGAACAGCCGCATCGGGTGGGCCAGATCACACTGGCGATTTACGTGCCGCATCGCGTCACGGCTGAACAAAGCGAGCGGCTCCTCAGCGTGGCGCATGGCTGCACTGTGCATCAATCTCTCGCGGTACCTGCCGGCGTGGCGATCGAACTCAATCCCCATCACCATGGGGAGAAACCATCGTGAAAAAAGCAGCGACATGAATATGAGAAGTCGGGTGGTCATTGGAATCATAGTACTTACGTTGCTTGGGCTGATGTCGTTCCCGCATATGTTGTTCGCGAGCGATCAATCACGAGCGAAGGAACTCGTTCAGCAGACATGCGCGCAATGCCATCGGCTGGAAGGTCAGCCCGATTCGCGCTTCAATCTGAAGGCGCCCGATCTGATCTGGGCCGGCAGCAAGTATCAGCGGTCCTGGTTGATCCGGTGGCTGACGGGAAAAGAAGCGCCGTTGTATGTGAAGGGCTATCGATGGGATTTGACCGAGGTTCCGTCGAAGCATCCGATGGTGACTGAGTCGGAGGCCAACGTCATTGCCGATTATTTCGCTGAACACAACAAGGATTCGCGAGTCAAAGTCGGCGCGTTCGATCTCTCGAAGGTGACGAAGTTCGATGCCGCGTTCGGCGGGATGGCCTACAAGGCGCACGCATGCCTCGGCTGTCACGTGATCGAAGAGAACGGCAAGTTCATCGGCGGCCCGCAGAGCGCATCATTCGTTGCAGCCGGTCAGCGGTACGACAAGGATTGGCTTTTCCGTTTCGGACAAAATCCACAAGACTTCTCGCCGCACAGCGGCGAGTTTTTGGCCGACGCGACAGAGCCACAGCTCCGCGCGGTGATAGGGTTTTTAATGGTGCAGGGAGTGAAGGACTTCAACTACTACGAGCCGTGGACGAGTTCTGAGTTCGGGACGGCCAGCGTGGATCGTGGGAAAGTGATTTATAAAGAATATTGCTCGCAATGCCACGGAGCGACGGGCAAGGGGGACGGCCCTGCAGTCTCAGGCCTGGAACCCAAGCCGGCGATTCATGCCAACATTCCATTTGAAAAGCTCCCGCCGGAGTATCTCTACAACGTGATCAATCATGGTGGGCCGGCAATCGGCAAGTCGCCGAACATGCCCTATTGGAATTTGACGATCGGTCAGCAGGGTGTGGCTGATGTGATCGCCTATTTGAAGGTGACGTTTAAGGGGGTGCCGGACATGGCGGCTACTCCGAGCGGGGGCCAAGGGGGAGTCTGTGCGCAATCGCGCAAGACGGCAATGGCGCCGGACGAATTCTTGGCCAAGACGAATCCGCTCCCTGCTTCAGCCGGAGCCATTCAGGCAGGGAAGACACTCTACTTGAAGACAGCCCAACCAGTGGCCTGTGCTCTGTGCCATGGAGAACAGGGGGATGGGAAGGGGATCATGGGGGCAGCCTTGGTGCCGCCACCGCGAAACTTTACATGCGGGTCGATGATGAAAGACATCCCTGATGGTCAACTGTTCTGGATCATCAAGAACGGTTCGCCGGGAACAGGGATGATGCCGTTTCCCGGGTTGCCGGATGAGCAGACGTGGCAGCTGATTCACTACGTCCGATCGCTGGCGAAGTAGGGCGTAAGTCGTAAGGGTGAGGGGTAAGAAGAGAAAGAAACGTGGAAGTAAGGAGCAGAAAAATGCCGACATTTATGATTTCTGGCAGCCGAGGTACGGATGATCCCACGATGGCGACGCTGCCGTTCATGGCAGCGAAGGTGGCGAAGGAGCAAGGGCACGAGGTCGTGCTCTGGCTCTGGAATGAAGCGGTCACGCTCGGGCGCAAAGGAACCGCCGATCATGTGACGGGAGTGAATCTGACGCCAGTGAAAGATCTGCTGGCAGCCGTGCAAGCCGCGAATATTCCCATCTGGGTCTGTGGGGCCTGCGCCGTGGCGCGGCAGATCGGCGCCGGGGATCTCGTCGCAGGCGCGACAATCAAGGGGATGCCGGACTACATCAAGGCCGTCGCCGAACGTGACCGCAACGTAGCATTCTGATTTCGCGGCGAAGAAAGGAATCGTTGTATGGCAACCGATAGCGAATCGGCTGGGAAGTCAACAGGCCGAGCAGGTCGGAGGGATGAAGCCGATATCGATGAGCGCGTGGGACAGGGGCGTCTCGATGTTAATGAACTGGAGACCATTCCAACGATGGTGCCACGGGAAGGGGACGGCTACCGACTGCCGCGTAGTGGATCTGTCGGACAGGGGCTAGGACGTATCGGTGAACTGGGCTACGCCCTGACCGGGGACGATCTCCGAAGGATCAATACGAGAAAAGGTTTCATCCGACTGCTCGAGAACCAAGCCGTCGATATCGAGGAGGTGCGCAAGACGCTGCTGTACGAACAAGAATTGCGACAATTACAAGTTGAACTGGTCAGGCTTCAACGGTGGGTGCAGGACAACGGCGAACGGATCGCGATTTTAGTCGAAGGACGCGATGCAGCAGGAAAGGGCGGCACGATCCGCCGATTCACTGAGCATCTGAATCCCCGCGCCATGCGGGTGGTCGCGTTGCCCAAACCCTCGGATGAGGAGCGAGGACAGTGGTATTTTCAGCGCTATATTCGCCAGCTACCCAACAAGGGCGAGATCGTGTTTTTCGACCGCAGTTGGTACAACCGCGCGGTGGTCGAACCGGTGATGTGATTCTGCAGCAAGAAAGAACACCAGCGGTTTCTACAACAGGTTCCGGAGTTCGAACATATGCTCTACGAAGACGGTGTGACGATCATCAAGTTTTGGTTCTCCATCTCGAAAGAAGAGCAGGCGAAGCGATTCGAAGCGCGCAGGCAGAATCCGCTCAAGCAATGGAAATTGAGCTTGGTCGATGAGAAAGCTCAAGAGCTGTGGGACTCCTATACCCGCAACAAAGAGGAAATGTTCAGCAAGACGCACACGACATTCAGCCCCTGGATTATCGTCAAGGCCAACGACAAGCAGGCGGCGCGATTGGAAAGCCTCCGGCACGTGCTGAATTTGTTGCCCTACAATGGCAAGGACGAAGCCCCGATCCGCCTGGCGCCGGATCCCGACGTAATCACTCGGTTCCACCGCAAGATGGTGGTTCTGGATTTGTAATGAATGGACGAACGCAGCACGGCACAAGAGCAAGACCGCTCCGAATGAGAGAAGGGGAGGGGGCAATCCTGGACACAACGAATATAGGAGGAATCAAACATGATGAGTGCCGTTCGATATGCAGCCATCCTCGTATGGGGATCAGTGGTATTGCTCAGCGCGAATGTCCAAACTGTTGGAGCGGATGGAGATCATGGAGGAATGATGTGTGGCAACATGTGTGGAGGCCACGGTCAGATCGATCAGGCCGAGCACAGTAGCCATGACCTGAAGCATCTCCTCAAACATGGGAAGGGGATCGGCCTCACATCGGAGCAAATCAGCAAGCTGAAAACCATGCAGCTTGACCAGAGCCGCGCGCAAGCCAGAGCGGAAGCCGATATCAAAGTCGCAACACTCGAGTTGTCTGCATTGGTCGAGGATGAGCAGGCTGACTCGGCAGCGATTCAGGCCAAGGTGGACCAACTCAAGAAGGCGGAAGGCAGTCTTTTGTTCACGGCGATCAAGACTCGACGTGGTGCGATGGCGATATTGTCTCCCGAACAGCGCGAGAAAGAGCACGCAACGCGGGAAAAGACGATGGGGGGAGAAGGCCAGTATACCGGTGGAATGAGTGGGATGAAAGGCGGGGGGCATGGGAAAGGTGGAGCAGCTGAGCACCAACATTAGGGCATCAGTCCGGCAGATGAGATGCCTTGCGCCATCCTGAAGTTGAGTTCCTGCTTTCATCGCGTGCGTAGTGAGAGGTGGCATGAAATACTTGAATCCAATCTCACGAAAGTGGCTCACATCGATAGGGACGAGTGAAACGAAGAAAGTTCGGAATTTCTAAGAAACGCTTGGCGCATGACGCATGTTTTGCACCGTGGCAGGGGGGGCATAAACGGATGTGAAGCGTGCCGGTGCAGAACGCGGTTCACAATGACCAGCATCACACTAAGAGGAGATTGCCATGACAACGTTATCCAGACCGGGAGTTCCTGCCGGGGGGTTCAAGACGATTGGACAAGTGCGCGCGACGAACGATCTTGTATTTACTCAAAAACAGAATGCGATGGGAATTGCCGTTGAGTTGCTGACAACGCATACGCCGGGAGCACCGGTGGTCGACGGAGAGGGGAGGTTTGCCGGATTTATTAGCGAGTTCGACATCCTTCGGGCGTTGGAAGCGGGGAAGGATCTGAACCGGCTGGCCGCAGAGGACATTATGGCGAAAGACCGCATCGCCGTGACAGATGATACGAGCCTCGATGCGGCTGTGAAGCTCATGGAGGACAAGCGGCTTCTTAACCTGCCGATCGAAAGAAATGGCAAGGTGGTCTATTCAATCACGCGGCACGATCTGTTGCGGGCCTGGATCGGCCTCGGAGTCGATATAGAAACCAATATCACCTAGTAAGGTGTGTCTGTGCGAGGAGGACGGCATCCTATCAAAGGAGGAAGGTGATGAAGCTGAGTATGTTTCCGTTGATGGTCGCTGTTGCTTCTTTTGCCATTTCCGCCGGGGCTGCCGAACGGCACATGATGCAGCAGCTGGTGCCAGTCGACAAGGTGGCCGAAGCGCGCGCGCTCACGAGCCCCTTGCCGAAATCCCCTGAGACCGTCGCGCAGGGTAAAGCGATCTACGACGGCAAGGGCGCCTGCTTCAACTGTCATGGAAAAGAGGGGGACGGCAATGGGCCGCTGGCCGCCCAATTGAATCCCTCGCCTCGCAATTTCCAACACCACGGATTCTGGCGCCATCGTACGGAAGGCGAAATCTTCTGGGTGATCAAGCAGGGATCGGCCGGTAGCAGCATGGTTGGATTTGGAGACCAATTGACGGACGGAGAGATCTGGGCTCTTATCCAGTACATCCGCAACTTCGGCGGTGAGCATGGGTCTGGCATGATGGGACGTGGAGAAGGCATGGGGTCCATGATGGGACCGGGTGGCGGTATGGGACACGGCGGGCCGAAAGGCGGGATGGGCGGTTGTGAGGGCGAGGCCTGCGGCCGGTAACCATAATGCTCAATGTGTAATGTGGATTGTTCATTCAGATTTCTAGCTTCCTACAAATGAGTTGAACCCTTTTGAGGCTCCATGTCTCCCACAGTCAGTCGAATGTGCAGGGTCGTTCTCGGCCTAGACGAACTGGGCGAAGACCCATCAAACCCCAAGGAGGTCATCATGATTCGAGCATTGAGTATCGCGTCGGTATTGAGTTTCGCCGTGTTCTCTATGGGAGCTGCGTTTGCCCAGGAGCACACCCCTGCTCCCGCTGCTCAGGCGGCAGAGAAGAAGCCGGGCCCGGCCGATGGCTTTAATATTCACGTCATGGCCCCGCACAAGTTTGAAGACGGCACCGTGCACGGCCCCTATCACCATTACTGCAAGGCGATTTCCCCGGAAGTCCTGCAATGTCTGCTGTTTGAATCGACCGATCCCAATGCGCGGCTCACGGACGTCGAGTATTTCGTCTCCAAGAGCGTCTCGCGGGCGCATGTACCGCTGAAAACCTGGAACAAGTACTACCATGACCACGAGGTTGAGGTTGCCTCGGGCCGCGTCCAGGTTCTCGATATGCCGGAGGCGCAAGCCAAGGAAGTCGCCGCAGCTGCGGCTCAGACGGATGGAATCATTTTCCACCTCTGGCCGGATGGAGCTAAGGCGCCCACAGGAGTGGTTGGCCACCCACAGTCCGTCGCACACAAGCATCGGACGAAGTAAGATCAGAATTATTGTGGATGTAAGCGAGGGGAGCCTGGCAGCAGGTTCTCCTCGCTCTGCCTCTATCTCATTCGAAGAAGGACTTTCGTCATGACCAATCGAGTCGGGATTACGTCGATGATGTTGTTGGTGGTTGGGACTCTCCTGATTGCCGAGGGCCTGACGTGGGCGGCTGACAAGGCTGTGATGCGCCCGAGGGTGCCCCGCGATCAGATTGAAGCAGCCCGCGCTGTGACGGATCCATTCCCTGCCGGCGAGGAAACGATTGCGAAGGGCAAAGCGTTGTATGAAGGGAAAGCCTTTTGTAAGGTCTGTCATGGGCCGGATGGGAAAGGGTTGGGAGCAGATATTGCACCGGGGAGTTTGAAGGGCCCCTTACCAAGAAATTTCACCGACAAGGCGTGGCAGGCCGCTCGAACCGACGGGGAACTGTTCTGGATCTTAAAAAATGGCAGCAAGGGCACGGCGATGGCGTCCTTTGTTCCGCTCGTGCTGACCGAAGAAGAAGCCTGGCAGGTACTGCGATACGTACGGTCCTTCGTGAAAGAAGAAAAGTGATATGCCTGCCTAACCCACATCATTCATGAAGCTTCT
This sequence comes from Nitrospiraceae bacterium, assembly GCA_039920585.1. Classification (GTDB taxonomy): domain Bacteria; phylum Nitrospirota; class Nitrospiria; order Nitrospirales; family Nitrospiraceae; genus Palsa-1315. Next base: position 3,938 of record JBDSDL010000254.1, on the reverse strand, counting down.
GCTGCAAGCGCGGATACGCGGTTGTGACGGGCAGTCTCGCCGTTCAGCTCTTCGACATACAGTTGGGGACTGGCACCCTTCTTCTTGGTGCCTGTCCCTGTTCGAGGAGCGGGACAGGCACTGCCGTAGACGGCAGAGCCAGTCCCCGGCCTCCGAGTGCCCGTCTCGCTTCGCGTCTGCACGCGTTCGCGACGAATCTTCATGAATAATGTGGGGTGCCCGCCTGGCGGGTTATTGCCTTTTGCGGCAGCCCGCTTTTCTCCTAGGACCTGTGTTACCCTCTTGATCTCATGGAGAAGGATTCAAGGACTCTCTTGCCGTTCCCATTTTGTATCTTGAGGAGAAAAAATGAAGGTATCGATGGTTGCTGCCGTGCTTGCTATCTCCCCGATGATAGTACAACCCGTTTGGGCACATACAAATGAATCTCTGGATGCGATGGCGTCCCCACATGGGGGGCAAGTTCGCGCGGCAGGTCCTTATCATCTGGAGCTTATTGCCAAAGACGGAGAGCTGGTACTCCATGTGACCGATCACGCATGGCAAGTGATTCATACCGATGGGGGGGAGGGTAAGGCAAATATCCAACAGGATAAGGCCGGAGGAAAAATAACGGTCAAGCTGGAGCCGTCACAACAGAATGTGTTTAAGGGGAACGGAGAATTTCATATCACGCCGGAGACAGTCATTGTGGTATTCGTCGAGTTGTCGGGACAGGATGCGTATGGTGCCAAATTTACCCCGCTGAAGCCAAAGATTGTCAGGGCGGGAAAGAAATCGGCTGAAGGTCATGATCATGACCTTCAGCATCAGCATCATTGAAAGGCAGGACGTGGTCGTTTTCGGATAGGGATCACACCCAGAAGTGCAAGCGTCTTCATAGTCTGACCCAGACCTTCATAGGTGCGGTCACGACTTAGCCATGGCGCATCACGCGGCGGCGGAAGAGTTGGCGCGCGTCATCCCGACGAAAGACTTGAAACAGATCTTGCCGCAGTTCAATAACGTGCTGAAGGCCTGCGTGGCCTGTCATTTGGAGTTTAAAGTCAGAGAGCAGTCATAATGTATTGGAGGCATCATGAGTGAGCAGAGAACTATCACCGAGTTCTATGAGAAGGACCATGACCAGCTGGATGAGTTGTTTAAGACCTTTCAAAAGTTGAAGCGGTCTGACTTTGCCAAGGCCAAAGAAGCGTTCGAAAAATTTAAGTTCGGTTTGCAGCGCCATATCGTGTGGGAAGAGGATCTGTTGTTTCCGTTATGGGAGAAGAAAACCGGCAGGTCCGAAGAAGGGCCGACTGTCGTGATGCGCGGGGAGCATCGCCAGATCAAGCAGCAGCTTGAGGCCATTCATGGCAAAGTGGTGGAGCAGAATCCAAACAGCGATAAAGAAGAACAGGCGCTGTTGGACATACTCGGTTCCCACAATAGAAAAGAAGAGCGGGCTCTCTATCCCGCCATCGATCAGGTGGCCGGTGCGGAAGAGCGCGAAACCGTTTTTGAAAGTATGAAGAACATCCCGGAGGAGCGATACAAGATCAGTTGCGGATAGCTCTGACGGGGATCGAATAGAACGGCCAGAGCGGTCAGGCCAGAGCGGTCAGGAGGAGCATCAGGACGAAGAGTTTGTGTGCGATCATGGCCCGCCGCCGTAAAGCCCGTCAACTGAGTGGGTCGACCGGCGCCATCATCCGCCCATAGGCCAGCACATCCATCACTTGCTGGTCGGTCAGCTTCCCCCGTAACCCATGCATGGGGGTGAAGGCTGCCCCGTGCGAGATCGTGATCAAGAGGTCCCAATCAGTTTTTGAGCGCGAGGTGATAGACTAGAGGTCTGTAGGGCGTACGATCAGATACTGTCCATCCAGCCCGGCCCCATCTAGATTTTCGCCGTGACAACGCAGGCAATTCTTCTCATACACCATCTGGCCGGCTTGAGGGTTCCCACCCACCACTTGCGCGGCGACCCATGAGCTGCATCCCGTCACCAGTAACAGCACGCTCAGTGTCGCGCGAACGTTCATAGCTCTGAATCCATTCATGAACGAATCGTTGAGGATGGTCGATTGCAAGATTGTCGGGCGGTCAGCGCACCACGAGTACGGAGCAGCCGGCCCGATGTACGATCCCGTGCGACACGCTGCCCAGCAGGAATCGATCGAGACCCTTCCGCCCATGGGAGCCGATCACGATGAGGTCGTGGCTATGTCCCGCTTCGCACACAACAGTCACGGGATCCCCTGTACGAACCATGGTAGACACTGTGAAGTGCGGGCCGGCCAACGTCTGGGCCGTGTCGTTCACAACTTGTTCAGCATGCCGAGTACTTTCCTCTGACCAGTTTTTGAGTCCCACCATCAAACGCTCATTGACCCTCTCGAGCGAGGGGACGACCGAGAGGATGGTGACCGCGACGGGATTCTTGAAGGGGTGCGATGTCAGCCACCTATGCAGATGGATCGTGTCCTCTCGGCTTTCCACCGCCATGAGGACGCGCGCGACGGGCCGAGCTTTTCCTTTCACGATCAAGGTCGGCACCGTCGCATGGAGCAGGACGCGGTGCGAAATGCTGCCGGCGAACATTTCTGACAACCGGCTGTGATCGTGCGTGCCCATTGCGATGAGGTCGGCCTTGACCGCAGTGGCGCTGTCGAGAATGAAGGCGGTTGGGTGTTGGACTTCGCACATCGTTCGGATGGAGGGAGTCTCAGCCGGCAGCAGGGTTCGGCAGCGCTCAACGGCCTGGTGGCCGGCATCGATCAAGGCCTGGCGGAATTCGTCGTATCCTTGCAGATTGACTGCCCCGGCCACGATGGGAGATTGGAGCATGCCAAGATCCACGCCATGTACGAGCACGACATCATCCGGCCGGTAGAGTAATCCGACCTGTTCCACGGCGGCAAAGGCTTCGTCTGACCAATCCACGCCGACTACGATTCTCATTGCCGCCTCCCATTCAGAATAACGGGTGGGGCGCCGTGCCGAACGGCAAGGCCCGTGGCGTTTCACCGGCATTCCCGCGAATGCGCCAGGCGCCGCCCTCACGCGTCAGAACATGCACTTCTTCGTACCAGCTGTCAATTGGCACCCGAAGGCCGCTGGTCTTTGAGAGGCCCGACAAGCTCCCCGTGCAGGTCACTTCGATGATGGCGTTGGAGCCCGATCCCACCTTGGCGATCTTCGAAAAGAAATGAACCTCGCTGATATCACGGTATTCCTCGAACAGGTTGGACCAGATCTTACGGACATCCGCCTGTTTCAACCCATGATAGTTGTACTGGGTTTCATAGAGCGCCATGACGCCGTCCAGATTTCCCACCTCGATGGCTGCTTCAGCCTTGTGAAACACATCTAATATTATTGACGGTAGCCTGCTCCACCTCCATGATTGCACTCGCTGGAATGGACGTCGCAGCCTCTCCCGTCGTTCCGGTCACCAAGCTGAGCACCGCTACTGCGACAAGTATCCATCGAGTGGGGCAAGACCACATCACGTTTCTCCTCAACGGTTGAGAGCAGGGCTCAGCGAGTCCATGTGACCCGCACGAATTGTTCATCCTGGTCGTAATGCAACTCCAGCTCTCCGTGGTAGGCATGTTTCAGTCCTTCGCCGATTCGCCGAGGCAGATGGGTATCGGTCGTCGAAATAATCAAGCCCGCAGGCAATGATTCAATCGCCATGACCCGGGAGAGCGGGTGTTCTTTTCTCTCTTTCTCCTCCGTGTTCTTGACGACGCCGATCAGCTGTTCACGTTGGGTATCTTTAAATGGCCCTTTGATTGTGACGAGGCCCTTGGGGTATTTATCCTGGATCCGGTGACAAGCCGGACAGAGAGTTTCGTGTGCGCCTGCCGGTTTCGCTTCCCAGGTCCATCGCCCTTTATGAAAGACTGCCCCGCATGTTGGACAGGCAGTGGGCTCCTTGAGCTTCCCCTGCA
>JBDSDL010000253.1:0-13672 GCA_039920585.1 Nitrospiraceae bacterium | reverse complement strand
TAATCGCTGAGTATTTCACCGCTTTTATCTGAAGAGGCATCATTAAAACAATAGATAACACTCCTGTATGGCATCACTTGCATCAATGCGCTTTCAAGCGCTTCTGCAACTGTGGCTTCATGGTTATATACCGCCATTACGATGCTGATATCTTCCGGCTCAGCCAAATGAGGAGTCCGATAATTAGAAGAGAATGATTCTGCTTTGGGTGCATTGGTCATAGCTATGTTTTGTGAATATTACGCCGTCGATCTCGTCGGCTATTGCGGTGAGAACTCATATGTCCAATCCAACATCGGCCTTATTACACCTGCTGCCCGGGCCATATTGCCCCCTCTACCAGCTGCAGTGTGTTCTACTTCGAATGAAATGACATCGTCAATCTTGAATAGAAGATCTCTCCTGCTCTCTATAAATAACAAATCGATTTTGTAGACCCCTACATTCAGAAGATGGGGCGGGATCACACACCTTGTTGAGAAGACACCAATTTCTGCTTCACTATTACTCGACAAGAAAATGCCTGTCGTAAACAGGCATAGACCTTCAAGGGTAAACAGATGAAGAGCAAGCCCTAGGTGCCTCCCTGCAGTTTTATTATAAAAACCAATTGTGATGTCAATGCCAGACTCAATATCGATTATTGAACCCTGGAGCGCTTTTATGGAGATGGATTTCAGCCTGATATATTCATTTTCAGGCGCGATGGAGATGGTGTCCCAATAAATTTCATTCTTATCCAGGCTGTCCTGTCCCACATATTGTTCGACTGCATCTTCAACCCCGCCCTGAAACACCACTTGCCCTTTGTTTAACACAATTCCTCTGCTGCACAAGGTCTTAACAGCAACCATATTGTGGCTGACGAACAATATCGTCCTTCCTTCTTTCCCAACATCCTCCATCTTTCCCAGGCATTTCTTTTGAAACTGCGCATCGCCCACCGCCAGCACTTCGTCCACGACCAGTATCTCCGGTTCCAGATGAGCTGCCACTGCAAACGCCAGCCGAACATACATGCCTGATGAGTAGCGCTTTACAGGGGTGTCGAGGAATTTTTCCACTTCGGCAAAGGCGATGATTTCATCGAATTTTCTCTTGATCTCGGCATTACTCATGCCGAGAATTCCACCGTTCAGGAAGACGTTCTCCCGCCCGGTGAGTTCGGGATGAAAGCCTGTGCCTACTTCAAGTAGGCTGGACACGCGTCCGCGAATTCTTATCTTGCCGGTCGTGGGTTCGGTAATGCGCGAAAGGATTTTCAATAATGTAGACTTCCCCGCTCCGTTGCGGCCGATGACCCCTACCCGGTCACCTTGCTTGATGTCAAAGTTGATGCCTTTAAGCGCCCAAAACTCTTCGTGCGTAGGATCAATTTCTGACGCAGCAAAAGGATGGCACAACTTATGGGCAATACGCTTTGCGCCATTCGCCAGCACGTCGCGCAATGCGGTATACCGTTCCTGCTTCTGATGGCCGATGATGTATTTCTTTGAGAGATTCTCGACAGTGATGGCTGATGACATCAGATCACGTCCGCAAAGGTTTTTTCCGTTTTACGAAAATACACGACCCCGGTAACCAGTATCACCAGAACAAGAGCAAGGGAGAGCAAAAAGCCAGGCCAGTACAGTTGCGTATTGCCCCCCACAATAGCCCAGCGAAACCCATCGATCACGCCCACCATCGGGTTGATGGAATACAGTAACCGCCACTGTTCGGGGATGATGTTGCTGCTAAACCCGACCGGCGAAACATAGAGCCCGAGTTGCGCCACGAACGGTATGATGTAGCGAACATCGCGGTATTTGACGTTGAGCGCCGCTGTCCATAGTCCTGCGCCCATTGCAGCAGCAAAGGCGATGAAAATAAATACTGGCAGGGTAATAATTCGCCAATCAGGCGCACAGTCATACCAGAGCATCAGTCCGACCAGAATGATCCCCGAAATCAAAAAATCCACAAAGCTCACGATCACTGCACTGGTGGGTATCACTAAGCGAGGGAAGTACACCTTGGAGATCATGTTGGCATTGCTGATCAGACTGTTACCAGCTTCAGTAAATGCGTTGGCGAAAAATTGCCATGGCAGCAGTGCAGCAAAAACTAGAATCGGATATGGGGTGCCTTCGGAGGGCAACTTAGCCAATTTGCCGAACACAACCACAAACACAATCATGGTAAGCAGCGGCCTGATCAGTGCCCATGCCAAACCTATGACTGTTTGTTTATAGCGAACTAGAATATCTCGCCAGGCCAGAAAGTAAAACAGTTCGCGGTATCGCCATAGGTCTTTCCAATAATGGCGCTCTGTTCTGCCTGCCTCGATAATCAACTCACTCTGATTGTCCATCGACTCTTCCTTAATAAACAGCCAACATCATTCGGAGTGGCATGTTCTGGACATGTCTGGATGTGGCTTCATGGAGCCACATTCCAATACGTAAAATGCTAGTTTCCAGAGGTGGTGCTTTTGGTCAACCCGCGCTGCACCATTTCATCTATGACTTGTTTCACACACGCTTCCAGCTCTGAGCCACCTGTATTCACGGCAAGCTCAGGCTTCTCCGGTGCTTCGTATGGCGATGAGATGCCTGTGAACTCAGCTATTTGTCCGGCCCGAGCTTTTTTGTACATGCCCTTTACGTCGCGCGCCTCACAGACTTCGATCGATGCGTCGCAATAGATCTCGATGAAGTCACCGTGCTGAACCATGCCGCGCACGCGTTCACGGTCAGCACGGTACGGTGAGATGAAAGCCGTGAGTACGATCACCCCTGCTTCCATGAACAATTTCGCCACTTCACCGATACGCCGGATGTTTTCTTGGCGGTCTTTATTTGAAAAACCTAGGTCGCCACAGAATCCGTGGCGCACATTGTCGCCATCCAGTACAAAAGTTCGGCAGCCCTGTTGATGGAGAGCCTCTTCAACCGCATGCGCCAGCGTAGATTTGCCCGATCCGGATAGTCCCGTAAACCAGATGATTGCACCGCGATGTCCGTTTTGCGCTTCGCGGCGCGCACGGGTAACGGTGGCATGGTGCCAGACGACGTTAGTTGAGGCTGGTGGTTGTGTACTCATGTGAATGGGCCAGGCACAAGCCGGCCTGCAGTTCCTAAATCAGTGCTCGCTTCGTGCGACCTCAATGAGACTCCCCGCAGCAAGCTGCGGAGCATCACAAGTTAAATCCACGGATTGATTCTTCCAACCCAGGCAAGACACAGTGCGATGGCACGCAGGAAACAATGCGTGCTCCTGGAAGCGACAGCACCTCGGAAAGAAGTTCGAACACATGATTCCCAGCAGGCCATACGCCTGAAGTTTCCAGAGTCCTCTCACTCACTCGCCAAGGGACATAGACAGAAGCGGCCTCGAGGACGTCCTGAATAGGTTTTGTGATACTGGTATTCAACACAGGCTCCACGATCGCCTCGGCCTACTACTCAAAATACTTTTTCCTTGAGGACACGCAGCAGATACTGCCCATAGCCGTTTTTGGTCAGGGGTTGCGCAAGTTTTTCAAGTTGGGCGGCATCGATCCATTGCTGCCGGTAGGCAATCTCCTCTGGGCAGGATACTTTAAGCCCTTGGCGGTTTTCCAGAGTGGCGATGAACTGGCTGGCATCGAGCAGCGATTCGTGAGTGCCTGTGTCCAGCCAGGCATAGCCGCGTCCCATGATTTCGACTGCGAGGACACCTTGCTCCAGATACAAACGGTTCAGGTCGGTGATTTCCAATTCGCCGCGCGCCGAGGGCTTGAGGCTTTTGGCTAGATCAACCACTTGTTGATCGTAGAAATACAGACCGGTCACGGCATAGTTGGATTTCGGTTGCGCGGGTTTTTCCTCCAGCGACAGCACTTTGCGGCTCACGTCGAACTCGGCCACCCCATACCGCTCAGGGTCGTGAACGTGGTAGGCGAAGACACTTGCCCCCTCGGTGCGGGCCATCGCGTTGCCCAGTAGATGATGGAAGTCGTGACCGTAGAAGATGTTGTCGCCCAGCACCAGGGCAGACAGGTCGTTGCCGATGAAGGATTCGCCGATGATGAAAGCTTGCGCCAGACCATCGGGCGATGGCTGTACGGCGTATTGCAGACTCAATCCCCATCGCTCACCCGTGCCAAGCAGTTGCTCGAAGCGCGGAGTGTCCTGTGGCGTGGAAATAATGAGGATATCGCGTATGCCCGCCAGCATGAGAGTGCTGAGCGGATAGTAAATCATCGGCTTATCGAACACCGGCAGCAGCTGCTTGCTCATCGCCAGCGTTGCCGGATGCAGTCTGGTGCCAGAGCCACCGGCGAGAATGATGCCTTTTCTGGTGAGTGGGGATTGGTTAGTAGGCAGTGGTGAGTGGTAAGTAGTGAATTGGGTCATGTGGTGCTCAATTTTTTGTGCAAACCAGTTAATAACTTTCCGGTGCTATTAGCCAATTCAAAAACGGGGTGTTCTGATGCGGCGAAGCCCAGCATAATCGCCAGTTGCAATTGGGTTTCAAATTCAGCCAATGAGCCTCGCGATATCCCAATGAAATTCAAGAACTCCTTTGCGCCGTTTCTGCCGGCGCCTTCGGCGATATTGCTCGGAATTGACACGGCTGCCCGCCTCATCTGCTGAGCTAAGCCATAACGCTCTTCTGCTCGAAAATCAGAGGTCATTTGATAGACAGCTGTACCAGTTGCATGGCACACTTTCACACTGCCAATTGTTCATGTGGCTTACCCATTGCTGCCCATTGGTAAGTAGTGAGTGGTCCGTATTCTTTCAACTTACAACTCACTACTCCCCACTTACCACTCACAACTAACCACTTCCTACTTACCACTCCCCATCACTTCTTCCAGCATGCGCGCCACGCCAGTTTGCCACAACGGCAGGTGCACATCGAAAGCAGTTTGCAGTTTTCTGGTGTCCAGCCGCGAGTTCAGGGGACGACGGGCTGGCAAAGGAAATGCGCTGGTCGGCACTGGGACAACGCTGTCCGCAGCAACTTTGAGTTCAATTCCGGCTTGACGAGCCAAATTCAATACGTAACAGGCGTAGTCGTGCCACGAGGTTTCGCCTCCGGCAACCAGATGGTACAGGCCGGACGATTCCGGTTGTTGGCGGACCCTACGAATGGCGTGGGCAGTGACATCCGCCAGCAGATCAGCACCGGTAGGGGCGCCGATCTGATCGTCAACGATGGTGAGACGGTCACGTTCCTGGGCAAGACGCAGCATGGTCTTGGCGAAGTTGCCGCCACGTGCCGCAAATACCCAACTGGTGCGGAAGATGAGATGCCGGCAATCCGAAGCGCGGATGGCATCCTCGCCCTCCAACTTGGTCGAGCCGTATATACTCAAGGGTCCGGTGGAGTCGGTTTCCACCCAGGGCTTGCTGCCACTGCCATCGAAGACATAGTCGGTAGAGTAATGGATCAACCAGCTGCCCAGCTTCCGCGCTTCCCGGGCGAGTATGCCTGGAGCCAAGGCATTGATGGTGCGGGCTAGCTCCGGTTCGCTCTCGGCCTTGTCTACAGCGGTATAGGCAGCGGCATTGACGATCACATCCGGAGCGATTGCGCGCACAGTGTGGGCCATATCGTCCAGACGGGTGAAGTCGCCGCACTGCTGCCGGCTATCAACGTCTAGCGCGATCAGCTCGCCCAAGGGCGCTAGGCTGCGCTGCAATTCCCAGCCTACCTGACCGCTTTTACCGAACAACAGAATTTGCATCAGCTACGTTCTTGGTAATTTTTCTCAACCCATGTCCGGTATGCGCCCGATTGCACATTGCTGACCCAGCTATGGTTGTCCAGATACCACTGCACAGTTTTGCGTATGCCGGTTTCGAACGTTTCAGCAGGTTTCCAGCCCAGTTCGTGTTCGATCTTGCCGGCATCGATGGCGTAGCGGCGATCATGTCCGGGGCGGTCGGTGACGTAGGCGATTTGTTCGGAGTAAGGCCTGCCATCAGTGCGTGGACGGAGTTCGTCCAGTAACGCGCACACAGTGTGAACGATTTCGATATTGGGTTTTTCATTGCAGCCGCCGATGTTGTAGACCTCACCTACCCGGCCGGCTTCGAGCACCCGGCGGATGGCACTGCAATGATCCTTTACATACAGCCAGTCGCGGATCTGCTGGCCGTCACCGTATACCGGCAACGGCTTGCCTGCGAGCGCATTGACGATCATCAGCGGGATGAGCTTCTCTGGAAAATGGTAGGGACCGTAGTTGTTTGAGCAGTTGGTGGTGAGCACCGGTAGCCCATACGTGTGGTGGTAGGCGCGCACCAGGTGATCGCTGCCAGCCTTGCTTGCCGAGTACGGGCTGTTGGGCTCGTAGCGGCGGGTTTCGCTGAAAGCTGGTTCACCCTTGGCCAGAGAGCCATACACCTCGTCGGTCGAAACGTGAAGGAAACGGAAACTCTGTTTTGTCTCGTTACTCAACCCGCTCCAGTAGGCGCGCACGGCTTCCAATAGCCGGAAGGTGCCGATGATGTTGGTCTGGATGAAATCTTCCGGGCCGTGGATGGAACGGTCCACATGGCTTTCAGCGGCGAAGTTAATGATGGCACGAGGTTTGTGTTCGTTGAGCAGACTGGCTACTAAGTCGGCATCGCCAATGTCGCCGCGTATGAACGTATGCCGTGCATTGCCTTGCAGACCAGCGAGGTTCTCTAGATTTCCGGCATAGGTAAGCTTGTCGAGATTGATAACGGGATCGTCACTCCGGCACAGCCAGTCCAGCACAAAATTTGAACCAATGAATCCAGCGCCGCCTGTTACTAGAATCATTTTATCTCCCTGAAATACCTGTTTCCCCAGCAATAATGTGTATGCGCGAAATGGGGTATGACATGACTAGTGACCATCGACTCGTGTTGAAGGTGCGGGACAGTCGGTCAATGTACTTGATGGAAATGGTTCGCAGTCGCTGTGATATAAGCGACAGGCGGGCATGACGCCACAGCGCTTTACTCCCATTACGCCGGGGCCACATCGTTGACATCGATCTCGACAGCCGCCGCCTGCTGAATCAAGCGAACACCCAGCACCAAGCGATGGCGCTTTTCTTTGCGCAAAAGAATTCCGCGCACGCCTTGGAGTGGACCTCGAATGACTTCCACGTGCATGCCTTCGTGGAGATACGGGTGCAGATCGTAGGGCAGCACACTGGTCATCAGGATCTTAATCGCTGCAATCTCCTCGTCAGGAATCGGATCCGGGCAATGGCCGGCACCGACAATATCGACCACGCCGATCGTCTTGAGCACCGGCAGCTTTTGCTCCGAGGCAAAGCGGACAAAGCAATATCCTGAAAAGAGCGGAACCTCGATTTCTTTCTTTCGATCCTTCCATTGACTCAGACGCTTGACCGTCGGCAATAGCGGCTCGATGCCTTGATTGGCAAGCTGTTCGCGCACGATCTTTTCATGACGCGACCGCGTCCGAAGGGCGTACCAACGCAACGGATGGTCTGTCTGGTTCGTTTGGTCTGTTCCGTCTATCTGGTTCATCTGGTCTGTCGTGTCTGTCGAGTCCATTTGGTTGTTCCAGTTTATTCGGTCTGTCTGGTCTTTTTTCTAAGATACTTGATGAGACCGGAAATGATTCTACTGGTCTTTCCCGCTTGTGCATAAATCGAGTCAAACATCTCTTTGGAAAGGTATCCCTGATCTACCGCCACATAGAGATGGCTCTGAACTTCGGCTGCAGATGCCATAGCCACAAATAAGAACTGAACAAACTCCTTGTCTGAATGCCGGACGAATCCTTCGGCGATATTGGCCATGACGGAGACAGCCGCTCCTTGAATTTGCCCATAAAGACGAAGGTCTTTTTGCCATGTCTGATTCTGGCCTATCGCTTCGTAGATCTGCCGCGTCAGTTGCCTAGCTTCTTTCCAGCAATCGAGATCCTCAAATCTAGAAAGCTTCATTTGTCGGTCAATCTCGCCTATCTGGTTGAAGAGGTCTGTCTTGTCTATCTGGTCTATCTGGTCTATCTAGTCGGTCTCGTCTGTCCGGTGGATCATGCCCGTGCGATCAGTTGACTAGAAAGACAGAGTCGACATCTTCGACCAGATAGACCGGCACCAAATAGACCAGACAGACGAGAAAGACAAGAGAGACCAGATAGACCATTTTGATACAGCTCCGCCCTTTCACTTACAGATCCAAATCGCACGCTCACGCAAAACATTCACACCGCGCGGAAGCGCCACGCCCTATTGGGGCAGACCGAGTCTCAGTACCTTTTCCCGTGGCACTCCCGACTGGACCAACTGTTCTTCACAGGCTGCCGCATGATCGAGATCCGTGATCAATACCCGATCGAATTGCCATCGGCTAATCCTGTCGGGTGAAGAAACAGGACAAGAAAGAAATGACTCACGCGAGCTTCCATCGATGAATCCCACACAGTCGATATTCATCTCTCGAAGCGACAGGTAGGCCAGTTCAGCCAACTCCGTCGTCCCGTAGATCACAACCCGCTGGCCATGAGGGCCGTTGACCGTCGACATCATCTCTTTGAGCCGAGTACGCATGTCACGATAGTAGGAAAGTGAGTACTCCATGTAGAGGTGGGTCAAGCGTGACTTTTCCGTGAAGCCCTGCGGCGTCAGGAGATACATGATTCGATTGCGCGGGATGGTCGTGATCTTGATGTAGCCCTTGCGGGTCAGACGCTTAAGATAGAGATTGGTCAGGCCAAGCGCGACACCAAGTTTGGTGGCAAGAGTGCGTTGAGTGGCCCCGCCATCTCGATCGAGCTCGCTCAGGAGCAGAAGGTCTCGTTGACCTTGTAAGTCCATGAATTATACAGACAAATTTAGCTTCGTTCATAATATGAACAAAACTGATGGGCCTGTCAAGCCGCTGTGTCCCCGATTGACCGGATCCGCCTTGAAGAACAATTTCTACAGTGCACGGGGAGGAATGGACGCATCATCCTGCTGCTTAATGGCATAGACCGTGATTTCAGTGCCGTAGCCAAAATGACCGGCTATCAGGGACAACGGCCGGGCAATCAGACGGTCGATCAATTTGCGGAAAGGGACATTCTTCCGAAACCGATGTTTACAGAATCGATCCACGCTCGCCATGAAAAAAATGGCGGTGACACCGGTTCGAACGCGATGGGGCTGAAACCCCGCCTGGGCAAAGATCCCCGAGAGACTGCGCTTGTCGAAATGATAAAAATGCCTCGGTGGATCCAAGGGAAACCACCAGCGGCCGAACAGCTTGAATTCCACACTGTCTGCATTGGGCACACTGACGACCAACAGTCCGTCATCTTTGAGCAATCGATGCACCCGGCGTAACGCATCCACCGGACTCGGGAGATGTTCGAGCGAATGGCTCATCAGAATCAGATCGAACGATTGAGGAGAGAACGGCGCTGACTCTAAGGTTCCGGTGTGAATGTTCCCCGTCACAAGTTCACGCGCATGCGCGGCAGCGACCTCGCTGATCTCAATGCCATGGGGGTCCCATCCCTGATCTTGCAAGGTCTTCAAATTCCCCCCGGCCCCGCAGCCCACATCCAGCACCTTCCCCTCCCCCCTCCAGGGCAAGGTATGACGCCCTTTCAACTCCCGCAGCGTCTTGTCAGGCCATAATAGAATTCGCCGCACCATACGCGACCATCCAGCGGAAACAGTCGAAGGATATCCATAATAATCTTCCAACACCCGTCGCTTGATCCGTGCAGAAAATTTCTTCGCCTGTTGCTGGAACTGTGGCCGCGCCTTCGCGTGCACCGGCGGGTAATAGACCGTTGGATAATAGGAACCGAGCAGATCTTTCGAAGGACGGGGATTCAGATAGACCAAGCCACAACGGCAGCATTTGACGATCGTGAACTCGTCATTCGTCACTTCCAACAACAGATCCCGTTGGCGAATCACAAACTCGGATTGGTCCGAGTGACACAGGTCACAGACGACCGATTCCATCCCCGGTTTCAACAGATCACTCCCACTGGACAACGCCATCCCCTCCCACCTAGCCGATCATCGAATGGCCACCCGAGCCCGACCCATCAGGCGACCGGATGCCATCATCACCTTGTCCGGCGTAATCAATTGCATGCAATTCTTCTCCCCCGCAGGCAGGTGGAGTGGGAGGACGCGCGATAAACCAAACACCTGTCTCTCGTGCGAGATGGATTCGGATCTGACATCCTTTTGACTTTTCCAGCAATTACTCGCCTCACTTCCCCCCATGCATGCGCGAGTGGTCAAACTTCTAGCAGGATGCACAAAAAGTCCGCCAGCAGCGTTCTCGCTTCGCTCAGAGACTCAACGTACCGAAGCGTAACGCCTCGCCTCTTCGCTTGCTGCGGCCTTGCTGACACCTTTTTGCGCATCCTGCGTGGTGTTCTCCTGTTGCCCCAAACATACAGGCCACCGAAGTTCTGCTGTGCAAAATAGTTTTTCCCGCAGCCTGCTAGACCCTCGCTATACCAGAATCTCCTCCAGCTTGGTGAGAAGTTCCCAGATCCTGAGCTCGGATTAAACAGCCTGCGATCAACAGAAACAGCAGAGCTAACTCGGCGCCGAAAGAGGCATCGACCATCCCGTGAACCATCACCACCACAAAACTGCCGATCGCTGAGAGCCACAGGGCTCTGGAGAGCTTATTCGAGAGGGACCACCTCAGCCTAAACAAGAATGACGCATAGCACACCATCCAAGCGAGAAAACAGACTAATCCCACTAGCCCGTTTTCCGCCGCCACACTCATCCACTGGTTGTGCGCTTGTCTTTGTCCGTTGGGAACGCGATACCGCTCGCTGTGTGCCATAAAACACTTGGCACCCACTCCAAAGGCTGGATGATCCTGCACCATCCTGAGCGACGCGCCCCAAATCTCATATCGCTCGACGAGACTACTATCTCGGTGCAGATCAGTAAGTGCTTGCGTGCGTCCCTGAATCACGGGACTCGTGGCAAGCCCAACTCCCAATCCGGCAATGAGGACGGCCGCAGCGATAGCGGGCCACCAACTTTTCTGCAAGACGACAAAAATGATGACGACTAGAAGCATGACAATCCACATCGATCTGGTATAGGTCAGAATCAGAGCCGCAATCGAGAGCAGAGCCACCAATCCAATAAGGAACCACTCTTTTCTGCCCCAACGAACATGGTAGGCCATACCCATCATGAGCGAGAGAACCATGACGAGATACGGCGCCACCACCCCGAGAGAAAGAATATGAAGCCGGCCCATCTCAGCATGCATGCGCATCGCATCCGAAACGGTCTTCCAAAGACCTGCGACGTCGCCAATGCCAATGCCAATCACCACGGCCCAGAACAGCTGCATCATTCTTCGTTCTGAATCGACGACATTCACAATCAGGAGAAAAAAGGAAACGTACGTAAGAACATCTCGAACCCCTGTGATCCCACACTCTGAATTGAACGTACTGAGAAAGGTGGCGCCCAACCAGGCCAGCAGGAACCACCCAAGCCTTGGGATTGTGATTCTAAAATCACCCGTCACCGCCATCTTGGCAATCCAAAATATCAATGCGCTGATGAAACAAATGGTTTTCGGCGTTTCAACAAGAGGGATGGCCACAACCATGGCCACGAGAGACCACCAGATCGCTTTATCGAGGTACCCCAACACCTTGGCTTTTTGAACTGACTGGCTCTCGTCCACCTAACTACATATCCCCTTCCTTGCGACGACTCTCATCCAGACCGAACTTCACAGGCAATGTATCCTTGAATCAAGCCGATGCAGGCATGATTGGCCAGATACGCCGTTACTTTCGTACGCTCAAATAAAGCCACCCCAAGCCTGCTTCCTACGAGACCATCCAGCTACAGCTTCCTGGCTTGCACGATGAGAATCTCGCCAAACAGCAGAGGCTCGGACAACACGAGTTCTCTGACTCTTGCCCTGGCCTTGTCGTGCAGAACTTGTGACTTCCCGCGCGTATGAAGCAGTAGCCTCAGTAGTTGATAGAGCAACGAGCGTTTCTTCAGGCAGCGGTTCGTTTTCACCCGCTCGATCGAAAAACCGCTCCGCACAAGGATGTGCCGAAGCTCAAAGAACGAAACTGGATTGATATGGTCAACCGGCAACTCCTTATTTGTTTCAGGATCATGATTGACCATGGCCGTGAAATAGTTTGGATAACCATACAGCAGGCCACTGATGCGCGACTTGATTGAAAGGATATTGGGGGTCGTCAGATAGAACGTTCCGCCCACTCTCAGAACGCGAGCAGCCTCCCGTATCATATGCCAAGGGTTCTCAAGATGCTCAATCGCTTCTATGGAAGTCACATGATCGAACGTATCTGAGGGATACGGCCACCGCTGATTCAGATCGACCCGATCACAAGTCAAGCCCGGTACCCTGAATCGATCAGGAACAATATCTCCGCAAGAGACCTCGCACCCTAACTCTTTTGCGTGAGCGGCAAACGCCCCTTCCCCAGCCGGCACGTCGAGAAGACAGCCTGCTTTTTCAGACCGAAGCAGCGAGAGGACCACATCGTGCACAAACGTTGCAGCGTCAGGCTGCGCACGCTCGTCTGCAGGATTATTCTTTCGCTCAATCATTACCGGTCTTCATCTTGACAGGGCGCAGCTCGGTTACGGTTTTCCTCTCAAGAGATGCAGGCACAATACCTAACGCCCCCATGAGACGACTCGCCGCAGCAAAGACATCCTCCACGGCAATTTGACGCATGCAACTTTCCTCTCCACGCTCGCAGGTCGGATGGAAGCAGCGCCGACAGTCGAGTCCTTTGTAAATCACTTCAACCTGACATCCTCGCGGCCCCCATTCAGCAGGATCTGACGGGCCAAACAAGGCTACCACGGGGGTGCCCACAGCAGAGGCCATGTGCATTGCGCCGCTATCGCTTCCCACAAAGAGCGCTGATTTCTTGGCGATGGCCGCGAACTGTTTAATGGTTGTACGGCCTGCCATGATGAGGGGCTGACTCTTCGCCATCTGTCGAATCCGGTTCGCGAGATCGATGTCTTGATCGCTGCCTCCGATCAACACCTGGCAACCATACTGGGACTTGAGACGATCGGCCAGCTCCGCAAACCGCTCCGGGAGCCAGGCCTTAAACCAGTACCGGGCGCCAGGCTGCAGCACCACAATCGGCTGCGATCGCTGAACACCAAGTTGATCCAACAGTTGATCCGCACTGCTCTCCTCTTCTGGTGTCAGCCAAAGCTGGGGAACCTTTGAGCCTGCTTCGATATTCAGGAGCTTGAGGGCTTCCAAATCCCGGTCGATCCGGTGCCGCACACCCGGCATCGACTGAACCACCTCTGTGTAATATCGCCCTCGCCAACGATGCTCGTCGTTGAACCCAATCCGAACCGGCGCTCCACTGATCCAACTCAGAAACGCAGACCGGTCTCCATCCGTCAAATCGATCACCGTATCGAATTGTCGATGGCGCAGCCCGGCAATGAGGCGCGACTGTGCCGCCAGAGATCCTTTGTCGAGAACGATGATCTCGTCCAGGTCAGAGTTTCCTGACAACACGTCTTCGGTCCCACGATTCACCATCATTGCGACTCGGACATCCGGTCGTGCAACTTTGATGGCACGGAGGGTTGGCGTCGCCAATAAGACGTCACCGATGTAGCGGAGCTTGATGATGAGGACGTTACGCATACTCGTTAACCGTGAATCGT
>JBDSDL010000252.1:0-17535 GCA_039920585.1 Nitrospiraceae bacterium | reverse complement strand
AATAATGGACGAAGACATCATCTCCGCTCTCAAGACGAATAAACCCAAATCCCTTCCGATCGTTGAACCACTTAACCGTACCTTTTGTCTTCACAAAAATACTCCTTTCCTAACGTCCACGCACAGTGACGTGGCCGGTCCCGGAACCCTGTTAGCGGCATGCCCAATGAAGAGAAACAGACAGGAGGAAGCGAAGGTTGAAATGACGGGCTCATTGGAGAGACAAGATCAATCACGAAACCCATCTCAGTTACAACTCGGGCAGCATGTACCACGGCGTTTCAAATGTTGTCAAGCCATTCTTTGGCCACAAGCTCAGCAGGCGTGAGGTAGACAACCCTCGCCCTCTCGCCTATATATAGTGACAGACTGGCAGGAGCCTGACTCTTCCAATGTTTCTACGAACGTTGCTGGATCGTTACATCTTCACCGAACTCCTTTCCCCCTTTAGTATCAGCCTCGGGGCGCTGTGTTTCGTGATGCTCACGCGGGAACTCCTGCGTTTAGTGGAACTGCTCGTCTCCAAAGGCGTAGGGATCATGGCAGTCCTGGAAGTCTTTGCCCATCTGATGCCGTCCTTCCTTGTGTTGACCCTCCCGATCGCCGGGATCATCGCCTCGATCACGGCCTTCGGACGACTCTCCTTCGACAAAGAGCTGGTGGCGATGCAGACTGCGGGCCTGAGTCTCATGCGCTTGGCTCGCCCCGTGCTGATCTTCGCCTTGCTGGTGTTTGGGCTGACCGTGTGGCTGGCACAGTGGGGGCAACCCTGGAGTTCCATAAATCTTAAGAAAGTGGCGCTCAATCTCCTTCGAGATCAGCTGGTGCTGGCGCTGGAGCAAGGAACGTTTAACGAGCCCATCCCCAAAATCATGATCTATGTCCCGGATGGGACTCCCGAACAGGCCACGACAGGAATCTTTGTCTCCGACGAGCGAAAGGCAGATGAACCCCGCATCATCGTGGCACAACAGTTCGAGGTCATCATGGATGCCTCGACCGATCAAGTCGCCTTACGCCTGCATCACGGAGTCATTCACAGCAGGGCGAATCAGGCCGATCAATATGAGTATGTGTCATTCGCCAGTTACGACCTGAAACTCCCGCTCAACCAAAGCGGCTACTCGGCCACGGAGGAACGTCCATCGTACGATGCCATTATCGCCCAGCTCACACAATCCCAATGGCGCGACCCGTCCGCGCTCAGACGATTGATGGAGTATTATAAAGATCTGGCCTTTCCGACTGCCTCACTGGTATTTTGCCTGTTAGGCGTCCCGGTCGGCATCGCCTCGAAACGCTCTGGTCGAATCGGTGGATTCGCAGTCGGCGTGCTGGCCGTCATCGTCTACTACACGCTGAATGTCACCTGCGAATTCCTGGTCACGACGGCTCACCTGCCGCCGTTTGCCGGAGCCTGGATACCCAACGGCCTGTTCGCTCTTACCACCGTCGTGTGGTTTTCTATCATGAGTCGCCGGTAACCCCATGCCCATTCTCTTCCGCTATCTCCTTCGTGAATACACAAAAATCTTCACGATGTGTTTCAGCGGGCTGTTGACGATTTATCTCGTTATCGACTTCTTCGAAAAAGTGCGCCGCTTCTTGCGCTATGACGCCGACTGGCTCGACGTCCTGACGTATTTCCTTCTCAAGACCCCCGCAATTTCCTTCCAAATTGCGCCCCTGGCCATCCTGATGGCCACGTTGCTCACTTTTGGATTGCTCTCCCGGGGCCACGAAATCACGGCCATGCGCAGTTGCGGCATCAGTCTATTCCGAATTACGTCCCCCTTTATCACCTTTGCCGTAGGCATTACCCTCGTACTCTTGCTCTTCAGTTCCACCATCATCCCGTTGGCTGCAAACAAATCTGAAGAAATTCGGACTACGCGCATCGAAAAAAAACCGCCTGCTGCAGCCGTGACACTCAATCAGCCCTGGACGAGAGTGGGAACCGACAGCCTCATGCATGTCACGAGCGTCTCCGTCGGCGGGGAACTCTTGGGTGGTGTGCGTCTCTTTCAATTCGATCCCAACTTCCAATTGACCGAGGTGACTGAAGCCGATGAAGCCCGCTATCGTGACTCCACATGGACACTCTACCAGGGACGACACCGGCAATTTTCCCCTAATGGAACGGTGTCGACCACCGCATTCGATCACCAAGCCCTCATGCTGACCCTCATTCCCGATGACTTCACCACATGGCTCGCCGGCGATTCCGAATTGATGACGTTCCATGATATCAGAGCCTACTCTAGACGTCGGCCCCAGCAAGGCGCCCAAGCTGCACGGCTTACCACCGACTACTACGGCCGGATTGCGTTCCCTTTCGTCACCGTGGTCATGGTCCTGGTCGGCATTGCGTTGAGTCTGCGCCGGAGTGGGACCAGAGGGGGCAGCATGGCGATGGGCATTGGGCAAGCGCTCGCTATTGGCTTCTGCTATTGGACAACGCACTCCATTGCAATCGCGCTTGGTCGTGGCGGGGTCATGACTCCACTGATCGCCGGCTGGATGGCGAATATTCTCTTCCTGAGTTTTGGCCTCTATCTGCTGCTCAAGGTGCGGTACTAGGCAGGATGCGGGGAAACCGTTATTTGGTTTGTTTAGTTTGTTTGGTTGAACGAAACTAACCGGATGAACCAAATAAACAAAATAAACCAGATCAACCAGCCCCGTGGCCGGTTGACTGCTCC
The DNA here is from genome assembly GCA_039920585.1 of Nitrospiraceae bacterium. Classification (GTDB taxonomy): domain Bacteria; phylum Nitrospirota; class Nitrospiria; order Nitrospirales; family Nitrospiraceae; genus Palsa-1315. The sequence goes on along the minus strand of JBDSDL010000252.1, from coordinate 14,833 downwards.
CGGCACTTCCGGTAAGTAGAGGCAAGAGCATTACGAGAGGGATAGTAAGAAAATGCGCTCGCGTGTCGTCGTCACAGGGTTGGGAGTTGTCTCTCCAATCGGTATCGGAGTGAGTGCGTTTTGGAAAGCCGCCCTCGCCGGTCAATCCGGCGTCTCGGCCATCACATCATTCGATCCGTTTCCCATGGACGGCTACCGATCCAAAGTCGCAGGCCAGGTACGGGACTTCGCAGTCGAACGGTTTCTCGACTCAGCCCATGGCGAGCGTGTGGACAGGTACGCCCAGTTTGCCCTCGTGGCAGCGAAGGAAGCGCTGGCAGACTCGGGCCTGCAGATGGCGAAGGAGAACCCTCACCGAGTCGGGGTTATCGTGGGAGCCGGCATGGGCGGGATGGTCATGGGAGAGCGTGAAATCACTCAACTCTACCAGCAACAGAAGCCCCATCGCGTCCACCCGAACTTTATTCCCGTCATCACCCTCAATTCGGCCTCCGGCATTATCGCGATGGCCTACGGCGCCAAAGGCCCCAACCTGACCATCTCGACCGCCTGCTCCTCCAGCGCCCATGCACTCGGACAAGCACTTCACTGTATCCAAGAGGGCCGAGCCGATGTCGTGATCACCGTGGGAGCCGATGCGAGCATTACCCCGCTCGTCTTCGCCGGATTTTGTTCCCTTCGCGCCCTCTCGTCAAAATTCAACGATCACCCGGAGAAGGCCTCTCGGCCCTTCGATCGGTTGCGGGACGGTTTTGTCATGGGAGAAGGCGCTGGGACGCTCATCTTGGAATCGGCTGCGCATGCCAAGAAACGCAAGGCGAGAATCTATGCCGAAATTTCCGGCTACGCCGCCACCAGCGAGGCCTATCACATGGTCATCCCCCGTGAAGATGGCCTGGAAGTGGCCACTACGATGAAGCTGGCCCTTGCGGATGCCGGCATAACCCCGGCACAGGTGGATTACATCAATGCCCACGCCACGTCGACGACCATCGGCGATGCCGTCGAAGCCAAGGCGATCAGACAACTTTTTAAATCGCGCGCCGATAAAATCGCCATCAGTGCCACCAAATCACTGATCGGCCACACGCTGGGCGCTGCCGGAGCCATAGGAGGCATCGCTTCGGTGCTGGCCCTTCACACAGGCCAGATTCATCCGACCGCGAACTACGATGACCCGGATCCGGCTTGCGCATTGGCAGGACTATCCCGTTCAGCGCAAGAGCGTCGTGTGAATATCGCCTTGCTGAACGCGTTTGGATTTGGCAGCAACAACGCTGCCGTGGTATTCAAAAGGCGTGAAACGTGAGGCGTTTCGGAGGAAGAGCGCTCGGTCGTCCTACGTTTCACCTTTCACGGTTACAGACGGAGAACATCGATCGATGGCAACCGACCCCACCATATCACTAAAAATCCGCACCGCATTGGGTGAGTACTTAAAACGCGATCCGGCCACAATACTGATCACACAGCATCTGCGTGAAGATTTAGGCCTCGACTCGATGGCCGTGATCGAACTGCTGTACCGCATTGAGGAAGCCTTCGATCTCCAAATCCCCGACCAAGACCTGGTAGGGCTGACAACGGTCGGCCATGTCGTAAACTATGTTGAGAATCGGTTGGGAAAACCCGCCTCACCCTCCCGAACCAAGAAACCAGTAAAGCCGTCTAGGCCGAAGGGCAAAAAGAAGTCCTAACCCATATGGCGACTCGAGCAAGTAGTCCTATCACACTGAAACAGATCCACGACGTCGTCGGCGGAGAGCTTGTAGGCTCGTCACAAGCGACGATTACGAGTCTGGCCGGCTTTGAATCAGCAGGACCGAAGGATCTGACCTTCGTCACCGGCGATCGGATGCTCAAGACGAGCGCGCCTACTTCTGCCGGAATGCTCCTCGCCCACCGGCGTCTTGTAGAGATCACCAACCCCCACATCGTCGTCGCCAATCCCGCACTGGCCTTTGCGCAAGTCGCTCGGACATTCTTTTCTCCCGCCTCCCCTCCTCGTGGAATTGCCGCGGTCGTTGTCCGTGGCGTTGATACTCAGGTCGGTTCCGATATCTCGATCTGGCCGGGAGTCACTCTTGGAGATCGGGTGACGATTGGGGATCGGGTGATACTCTATCCTGGTGTGTTTATCGGCAGCGATACAACCATCGGAGACGACACGCTGTTGTATCCCAATGTTGTCGTCAGAGAAGGGTGTACGATCGGAGCGCGAGTGATCGTCCATAGTGGCACGGTGATCGGAAGCGATGGATTCGGCTACGTGCAGAACCAGGGACGGCATTACAAAATACCCCAACTCGGCGGAGTCACGATCGAGGATGATGTCGAGCTAGGTGCGAATGTCACAGTCGACCGCGCCACACTCGGCCAAACAGTCATCAAGCAGGGCACCAAGGTCGACAATCTGGTCCAAATCGCCCATAACGTCACGATAGGAGCCCATTCAATTCTGGTGGCGCAGGTTGGGATCGCCGGCAGTACTCGTGTGGGGCATCACGTCATAATCGGTGGACAGGCAGGCCTGGCAGACCATCTCGTCATCGGAGATCAGGTCATGATTGCCGCTCGCGCAGGTGTCAACCGCAGTCTAGAACCCAATCAGATCGTCTCAGGGGCTCCCGTGATGCCGCATGAAGTGTGGGTCAAAGCCCAAGCCGTGATTCCACGGCTCCCTGAACTCAGACAGGCCATACGCACATTGGAAGAGCGGATGAAGAAACTTGAAGCATCGCTCCCGGCTCCTCACACCTCCAAGACGAAGGCCAAGAAAAGGAACCGTCAAAAGTGCTGAGACGCGAGTGCTGAGACTTGAGGACCAGATAGACAAGACAGACGAGAGAGGCCAGATTAGTCCACCACGCCACGCCAACAAAACAACTTGGCCCAGTAGAATCCAGCCCATGGCACCACGATAGACGGAAACAGGTCGAGATTGCCGTACATGTAGGCCACGGCCGATGAGCCGAAGACCAGAACCGCTCCGGCAATGGAAATTGCCGTGACAAAGCCACGCCCAGGGTGCTCGATCGCCGGTGCCTCCGGCTCGGTCTTGGCCTTGGCCTTCCTGTTACGTTGAGCCACAGCCGTACGCATCTTTGCCGCGTACACCTCAGGAAATTTCTTAAAGAGATAGCGGTGATAGCGAGCCTGCGCGAACCCACAGCCTGCGCCGACAACGATTAAGAGCGAGCTACTGAGAAACGTCACCCAGCTGTAGGTATGGTTCGCCAGTAGTTGATAGGCGAGCGCCCCTACCCCGCCGACCATGCAGACCAGTCCGATCGTCCCGGCAGGGAGGAGGATATGGGACCGAACATAGTAGCGAGCTTGCTCATCAATCTTCTCTGGCCGCAACACCGTCACAAGTTTCGGCATTGATCTGTTCTCCCATCTAGCGGCTGAAGTCGAGGTCAAGGGTGAGGATAAGATAAGGACCGTCAGATCCTTACTCAGCCTGAACCTTAGCCTCGGCCTTCTCCAAGATGGCGCCATCATACCATCGTTACTCCGCTTGTTACATGGACGAGAAAAAGAGATTGGGCGAGACCGTCGCGTCTGATTCAACAGACTGCTCAATACCTATGATTAAATGAGAAATTGTGGATGACAGACGAGCAACGGTAGACGGCATGCCTAGTTTTCATACCATGGAAACTCATCGGCTCATTCCACGGTACAAACGGAGGCATCAGCACCGAAACACCGCGTCCAAACAGGTCTTTGGCCGTCATCAACATGAAGTTCCACGATGGGAAAGGCGATAGTGGAACAGGGCATCACTCCCCCCACTCACGGCATCCAGAAAAGCTGTGCATGGCATGTGGATAATCATGTGGATGAGCGACTAAACCCATGCCCTACCACCGCACATCACACATTGCTCAATCGGTAGGCAGCACAATCCGTGCAATTTCAGCAGGATGCACTTTTCAAAAAACCCCGTAAGAAGCAAAAAGAGGCAGACTCCACTCGTCCTGGCAGATTCTTTACGATCGGACATACAGAAATGTACGGAGTGACAGCGCCACGTTCACGCGGGACTCGTACGAAAGTTGGGACACGTTAGATGGGCGAGAGTGTGAGGTCAGAAATTCGAGGTTGACGGAACTTGGATTCGCGCCTGCCGCACTAGGCCTGCCCATGTCGCGCTTGAGAAGCCGTCAGGATATCACTAATAGCCGATCGTTCGACGCACCCGATATTGCCCCACTGCTCCGCCATCGGAATCAAGGCATGTATCCTCATCTCAACGGTTCCTAATCGCTGCGCCAAGGTCGCCGTTTTTCTGTAGGCCGCGACCATGAGAAAGGATCGCAGCCCTTGCAAAAACATCGTGATCATTGTCGCCTGTACATGGCTGGCCAGATCGTAGAGGGCCTCGACCTGTTCAAGAATTGGGTCAAGCTGCGCCGCCGTCACAAAATCTGTCGCCCCGCTCGCGCGCAAATTTGCAAGAATGGAACTGATGATCGGGACCCGTTGACGGACTTCTTGAAGGAACTCTCCGTCAAGTCGATCAAGGTCAGTTAAGATGCGCCCGACGGCGGAGACATCAAGGTGGTCGGCTTCCCGCTCGGCTCGATGGATCACCGCCTCCAATACATCCCGGGTCGGCTGTATCGACCGAGCGCGAGCTTGCTGCAAGTCTCGAAGGGCATGAATGAGCTGGGCACTGGAATCCACGGTCAGCGGAGCCTGCAACTGAGAAACATCCGGCAACTCAGTCCCCTTGGCAGAAAGAGCCTCCACGGATTCGCTCATCGTTTCCACTAGAACGTCATTGTGCCTGGTGTCTTCCTCCTCCAAGTCTCCTGCTAAGTGACGCACGGCCAGACTGATCCGATCCAGCCCATCCTGAAGCGACTGGATCGCTGCCGCCATCGCGCGTGGCTCTTGCCGCCCCACATCGTAGAGAATCGGAAGCAGATTCGAGGCCATCTGCTCGATGGCCAGAAGCTGCACCGTCGACGCAGATTTGGCGAGATTGGTAATACTCTGCAAAAGAATCCCGTAGAGCTTCGAACGCACCGTTCCGTTGGCCTCTATCGCGAGCCGCCTCACCGCCATCTGAATTTGCGCAAGCCATTCGTGTGCTTCGAGGGCGAACAACCCGATCACTTCCGTTTCAAAACTGGCATCCACGAGATCCTGCGCTGGAGGCCGATCAATCCATCGATCCTCGCCCAACAGCGACGCAGCCCCACCTTCTTGCCTAGAAGTCATCGACGTCCTGGACTCGACGGCACCTTGGATCGCATTCGCTAGCGCGTCCAAACCTTCTAAGAGCGACGTAAACTGATCGGATACCGCAGGGAGGACATCAGCGGTCTTGGCCTGTGTCTCCTTTGCCGGAGACCATGCACGTGTCACGTCAGGAGGCTCTAGTGTTTCGATGACCGACACGAGCGGAGTGAGGCTCAGATCGAGCTGCCGTCTCTCCTGGCCATCGGCTGCCTCGCCCTCGATCCACACAACCGGACGAAGGGGATAGCGTGTATTGATGCGCATGACCGACCCGACCTCTCCAGTCGTCAATCGGACCAAGGTACCCAACGGATAGGCCGACAGCTGTTCGACCAAGGCTTTGACAGCCTCGCGAGGGAACGCCGTCCGTTCCGCCACAATCAATTCCCGCACCGCTTCGTGCGGAAGGAATCGGCGGCGATACCCGCGCGGGCTCACGAGGGCATCGAAGACATCCACCACACCAATAATTTGAGCAAACTCGCAGATCTGCCGCCCCTTCAGCTTGTTCGGATACCCCTGTCCATTCCACCGCTCATGCGCCTGCCGCACCACTTGCGCCAACCAATCGTATTTCTGACCCGCCTTTCGAATCGTTTGATACCCGAGTTCAGGATGTTGTTCAATGAGCACACGCTCATCCTGTGTCAATCGACCCGACTTCGTGATCAGTGACTGCGGCACGGCAAAGAGACCGATGTCGTGCAGAAGGCCTGCGAAGGTAAGCTGTTCCAACTCTTTCCCATGATAGCCCAGCCTGGCGCCGACCTTCGCCGCCAGAATCCCGACATTCACGAGATTCGTAATCAGTGGAGGGCCTGCGGGGCCGCTCATAGCCTGAACGAACAAATGGTCGCTTCTTTCAAGCGCCTTCGTAATCTCCGTCGCCAGGGCAGACAAGGCTTCCAAGTCGAGTTCATCCTGCCGCTGCACGGCAAGGGCCACGCCCGTTAATTGCTCCTGTGCAATGCGATGCCAATCCGTCATGCTGTATTCGTTCATGGCCAGAAGACGCCCTCACGGAATATTCGATCATTCATCATATGACTTACCCGACCCGCTGAACAAGCCGATCATCGATCTGTCAGACGTGTTCGATCGTTCAGGCAAAAAGACATTGATCGCAGAACGCATTAATAAGCCGCCCGATCCCCCTGCTCTGTTCGTATACGGCTGCCACCGCTTCTTTGGTAAACAAGTCTGTCCGATCTGTCGCAGCTCTCATGCGAGCCGTAATATACAACGCCGTCTCCTCTTCCGTGAAGGGTCCCAGGTCCGCACGGACTGCGATCCGCTGGTTCAACTTTGGAATTCCCGCAATGCGGCCAGCACCGAGCGGATCCCGCGCAGCGCGCATTCAATTGCAGGCGCTCATTGAGCGTCCGCAATCGTCCGGCTTTCGATCGCACGAGCCCGAGTCCGAACTGAGACACCACCTCGCCCAGCAATTCGGATGGAGATAACGCGGAATTGGCAACAAGCGCAACATCATAGTGAGCAGGCGACAGTCCGACGATCAGCCGACGGCTCAGTTAACGTTTCCCCGCACCCGATGTCACCCGTGAGCAGGAGCATGCCTTTGCCGGTCTGAATTCCATAACTCAACCACCTGTGCCCTGCATCATGTTGCGAACAAGGGCCATAGAATCGAGGGTCCGGCACATTGTCGAACGGAAGGGTCCGGAGTCCCCAATATCTCGTATAGTCGATTTCTACGTTCATCGTACCGTTATCATCGGTCGGAAGGTGCGACTGCATCATAGACCTCGACGAATCTTTATGCTGGATTTCTGTCAGAAATCATGTGTGGTTGGCAGGGAGTAATTGATCAATCGCGGCACGCTGGGTCCGCCCATGTTCCACCCACTGGCGGATGGCGTCACCCATCGCATGCAGGCGCTCCTTCACCGAGTCTACCCGCGCGGCAGCCAGAAACACTCGACGCCGAACCACCACAGTCAATAGACTGTGAAGACCCGTGAAAAACATCAAGGCAGAGTCTGCGTTCACCTGCTGCGCTTCCGTGCGCAACTGTGCGACGCCTCGAAGAGAGGCGTCGAGATCCATCAAGCGTGAGGAGGTCTCACCACCATTTATCTTGAGGGCACTCAGCTTCTTGACAATCTCGGGTACCTGCTCGTCAATCGCCTTCAGAAACGACTCTTCCGCTTCAGACACCCGCGCAAGAGATCCTTGAATGTCCATGGCATCGATGCGCTCAACACCGGACTGAACCTGGCTTTCCATATGCTCGATCATACTGCGGATCAGATTGCGCCCGGACCCGCCATCGGGAGACTCCTTGTGTTGTAGTTCCTGAAGCGCTTGTAGAAACTCCCCGGGAGAAAGACTCGCGTCAACCACTTCAGCCGCCGCACCACTCCCCTTCTCATCAAAGGAGGCGCCCGTTGCACGAGTCAATGCGATATGGATCTGTCCCAGCTGTTTACAGAGCGAGAGAAAGTCTTGAACGGAGAATGCTTTCTGTGGGTCCCTCAGAGCTTCGACAAAGGGAATCGCCGCGAAGCTGGCATGTTCGACGTCTGAAAGATTGATCGTGGCGGCAGAACCACCGAGGTTCGTCACTCCGGATGAAATTGTCTTAATCAGATCGACATGCCGCTCCGGCGCTGGCCCCTGTTGCAGCTCATCCAGAGCGACGTGAATGTTCTGAAGCCATTCATGCGCTTCCTGGACAAAAAGATCGACCAGCTCTTTCTGAAAATCGTCTGGAGTGTCGGCAGCCATGACATCAGTCCTTCACGACAGTGACTGCGCGCGAGAAGGGGCGTGCATGATCAAAACCGTCGCTTTCCGTTCCCCAGCTGCGAGGCCAACCCTGCGATCTCGCCAAGCTTTGCTGCCAACTCTTCGAACCGCTTCGTGACTTGCTCAGTGGCTTGCTCAGCGTCTGTTACTCGCTTCGTCAAAAGGCTATTTCTGTCTCGTTCCGTCTGAAGTAGTGAGGCGCTTTCCTGGGCCTTCTGCAATGAGCACTCAGCTTCGGAGGAACGCGCGGCAAGATCTCTGTTTTTTTGCTGTTCGGCAGCGAGGATTTGCTCTAACCTTGGCACTTGCGCGGAGGCCTGTTCACTCTCGGCCACACGACGAGTCAAGTCGCTTGTACGCTTTTGCTCCTCCGCAAGCTGTTGCGCCAGAACCTGAGACCGGGTCACCGCCTGTTCCATCTCGACCATTTGTTCAACCAATTGCGCGGCGGCCTGGCGCTCGGCATACAACGTCGCCTCCAGTTCTTGGCCATGGCTCGTGTTCTTCTGCAGTTCGGTTAGACGCGTTGCGTGTTGCTCGCTGGTTTCCCGTTCTTTCTGAAGAGCCGTCTCCAATTCCCTCACACGTCCGCCCAGACTCTCCGCTAAGGATGCCTGACTCTTGGCCTCAACCGTTCGCTCTCGTTCAGTTTTGAGTGCGGATTCAAGTTCCTGCACCCGCGCGGTAACACTGCCGGCTTCTGCCAGTTGTTTCTTCAGCTGTACAATCCTCTCTCGCTCCCCTGCTAATATCGACTCAAACTCCTGAACGCGACCCACTTGTCCTTCGAGTTGCGCCACTCGCTTCGCACTACGTGTTGCGCGATCTCGTTCGACCAATAATTCTTCCTCCAGCGGCTTCAATCGTGCCACTGCCCGCCGATAGGTTTCTATTTGTTCGTCGCTCACTCGCGCACCTTGAATCGGCTCGATGGACTCAGGCGCCTTTTCTGTACTTTTTTTCGCAGGCTCGGTAACGCTCCGCCGCTTGGCCAAGAGTTCCTGCACGCGATCCTTAAGCGACGTGCCCTGAAACGGCTTTTTCAATACCCCGTCGGCATGACAGGATTCAGCCTGTTTCGTTACCTCATCGTTCACTATCCCAGAGATCAAGAGCACCGGCGTGTTTGCTAATGCCCCCTGCGCGCGCACGAAAGCGCACACCTCATAGCCGCTTTTATCCGGCATAATCACGTCTGACACAATCAAGTCAGGCGTCTCTTTGGCCAAATAGGCCAAGGCCTCTTCGCCGTTCGCAGCAAGAGTGACTCCAAACCCAGCCTCAGTCAGCAACCGTTCGGCAACTTTTCGAACTGCAATACTATCGTCGGCAATCAATACTTTCGTCATCGTAGGCGCCTTCCTCCGGAACGCTTAACTTGTAGCGGTCCCCTGTGTCGATCGTCCTAATCGCTGTAATGCCACGATCGCAACTTCGTTTTCACCAATCGTGACTGAACCCAGCGATTCGATATCCCCTCTGCCGTTCGGTCGAATCGCCGCCGCATCCACCGTCTCAAGAGACGGCACATCGGCATCGATGCAGATAGCCATCGGCCCGTCGAGATGGCGAGCCACCAGACACAGCAACGGGCTTCCGGTCAGTGTTCGATTCAGTCTGGCTGCCAAATCGTAGACCGGCATCACATGATTGTCCCGCTTTAGCACCGCCTGCACGAATGGAGTCCGACTCGGTACCGGGATGGTCCCAGTCCAGGGCGACACCCCCCCCACGTCCTCAGTCCGTGCGGCCAGCTTCACTCCACCGATGAAAAACACCACCACATTCCACGATCGTTTCGTGCCCTGAGCTTGCTGTTGTCCGCGGGCGCCCCTCAACACGATTCACCAACCGCTGCCGACGTTACCACAATCGACTGTTCAGTCTGCCCAACCGACACCGGCACTACGCCGGACGACTCTCCCATCACCCAAGAAGGATTGAGGATCAACACCAACTGATCCTGATACAGCATCATCCCCCCAAACCAGTTTCGCTCATCGCATTGAAACTGTGGCGGCAACGGAAGGCAGTCTTTCCGTTCTACGTCCGTCAAACCCACCACCTGCTCAACACGAATCGCACCCTGTGAGTATCCAGCCGCGTACAACACCGTCCTCATCTCGAAACCTGATAAGTCGGCAACCACCGAAAGCCGGTGAGCAAGATCCACCGGTTGATAGACGGCCTCCGCTGCAGTCACGGCCTCCTCATGACCGGCCTCTTCTTGCGTGAGAACGCCACGAACCCCAGCCGCGGATAGAGCAAAATAGCTTGCCCCCAGGCGGACGACCAAGAAACTGGCCGTCTCCACAAGCGAGTTCGTCGAATTCTGACGGCCTCGTAAACTCATAATCGATACATCCTATTCGACTGTCCAACACTAGAGACTAGTCAAAGGATCGCACGCGATGCATTCTTATTGGCGCACAGCGGCTTGCTTGCCGATCCAGCGCTCAATTTCCTGGATCAAGGCCCGCTCTTCGACCGGCTTGGCAATATAGGAACTCGCTCCAATGTTGAGTGCCATTTGCCGGTGCTTGTCACCGGCTCGCGTCGTCATGACGATGACCGGTGTCTGCTGCGTTTGCTCCCGGCTGCGCAATCCTTGAATCACTTCAAAGCCATTGAGCTTAGGCATCTCAAGATCGGTAATGATCAGCCGATAGTTTTGAGCAGACGCCTTGCGAAGCCCCTCTTCTCCATCCACCGCGGTATCGACCTGATACCCGGCCGATTCCAACATCCGGCCTACGAATTTTCGGATACTCAAGGAGTCGTCGATCAAGAGAATCAATCGCTCAGACACTTTAGGCGCTGAGGCCTCAACATATGGAACCAGCGAGTCCGCCGACGCCGTCGCATGTGACGACAACTCCGGCACCATAGCAACTTGCCCCTCTCGCGCCAGCAATCGAGCAGGATCCAATACAAGAACCACACGCCCCTCCGGATCAATAGTTGCGCCACCGAAACTGGAACGATCCAACGACTTCAGCGATCCCAACGGTTTAATGACGATTTCCTGGCGGCCGAGCAATTCATCGACCATGACGCCAATCATACCGGCAGCCGTCCGCACGATGACCACCGGTTTCCCGGTTTCCACCGCCACCATGCTTCGATTAAGGAGATGCTGGAGCGGCTGCACTTCGATCGCCTCGTCGCCGATATGCAAGATCGACCGTTCGCCCATCCGCTGATATGCGCCGGTAGTCAACATGGTGACTTCGCGCACCGCCGTCAGGGGAATCGCGTAGCACTCACTCCCTACCCGCACCATAAGCGCCGTGGCAATCAATAATGTAAGCGGGAGGCTCAAGGTAAACTTCGTCCCTATGCCTCGAATGGATTCGACGTCGATGTGGCCGTTCATGCTTTCAATGACACGCTTGACCACATCCATGCCGACCCCTCGCCCCGCCTGATCACCGATCTGGTCCACCGTCGAGAAGCCCGGCATGAAAATAAACTTGATGACTTCGGATTCGGGCATCAAACGGGCCACCTCATGGCGAATCAGTCCTCGCTCGACCGCCTTGGCTCGGACCTTTTCGACATCGAGCCCTGCCCCGTCGTCTTCGACTTCGATCAACACCGAATTCCCGCGATGCGCCGCGTGGAGATAAATCGTGCCGGCCGCTTGTTTTCCCTTCGACACACGAATAGCCGCAGGTTCGATTCCGTGATAGACCGCATTGCGCACAAGGTGAATGAGCGGATCGACAAGCCGCTCCACAACACCCGTATCGACGTCGGTATGTTCACCGGACGTGACCAACGTGACCTCTTTCCCAGTCGCACGCGCCATCTCGCGCGTAGCGCGGCGAAATCGTGTAAAGGGTGTGCCAATCGGCACCATGCGAGCTCGAGCGATTTCATCCCGCATACCGAGGGTCAGCTGCGCCAAATGACTCATGTCTTCATGAGAACGGCGAATCGATCCGCTCAACTGCGTCATTGATTCTGAAATATCAGCCGTGACTTCGCTGATGCGGCGAGCCAAAATATTGAAATCATCGTACTTGTCGAATTCAAGGTTACCGAAGTCACTGAGACTGGTAAATCCTTGGACCTGGCCGGTTGTTGGACCAGAGGAAGCGGTCGGAAGTGTAAATGTATGTTTTTCCTCGAACGAATGGACCGATTCAATCAGTCGCCCTTTGTAGGCCAAAACTTGATGTGACAGTTGCTCCAGTATATGCAGCCGCTGCTCGAGCCGCCCTCGACCGATGACAAGCTCACCGACCAGATTCAACAGCCGTTCCAACCGATCGCGACTGACGCGAATGACTTCGCGTTCTTCTACAGCTTTACCATCCGCTGCTTTAGCTTCCGTCACATTGGCAGGCTCGGCGTCTTCTTGATTACCTGGTTCTTGGGCCACCCGCGCATCGACGCGATGGACACCTGAACCAGACTCCACCACCTGCACCGCCACCGGCTGATCCAGCTGTTTAAGTTCTTGCATTGCGGCAGCAAACCGCTGACGCAGCACGTCGAGGGATGTGGGATCTCGCCGCATCAACAGCCGCACCACGTCGACTGATCGCAACAGCACGTCTGTATGCCCCGGGAGAATCTTGACACGGCCCTCGCGTACGGCCCCCATGAAATCTTCAATATAGTGCGTCAGATCGCCAATCGACTGGAATCCCACGGTATAGGCGGACCCCTTGAGCGTATGAGCCGTCCGGAAGAGCCGGTCGATCACTTCCGGATTGTGCTCTCCCCCCTCGAGCCGAAGCAGCTGGGCTTCTAGAGACTCTAAATATTCTTGTGCTTCCGGCGCAAAATAGGACAGCACTTCCGCATCGAGAAGCGGCAACAGATACTCCTCCGTCAAGGCAATTGAAGCAGACGTCGACTCCAACCCGGAGTCAGATGATTCACCAGGACGATCCATTACGGCTATCACAACCTGAACCGCCGGAGATGTCGCAGCCGCCACCTGAGCCGACACCGTCATCTGTTCCCCGTTACGGATCTGCACAAGCGCTTCGGTCACATCCGGCACTTCATGCTGTAGCTGGGCAACGTTACCGCCGTCTCGGCGCACCAGCAGCCGAATGACCTCGACGGCGCGACCAATAACCCCCAGCATGTCCGGCGAAATGGAAAGCGCTCCCTCTCGAACCGCAATCATACAATCTTCGACCGGGCGGGCCACATCGCAGACCACCTTAAATCCGATCGTGTGCGCAGACTCTTTGATCGTGTGGGCCATACCATAGAGTCTATAGACAGCTTCCTCGTCTTTGGAATCCTCGCGTAGACGATGTAGAAGCGACTCCATGGTGTGCAAATATTCATCAGCTTCAGAAATGAAATACGACAGACCCCCTGCATCGAGAGTCGGTGTGAGATAGTCCGGCGCGAGCACTGCCGGTTCAGATGGGGTCGCAACAGGCAGAGACGGAAATAATCCAGCCACTTTGCGTTTCCATTGTGCACTGACCTCCAGATCTTCACTACCTCCATCCACAACAACTTTCAATTGAGCCCTGAGCGAAATCACCACTCCACGCATGATCTCCAAGGCCTTCGGCCAGAGAGACGCCTCTATAGACGGCGCCTCCTCCAGAGTCAATTCAACCAACGATCCCATCAAGGCTAACCCCTGATAGCCGTAGAGCGCCGACGCCCCTCTGATCTTATGCGCCCACACGTACTGCGCTTGCAGTTGCGATGAAGTTGGCATCGTCCCATCGGACGGATGGAATGCCTTTGTCAGGACGTCCAACGCCTCCGACGCTTCAGTGACGAAGATATCAACGAGACCCTGCCGGTCAAATTCTGAACTCATCCCTGTCCTTTCTTGCCCGAGTATCCAGCGGACGTTTCGGGAAGCAGGTCTAGGCCAATTTGAACTGGGCGACGGAAGTCGTCAGCCCTTCGGCGAGTTTTGCCATGTCTTCGACGGTCGCGCGAGCCGAGTCAGTCGCCTTTTTGGTCTCCAGAGTACCGCCGGCAAATTCTTTGATCGAGCGGCCCACCTGGTCCGTTGAAGCAGTTTGGCTCACCGCGGCGCTGGCGATGGTCTGTGCCAGCTCCGACGAGCGTTGGGCGATCCCTGAAATTTCCTTGAACACCTCACCCGTACGCAGCGCCGAAGCAGATCCGGCTTCCACCGCTTGCGTTTCCCGTTCCATAGCCACGACTGCGTCTTGCGTTTCCGTCTGAATCACTTTCACGAGCTCTGCAATTTCTCGGGTGGCGCCCGTAGAGCTTTCGGCCAGCTTTTTGACCTGATCGGCCACGACGGCAAATCGAGCTCCAGCCTCGCCGGCGCCGGCTGCCTCGATGGCTGCGTTCAACGCCAGCAGGTTGGTCTGACTGGCAATATCGCGAATTGTCGATACGATCTGAGAAATTTCCAACGAGCGATCACCCAACGTTTTGACCTGTTTCGACATGCGTTGCACGGACGCGCGAATGCTCTGCATGTCCTGCACGGTTTCTTGCACAGCCACACGGCCCCGTTCCGTCGCCTGCAATACTTGATTCGCAGACTCAGACGACGCGCCTGCCGTTGCCGACACTTGGCGCATGGAAACGGTCAACTGCTCGACCGCACTCAAGGTCTTGACCGATTCATCGGCTTGATGCTTCGCGGTGCCGGCCATCTGTCCTGCGCCCTCTCGGAGAGTACCCGCCGACTTGTTTACGCGCTCGGCTGACTCACGGACTTGTTTCATCAACTGCGAGAACCGTTGAATCATGAGATTGAACGCGTCGGCCAAGTTCCCGAACATGTCAGCTGTCACCTCGCCGCGCTTCGTCAAGTCTCCCTTACCGACGTCCGACACCA
>JBDSDL010000251.1:0-29827 GCA_039920585.1 Nitrospiraceae bacterium | reverse complement strand
GCTGGCGGGCTGCGGAGAAACTACTGTGGCACGGTGGAAACTCAATCGCCTACACGTATAGCACAACAGGAGACCACCGCACAGGATGCTTAAAAAGGCCATCCAGCAAGGCCCTTCAAATTCTCTTTACCTTTCTCTAGGGGAGTGGCCAAGGCTGCCCTTTACTGCGCGCATCGAACGAGCACCGTTTTATCGTACGCGTGCTGCGAGCAAGAAGGGCACCTGGCCGCTCCCTTCCCTGCTGGAGGACTTTTTCAGTATCCTGCTAGTGCGTCTTGCGTCGTTTTTGGGCCTATGGTAGGGTACCGTCGCTGCATCTGGAGCGGGGGAAAGGCCTGTGGACGCAGAACAGGAAGAAGGATTTGTCGTTCGGGATCGGCGGGGCGGGAGTGGACCCGACCGTCCCTCCACCACTTCGCCTGCCTCGGCGGAGATACCGCCCCACCAGGAGACGGCAGACTCCGATCCACCCCAGGGTTCGGGAATTCCCGTCACCTTTTCATCTTTCGTCATTTCACTCGGCAGCTCCTCGATGATGTTGATGGGGGAACAGCTGGACCCCCAGCAACCTCCGATGCCGCCGAATCTACCGCAAGCGAAAGACATTATCGACTTGCTCTCGGTCTTGGAAAACAAGACCACGGGTAATCTCACGACGGAAGAACAAGCGGTGCTGCGGGATATGCTCTACGCTCTTCGGATGAAGTACGTGAGTTTGGCTGCCAAGTAGTCATACCCCCCGCCGCCGCCGCCGCCTGCAGACCCCAGACCTGTCTATCAGCCACCCTGGTTGATGCGACGTGGGGAGACGCTCCCTGATTCGCTGAACGTGAGTAGTCTGTTCTCCATATATCGTAACGTCGACAATCAGGAATGCCGGATGTGAGTGATATCAAGAAGGCCACAGGCTCTCTCCCAGGGACAAAGACGAACCGTGGTTCCGTAACCGGGGCCGCGTCGGCTCTTGCTGGAGCCGGTCGATCTTCACAGCTACCCAGCCCTGCTCCGGAGCCGGAACGCGGGAAGATGCATTTGCGGCCGGTCTGGATCGTCCTCATTCTGCTGATCCCCTGTTTGGCGCTGACCTTCTACTACTCTCAGGTCGTGGCTCCCGGTGGCGAGGACACCGATTCCTTTCTGCCTACGACCAGCTACGCATTTGTGCTCCTTCTGCTCAATCTCGATCTGATTGGGTTTGTGGTCCTGATGCTCCTGCTCTCCCGCAACCTTATTAAGGCCTATTTTGAGCGGCGGCATCGATTATTTGGGTCGGGATTTCGGACGAAATTGGTGGCGGCCTTCATCGGCTTTTCACTCATCCCGACAGTGCTTCTTGCGCTGGTCGCGAGCGGGCTGGTGAATAAGGCCGTGGATGTGTGGTTCAGCGATCAGATTGAGCAGGTGATGCGGGACTCGTATGACGTGGCAAGGATGCAGCATGCCGGCCACATTACCCTGGCCGTAAACAGCGCCAGAGCCATCAGCCATGAAATCTATCGGGAAGACATGCTGCTGCCAGAACAACGCGATTTGCTAGTCGCTGCGATGGCGCGCAAGCGGGCGGAATTCGGCGTGGCAGGGATTGAAGTCTTCTCGGCTAAAATGGAAACGCTCACCAAAGCGCTGGATCTCGACGTCCCTTCATCGGCACTCGATCTGCCGATCGGCCAGCTGGTACTCCAAGTGATCAACGGGAAGCAAGAAGTGAATGCGGTCCAGGAGGCCCAAACCGGACGCTTAGTGCGGGCGGCCACCCCCATCGCCGCAAGCGGACGTAGCGGCGAGATCGGCGGCGTCGTGGTAGTAGAAGCCTTTGTGCCTGAATCGTTGCTGGCGAAAATGGAAGGGATCGGCCATCAGTACGACGAATACAAGCAGACCAAAGCCATGAAAAATCCCATTAAGGCCGGGGCCTATCTCTTCGTGGCCGTCATCACCGTGCTCATTTTGTTCGGCGCGACCTGGTTCGGGTTTTATGTCGCGCGGGGCATCACGGTGCCAATTCAACGGTTGGCTGAAGCGACGGAGGCCATTGCCCAGGGGGATCTCTCTGTCAGAATCGACGCCAAGGCGACCGATGAAATCGGCACACTCATCGATTCGTTCAACCGGATGACGTCGGATCTGCAAGGAAGCAAATCCGAGATCGAAGAGGCCAACATCTCGTTGCGCCACAGCAATCTTGAACTCGATCGCCGCCGTGCGTACATCGAGACAGTGGTCGAGACGATCGCCTCGGGCCTGCTCTCCATCGATAAAAACGGGCTGATCACAAATTTCAATCCGTCCGGTGAACGGATCCTTGGGCTTGCGGCGGATCGGTTTCGTGACAGGCCAGCGAATGAGGTCTTCAAAGAATTTCGACTCGATCTGTTCCAGACGGTCTATGATCGGATGTTGGCCGATGAACGCGATACGCTGACGCTTGAGGGTGCAATGGAGATCGACGGCAGGTTCTTGACCATCGGACTTCATGGGTCGCGGATGAAGGATGAGGCGAACAAGGATCTCGGCATCGTGCTGGTGTTTGAAGATCTCACGGAATTGATCAAGGCGCAAAAAGTGGCGGCATGGCAAGAGGTAGCACGGCGGGTGGCCCACGAAATTAAGAACCCGTTGACGCCCATCCAATTGTCCGCGCAACGGTTGCGGAAGAAGTTCTACGAGAAGTCGCCGGATTTCGAGACGATCTTCGATGAAGCGACCAACGTGATCGTCAACGAAGTGACGAGTCTCAAGCATATGGTCGACGAATTTTCAAAGTTTGCCCGCCTGCCGACTCCGCAGATGGCCTATCAGTCGCTCCACGATGTGATCAACGAAGTCACGGCGCTCTATCGAGGAGTCCACAAGGATGTGGAACTGATCGTGGAACTGGACGAAGACCTCCCGTCGCTCAATTTCGACCGAGAGCAGCTCAAGCGGGTGATGGTCAATCTGCTGGATAACGCCATTCAGGCGATGCAACAGAAAGGGCGAGTGTGGCTCTCGACGAAGTACGATACGAAGCGTCGGCGGGCCGTAGTGAGCGTGGCTGATGAGGGCCCGGGCATTGCGCCGGAAGACCAGGAAAAGCTGTTTGTGCCATACTTCACGCGGAAGAAGACGGGAACGGGGCTGGGATTGGCGATCGTGCGGCGCATCATTACCGATCACGAAGGACAGATTCAGGCCAGTCAGAATCAGCCGAAAGGGGCCGTGTTCACGTTCGAATTGCCAGTGTAAGAAGAAGTGCTGAGAGTTGAGTGCTGAAAAAGAGGATTCGATCGCCTCACCTGACCATGGGTCACGGTTCACGTTTTACGGGGGATTCATGTCTGCATCGATTTTAATTGTGGATGACGAAGAGCCGATTCTCACATCCTTGAGCAGCATTCTACGGGATGAAGGGTATGACGTAGCGGTGGCCAAGAACGGCGTGGAAGCGTTGCGTGCCTACACCATGGATCCACCCGATCTCATGATCCTCGATATCTGGATGCCGGAAATGGATGGGATGGAAGCCTTGCGCCGGGTTCGTGAGCTGGTACCGACAGCACAAGTCATGATGATGTCCGGACATGGCTCGATCGAAACGGCGGTCAAGGCGATCAAGCTGGGGGCCTATGATTATATCGAAAAGCCCCTGTCGCTCGAGAATGTCACGCTGCGCGTCAAACACGCCTTGGACCAATACCGGTTGGAGCAAGAGAATCGGACGCTCCGAACCACCGTTCAACGGAAGTTCGAGTTGGTGGGACAGTCGCCTGCGATGCAACAGTTGCGGCAGCTGATCGAGACGGCCGGACCGACGAATAGCCGCGTATTGATCGGGGGGGAAAACGGGACGGGGAAGGAACTTGTGGCTAGGGCCATCCATCAACACAGCGCACGGGCCGGTAGACCATTTGTGGCCGTGAACTGTGCGGCCATCCCGGAAACCTTGATCGAGAGTGAGCTGTTCGGGCACGAAAAGGGTTCCTTTACCGGCGCCACCTCGATGAAACGCGGGCAGTTCGAGCAGGCAGACGGGGGCACGCTGTTTCTCGATGAAATTGCCGACATGAGCTTGAGCACCCAAGCGAAGGTATTGCGGGCGCTACAGGAACAGCAATTCACTCGTGTCGGCGGAACCAAGCTCATGAAGGTAGATGTTCGGGTGTTAGCCGCGTCCAATAAGGATTTGCTCAAGGAAATCGAGAAAGGCACGTTTCGCGATGACCTCTTCTATCGGCTCAACGTGGTGCCGATCGTCGTGCCACCGCTTAGGGAACGCCGGGAAGACGTCCCACTGCTCATTCGCCACTTCATGAAAGTCCATGCAGAAGAGCAGGGGTTGCGGATGAAAGAAATCTCGCCGGAAGCGATGGCGGTGTTTCAACAATATGACTGGCCGGGGAATATTCGTGAACTGCGGAACTTGATCGAGCGCTTGATGATCATGGCGCCTGGACCTGTTATTGAGGCAGCGCAAGCAGGCCTCTCATTGCAGGCACGACCAACTGGGTCGACGTCCCAATCTGCGATTCCCATAGCCAATCCAC
This sequence comes from Nitrospiraceae bacterium, assembly GCA_039920585.1. Taxonomy (GTDB): domain Bacteria; phylum Nitrospirota; class Nitrospiria; order Nitrospirales; family Nitrospiraceae; genus Palsa-1315. Next base: position 25,304 of record JBDSDL010000251.1, on the reverse strand, counting down.
TATTCACGCAGTCGTACGACTCGCTCAGGGACGCCCGCAACGCATTTGAAAAGGACTATATCGCGCGAAAGTTGCGCGAGCATCATTGGAACATTTCTCGCACAGCTGAAGAATTGAAAATCGAACGGAGCCATCTCCATCGGAAAATCAAGTTACTGGATGTGGAGATGCGGCCGGAAGGATAAGGATAGAGAGATGGTGCCTGACGATCTCCTGTGCTCGCGCAACGCGCGGCCTCAGAAGGAGGAGCGGGGAGCGGCCAGGTGCCCTCGTTGGACGCGCGCAAGCGAGGATCGACCAGGCGACCCTTCAAAACGAAATGGGGAATTGGGAAAACGTGCGCAGTAGAGACCATCCCCGCCGCCTCGCTCTTATGGGGTGTAGGTGAAGAGTTACGGCAATCCCTCGAATAGTCCTGGTGCTAGTGCGTTGACCTCTGCGACAGCCCTCCGCTAAGATGCGCCCTCCTATGACAACCTATCGAGATGCCGGAGTCGATATCGATGCGGGCGACGAGTTCGTCGACCGTATTTCACCATTGGTGCGATCCACGTTCCGCCCTGAAGTCCTGACGGACCTTGGTGGGTTCGGCGGATTATTTAAGCTGCAGGCCCATCGCTATGCCGAACCGGTCCTTGTCTCAGGCACCGATGGGGTTGGGACGAAATTGAAGATCGCCTTCCTCACGGATCGCCACGATACCGTCGGAATCGATCTGGTCGCCATGTGTGTGAACGACATTGTGGTCAGCGGGGCCGAGCCGCTGTTCTTCTTGGATTATTTCGCGACGGGAAAGCTTGCCGTCCCCAAGGCCGAGTCCGTGCTCAAGGGAATCGCCGAGGGCTGTCGTCAGGCCGGCTGCGCCTTGATCGGTGGGGAAACCGCCGAGATGCCTTCCTTCTATGCGGAAGGTGAGTATGACCTGGCCGGATTCGCTGTCGGAGTGGTGGATCGACCGAAGATCATCGATGGCCACAACATCATGCCCGGAGATGCCCTTATTGGATTGGCTTCGACCGGTCTTCATAGCAACGGCTATTCACTGGCGCGTCGTGTCTTGTTGGATCAGGCGCAACTCAGCGTGACCACTCGCCTGCCTGAACTCGATCAGCCGCTTGGGGATGTGTTGCTGACGCCGACCAGAATTTATGCCAAACAGATTCTCACCTTGATCCAGGAATATCCCATCAAAGGCATTGCCCATATCACCGGTGGCGGCATCACAGAGAATCTCCCTCGAGTATTTCCCTCTGGCGTGCGGGCGCAGGTGCGGCGGAGTGCCTGGTCCGTGCCGCCTATTTTTCAGGCGATCGCCAGGCTTGGACAGGTTGAACGTGATGAAATGTATCGCGTCTTCAACATGGGAATCGGGTTGATTCTCGTGGTGCCGGCCTCAGCTGCCCAAGCTGTCGTCGTACGCGCCACCTCGTTGGGCGACCCAGCTTGCCAGATCGGCACCATCGTGGCATCGAACGACGAAGGGCCATTGGTGGAGTATGTCAATTAAGCGAACGGATGTGCTGCGAATCGCCGTCTTGGCATCCGGGCGTGGATCGAATCTTCAAGCAGTCATCGACGCAATCGAAGCGGGAACGGTTCAGGCGAAGATTGCCGCCGTCATCAGTAACAAGAAAGACGCCCCGGCGTTAGAACGAGCCCGCCGACACAGACTGTCCGACCTCTTCGTCGATCCCAAACCCTATGCAGGCAGAAACGATAGTCGCGAGGCGTATGATCTCGCGCTTCTCGATGTGCTCAGGCTGCATGATGTGGAGTTGGTGTTACTGGCCGGGTACATGAAGATTGTGACCAGTATCTTGGTCGAGGCCTTTGCGAATCGCATGATGAACATCCATCCGTCCCTGTTGCCCTCGTTTCCAGGGTTGGACGTGCAGAAAAAAGCGATCGAGTGGGGCTGCAAACTTGCCGGATGCACGGTGCACTTTGTGACGGAAGGTGTCGATGAAGGGCCGATCATTCTTCAAGCGGCGGTTCCGGTTCTCGACGACGACACTCCCGATACACTGGCTGCCAGGATTCTTGAGCAAGAACACAAGATCTACCCGCGAGCGGTCCAGCTCTTTGCCGAAGGGCGGCTACGAGTCGAGAGCCGTCGCGTGTTCATTGAAGCTGGAAAGCCGGAAGGTGAGTCGGTGATCAGCCCGTCATAGCGCTGCGCGCAGACAGGATGAGCAAGACTGAGGTTAAGCGAAGAAGATGCTACGTTCTTAGTCTAGACCTGGATCTCAACCTGTTTCGGGTAGAGACTCAGAAAACGGTTGTGTATAATGCGCTGGCTGTAGGTCTTCGATCACTGATCGAATGTCGGTCAAGTGGGGGGCTAGCTCAGTTGGGAGAGCACTACGTTCGCAACGTAGGGGTCGGGGGTTCAACTCCCCTGCCCTCCACCAAAGTCAGTAATCGATGCGCCGGTGCCTCAGTGGGTATTGCGGAAGGCACGAGTCCCCACCCGTTGAGACGCTACGTAGATTCTTTCTGCTCATCTCCCTTGCGCCTCCCTTGCCTCCCTCCTATGCGGTTGCGCTCCTGTTCGTAGCCCACGGCGGCGTAATACAGCACAAGGTCGAAGAATTGGCCGAGCAGGTGCAACAGCTCCAGCTCCCCGTGCAGCTCCATGGCGCTCTCGGATAGACCTTCGCGCTGGACGAAAGCGCGCACATGCTCTTTGGTGGAGGTGATGGCCCAGGCGAAATGGCTGTAGGCCACGCCCTGCTGTGCGCGCGCCGCACCTAGATCGGTGTAACGTTGCTCCACCTGGGCGTCGGCCTTGTCCAGCAGCCAGTCACTCAGGTTGCGGTATATCTCACGGGTGCGGGCTTGGAGTTCGCTCGCCGGAACTTTGCTCAAGTCGCTGCACCGGGGAGAGCTCCACACCTTCTCGCTGAGATCGCGGGAAAGCTGTTCGATGTGATTCTCGATAAGTCGCACCAATCGGACCGCCAGCATGACTCACCTCAAGTTTCGGTTAAAAAAATGGGAGCGCGCTTCAACAATGGAGCGGCTCCGGCTTGGCCCAGGGCTTCACCTTATGCACCCCACACCGTACAGATGTCAATCTGTTTCGTTTTAGGAGAAGGATGGAACGATTTTAGAGAAGCAAAGACAGGTTTGTGGGCTGATCCACAGCTGGTGCCGCCGTGGGTGGCATTGCTGTACGCCTGCGTCGCTCTCAGCGGGACGAGAATCCTTGGCTTAATAAAAACAGGTCGAGGGTGTCATCGACAGTGACCCCCTCGACGTCCTGCACTCCCTTTCACCTTGAACGCACCCGCCCCCCGCAGTTCAAACGACACCCAAAAGAACGGCGCACCCCCCTCAATCATAAGAATGGGGATGCGCAGATTCTGTGCGTGCCATCATTTGTCATATGGCCACCACAAAATCATAGCTGCCCCCAATACGAACACACCGACTAAGCCGCCGAAAGCAATGGCAATTTCCATAGTAACCTCCTAGGGTGATGGTGGACTCGATTATGGCTTCCTCAGCCGTCGGCATTGATACCACAAGAGCCTGTTTGGGTCAACTACCAGCGCCAATCACTTACTGGTGAAGAACGGTCAGCGCTGGTGGTATCGGAAATAGCAGCGGGAGAGACGGTGCTGGAATGGCTGGAGAAGTACGCACGACCCAAGTCGTGTGGCAAATTTAGCCGGGGTGCCCTCCACCAACGGCGCTTCGTACGACCCGGCGGCTCACGAGGCGAAGTCTCTCCCTATTGTCACCGCTGGATACGCCCCTCCCGTGATCTTTTCAGAGATTACGCTTGCGCGTACGTACGTTTTTTCTCTTACTGATGGGGCCAGCAAATAGTGCGTCCCCGCCTTTCGACACACTCAGAGCGAACGGGTTTCAGGGCTACCGTTCGTGGCGAGCTTGTCGAACCAAGAACGGCCGCATACGCACTTTTTGGCGGTCGGCTCAGTATCTTCATCGATACACCACGGTGACCCGGGCGAGAAAGTCGATGAGTTCGTCGGTATGACGTCGGATCGCACTCCGGTCTTCTCGTGCCGCCGCTTGCTCCAAGGCAGCTCCTATCGTACTGATGGCGTCGAACCCGTACCCTCCGCCGTCCCCCTTCATGCGATGACCGATCAGAAGAATCTGCGCCAGATTATTTTGTTGCGACGCGGTTTCGAGTGTCTGCACGTCACGTCGACGATTCTCTAGAAATCCGGGAACGATCTCTTCAAGGCCCGGGTCGATGTACACAGTGATGACGTTCTCGGCGCGTCTGTTCGGTCTCATGGTCATGCGGTACGCCTTCCGTTACAAGCCTGGAGGATTCCCAGGAGGGTGTGCTTCTTGATCGGTTTGGTTATATGGGCATTGCAGCCGGCCTCGAGAATCTTGACTCCGTCTTCTTTCAGTGCCAAAGCGGTCAAGGCAATCACCTGTGTGGGGGGGAGGTCATGTTCCCGCTCCCAGGCCCGGATCGCTTGTGTCGCTTCATAGCCATCCATCACCGGCATCTGCACATCCATCAGGATGAGGTCGTAGCAGTCGTTCTTGAATAGCTCCAACGCGATGGCTCCGTTATCCGCGATATCGAGACGATAGGGAGTTTGCTTCAAATAGGAACGGATCAGAAGCTGATTGTCTGGGGAATCTTCTGCCAATAGGATGCGACGAGCCCTGGCTTTACTTGGAGGCGTGGAAGCTTCTGACGCTGATCCCGTCGTCGGTTGGATGCCCTTCGTACGGTCACGGGCGATGCTGATAGTCTGGAGCAGATCCGATCTCCTGATAGGTTTGACCAAATAGCCGCTCAGGCCCATGTCGTAGGTTCTAGCGATGTCGTCGGCCCAGTAGTCGGAAGCCATCATCACAATCGTCAGGCCCTGGGGAGGGCCGGCCCGTCTGATCTCTTCGGCGACCTGGAACCCATCCATCTCCGGCATGCGACAATCAAGCAGCACGAGCTCGTAGGATCGTCCCGAAGCAGCGGCTCGCCGCCATTCAGCGACGGCTTCACGACCGGACGCAGCACACCCCACCTCGGCTCCCAAGGCCACTAAGGTTTCGTGAAGGATCAGGCGGTTGGCGGCATGGTCATCGACGACAAGGGTTCTGACATCTTGAAGATTGAGTGTCGTCGTATCATCTGTACGTGTCGGTGTCACGCTGGATTGCACCGCGAGCTGTACGCAGCAATGAAACGTGCTGCCTTTTCCGAGAGTACTCTCGACCCAGATTCGTCCGTTCATGAGCTGAGCTATTTGCTGAGCAATGGTCAGGCCTAACCCAGTCCCCCCATACTTGCGCGTCATTGAAGTGTGGGCTTGCGTAAAGCTTTCAAAAATGGAGGCATGCTTGTCGGAAGGAATGCCGATCCCCGTATCGCTGACAGACACTCGAATGGCTCCTGGCGTAGGGAGTTCCGGATCCTGCATGACCCGCACCGTGACGGACCCGCGATCGGTAAATTTGATCGCGTTGCTGATGAGGTTGATGAGGATCTGGTTGAGCCTGTGAGGGTCTCCGATCACGGCGCAGGGGACGTCAGTCGAAAGATGGCAGGCGAGTTCGAGGCTCTTTTCATTGGCCTGCATGGCGAGAATCTCGATGGCCTTTTCAATCAAGTCGCGCAAATCAAAATTGGTTGATTCCAGTTCAAGATGACTGACCTCGACTTTCGACAGGTCGAGAATGTCGTTGATCAGATGCAATAGATTTCCACCTGCGCGGCGGAAAATACGCAGATATTTCCGTTGATCGGGGGCCAGATCCGTCTCCCATAACAGATCGGCCATGCCGATAATGGCGTTCATGGGCGTGCGGATCTCATGACTGACGCTGGCAAGGAATACATTTTTGGCGGCACTCGCAGTTTCGGCTCGTTCCTTGGCCTGGCGCATGGAGTTCTCCGCTTCAGCGCGCTCCTTGGCCTCCATGGCAAGGGTCACCATCGTGGAGAATGACACGGCAACGGTCGTTTCATCAGCGGTCCATGTGCGACACGTGCCGATGTATTCATGGCACAAGACGCCCACCGTCTTCCCTTTGTGTCTGATCGGCGCATCGAGCATCGCGCCGATTCCGAGCGGCGTGAGATACGACGATGAAAATTCACAGGTGCGGGAATCGTAATTGGCGTCGTGAGCGGCGATGGCATGCTCTTCCTGCTGCAGTGCCTGAAAATAGGACGGGTACTGGCTGGCCTTGAGAACGGCCCCCGTGCTGTGCGTCCCGTTCGCGACCTCGTACAGATCCTCCAGTTGAATAACCGACTGGTTTTCCTGGAACAGCCAGATACTGACGCGCTCGACCTCCAGAACGCGGCTGGCCGTCTCTGTGATGGACTGAAACGCTTGGTGAAGGTCCCCGGAGATGATGGCCTCGTTCCGCGTCAATTCGAGCAGCCCGGCCTGATGTTCTTGGAGCAACCTGAAGCGCCGTCTTTCTTGTTTGGCGACCCGTTTGCTCTCTGTGATGTCTCGGCAGGTGCAGATGACATTGGGTTTCTGTCCTTCGCCACCGCTGAACTGTCGTAACGAAACTTCGACGTCGAACGGCTCGCCGGTCTTCTTTCTGCCGGCCAATTCGCCGCGCCAATATCCGTCAAGCAGCAAGAAGGGAAAATGGTATTGCTCGATCGCGGCCTGTTGCTCAGGACCGTAGAGGTCCTTCCAAGACCGCCCGATCAATTCTTCAACCTCGTAGCCATATATGGCGGCATGGGCTGGATTCAAATAGGTGTATAGTCCGTCGGCATTGAGAATGGCCAGGCCTTCCATGCCGTGATCCACGGCGCTCTGAAGTTGAACCAGCTTCTCGTTCTGGCGTTTCTGCTCGGTGATGTCTACCATGATGCCGCGAAGCACGACTGGATCTCCTACTTCGACAACCACACTGACTATGTCTCTTATCCAGACAGTCCGGCCGTCAGCGGCGAGCATCCGGTATTCGGAATCATGGGGCAGGCCCAACTTCGTCTGCTCCACGCAGTACGCCACAGCTTGTTCGCGATCTTCGGGATGTATGCGGTTGGGCCAGAACGACGGATCGTTGAGCCATTGCTGAACAGGATAGCCGAGAATATGCTCGGCTTGGGTGCTCACAAAGGTGAAGCAGAACGTGGCTGGGTCCGCCTCCCAGACGATCCCGTTAACGGAGTTGATCAACGAGGCGTAGCGCTGATCAGAAAGGCGAAGCGCCTCCTCCGCCAGTTTGCGCTCGGTAATGTCATGGCTCACAGCCAGGTGTTCCGTGCAACCAATGACGGGATTTCGAAAGGGTACGGCATAGGTCTCCATCCATCGGCGGGCTCCTTTGAGACCTTGAATTTCGAACTGGAGCGTTCGCTCATGACCATCGATTACGTCGTGATGCATACTCACGAACGCGGCACGATGCTCAGGGAGAACCAGGTCGAATACCGAAAGACCGAGCGCGTCCTGCTCGCCGCACGCCTCAATTAATCTCAATCCGGCCAGATTCATCTGCAACAACGTTCCATCGGCGGCGACGCGTTTGATGCAGCTGGGTCCCGTGTTCAGCATGAGCGTGATGAGCAATTCCTGCTCTCCACGTTGCTGCTCCTCCTGCTTGAGTGTGGTGATGTCATCGCAGGCAATGAGCGCGACCGGAGTCTCCTCACGTCGCACAATTCGAACCGTCTCACTGACCCAAATCACGGTTCCATCTTTCTTGACCTTCCGGAATGTCCACCGGGCTATGCGAGAGGGATTCTTGAAGGCCTCAGCCAAGGTTTGGACTACCGCGCCCTTGTCTTCCTCGTAAAAGACCGTGAGAACGGAGCGCCCGACTAGTTCCGCTTGCGCATATCCCAACTGTGTTGCGCCAAAACTGTTGACGGAAAGTACCGTGCCTTCGGAATTCACCGTGAAGTACATGAACGGGGTATCGTCGTAGACGGCGTGGAACCGTGCTTCACTTTCGCGCACGGTTGCTTCTATGCACTTGCGCTCGGTGATATCTTGTCCAATCGCCAGGAGGCCTCGCACTTTGTCCATGCCGGCGACGATACGGGTGACACTCCACAACAGCGTGTGCCGACCTCCGCTTCGGTCGATGATCTCATTTTCATACGCGGGAGTGGGCCTCCCTTCAAGCGCCTTGCGGATGTCGGCGGACACAGCTTTGCGGACTTCTTTGGGCAAGAAGGTTGTGAGATAGTCTTTCCCGATCACCTCTTCTCGAGACCAGCCATAGATTCGTTCGGCCGCGCGATTCCACTCGAAGATCTGGCATTTTGGTGTCAGACCGATGATCACGCTTGGGCTGGCTTCTAGTAAGCAGCGATACAAGTCTTCGCCAGTAGGCCGCGCCTGCCCGACAGCGCGAGAATCGAGATCGCTGGGGGCTGGAACGCGAGTTCGCGCAGAAGCTCCGTTTCGTAGTAGCGCTTCGGCTTGGCGTGGAGACCAACCCTTTTTGGTAGCGTTCGACTGAGAGATCGTCTTGGATCGTTTGATCATAGACTGCGGTGCGAGGATGGCTGTTCGGCCAAGGAGCCCCTATTATGGGTGGCCCTGCGACAGTACCGAACCATCATGTATCGTGGTTGTGGGGGACCAGGGTAAGGACACCGGCTTGTTTGGCCCTGTTCCTACCTTCTTGCTTGGCTTGATAGAGCGCTTGATCCGCCGCCTTAATTAAATCGGTGGGAGACGTGTTTCGGCTGGGGATCGTACTGGAGAAACCCACGCTGATGGTGGTGCAGCCACCGTCGGGGTGCGTAATGCCGAGGGCCTCAATTCGTTGCCGAAGCATTTCCGCCACCTGCGCCGCCCCTTCCGTACGGGTGCCGGGAAGCACGACGACGAATTCGTCGCCGCCATACCGCGCGACGAGGTCGCCTGGTCTGTTGACGGCCCCCGAAATCGCAGCGGCAACCTGCCGGAGACATTCGTCGCCCGACGTATGCCCGAGGGTATCGTTGTAAGATTTGAAACGATCGATGTCGAGCATGATTAGAGAGAGCGGCGTCAATTCGCGCACGGCACGGCGCCATTCCTGGTCCAGAAAGTCGTCAAATTGCCGGCGGTTGGTAATGCCGGTGAGGCCGTCAAGACAGGATAGGCGCAGCAACATCTGGTTCGCTTCCTGGAGTTGACGCATGACCTCAAGGAGCTCCTGCTCTCGAGCCCGCCGCCGGTCGATTTCGTGGACCAGCCGCAAGACCGATCGGATGCGAGTCAAGAGATCGATCTTGTTGACGGGTTTCCCGATGTAGTCGAGCGCGCCTGCGGCAAAGGCAAGTTGGAGATCGACGGGAGCGGTCTTCACGGTGACCATTATGATCGGCGTGTCACGGAATCGTTCGACTGCCTTGATCTGGCGGCAGGCTTCGATGCCGCCCATCTCCGGCATGACGATGTCCATGAGGATCAGGTCAACTTGTGTGGCAGCGCCGTGCTTCCCGTCATCGAGCCCCAGTAAACGGAATGCGGCGGCAGCCGAGTCGGCGACCAAAAGATGGTCGTAGCCGGCAGCCGACAGGATCGACTGAAGCAAGAGGCGGTCGTCCGCCGAATCATCAACGATTAAGATGCCCATATGTTCTGAATCCAGTGAATACCAGTAATGTGATTTGGAAATCCTAGCAGCTAGTCCTGGTAAACTCCAGGATAAAGCTTTTTAACACAGGGTTGACAGATGCCGTGGCTGAATTCGGCCTCGGAATGTTCGCCGATATATTCTTCCAATTGTTGCCAGAATCCTCCGTCATTGCGGATCTTTTTACAGGACGCGCAGATAGGGATGAGTCCTCTGAGGACTTTGACATCCCGCAGGGCTTTCTGCAGCTCATCATTGCTTCGACGAAGTTCTTCTTCCTGCGCTTTGCGGCAATCCATTTCTTTTTTCAGCGCGAGTGCGGAGGAGGCGCGAGCCAGGAGTTCTATGCTGTTCACCGGCTTGGTGATGTAATCATTCGCTCCCGCCGAAAAAGCGGCTTGGAGATTGGAGAGATCGCTTTTAGCCGTGACCATGATGATAGGAATATCGCACAGATGTGGCCGGCTCTTGATCTGGCGACAGGCTTCGACTCCATCCAGCTCCGGCATGAGGACGTCCATCAGAATGAGGTCGATCTGGGTGGGGGGGGTCTGGCCGTCCATGCCAAGCATAGGGAATGCGGCCTTTGCCGAGTCGGCACTCAGAAGATCCGCGTGGCCGGCCTTCCCAAGGATCGCGCGAAGGAGTACCTGTTGGTCTGGAGAATCGTCGACGATAAGAATGCCCATGCCGACTCCTGTCAGGGGCTCGCACATAATGTGCAAGCAATCACCCTATCAGTATAGCAGGCGTCTATGGGGCTACTGGAGCTTGGTCCGGACGAGATCGCTGATCTGCTTGCCATCTACTGGTTGGCCGGCTACACGAACCATCACGGCTTTCATCACCGCGCCCATTTCTTTCAGCGATCGAGCGCCGGTTTCCTGAATGATCGCGTCTACGACGGTGGCGAGCTGCTCGGCAGAGAGGGCTTGAGGGAGATAGGACTCAAGAATGGTGATTTCCTGTCGTTCTTTTGCGGCGAGTTCTACTCGGTTACCTTTTTCGAACAGTTCGACCGATTCCCGGCGTTGCTTAATCATCGTCGTCATCACGCGGCTCATTTCGGCATCGTCGAGATCCTTCTTGATCTCCATTTCCTTGTTCATCACGGCGGCCTTGATCATGCGAATCACATCCATACGCAATTGATCGCGGGCCTTCATTGCCAGTTTCAGATCTTCGGTCAGACGGTCATGTAGGGACATCAAAATCTCGCGGGTAAGAAAGCTGGGCTGGGTGGAGAATACCCCTTCATCCGACATCAGTCAATGTACGGCCTCACTCGTGCAGCCATCTACCTGGCGTGGTTTTCATGTCGAGCGGAGAGTATGATACTAGCAAGGTCAGATCCGGCTTGAAGCAAGACGGGAGAATGTAGGGAGGACCGGCCATGGCGAGGCAACGCTCAGCGGTCAAGCTGATGACAATCCTCACGATGGCGGTTCTCGCGGTGAGTTGTGCAAATACCACCATGCAGACGGCACCGATGCTCCGTTCTATGCCTCCCATGTTGCCGATCCCTGATAATGTCCAGCAAATGGCAGTGCTATATCCGCGTGGGGAGAGTTCCGATTGGTTCAGCGCCTATGCTCGCTTGGAGGAGGCGGTATTCCAGATCAAGACATTTCGCCCAAATCTGAGAATCATCGATCGTTCCCATATGCAAGCCATCGTCTCGGAGCAGCGCTTTCAGGTCGGGGGACTTGTCTCCGAAGACAGCGCTGTCCGCATTGGGCAAATCTTGGGTGTAGACAGTGTGTTGATCTATCGGATCGAAGGGCCAACGTTGCGCGACCGGTTCTTCGCTCGCCAGCATCGCGATCTTCCACCGGTGACCATCACGAGCAAAATTATTCGAGTCGAGAGTGGGGAAGTCGTCTATCACAACGTGGTGACGGCGCGTGCGGATGCGGCGGAAGGATTCGGTTGGTCACTCTCAGACAATGTCGACTATCACCGATGGAGCCGCGAGGCATTAGACCGGGGCATTATGCAAACGGTCTTTGATTTGCATCGCGCATTTGATTAACCGTATAGATGCGAGAGGATACGAATGAATCATCGACGGAACCTTATGCAACACAGTGGGGTCGCTATGGTCGTAGGCCTGTTTGCCCTCTTGCTGGCCACGGCTTGCGCCAGCGACCAGCCTAAACCTCTTCCGCAGACGACTCCGGACCAAGTCCGGAGTCATGCGGATCGGGCGTTTGAGAAGCTCAAGCAAGAAGAACAGGAACGAGCCGCCCAGCCGCCGGTACCCCGGTAGTTGGCCAAAACCCTACCGATTCGACTTGGGTAGAGCCCAGACCATAAACCGGGCAACAGGTTTCACAAGCGGCAATTCCCAAAGGAGCCGTTGTCGAGATGCCCGCTCCACTTGGCGTGCTTCGTGGAAGGTGCCAAGAAGACTGGCTGAGACCAACAGCCGCAAGATACCTGAGAGAAAAAAGACGAAAGGCAAATTCGATACAGGCTCGAAAACGACCCCTCCCCATTCAATACGTGCAGGAAGACGCTCTACCAACGAGCTCCCCAGTAAAGCTCCCACCGACCATCCCACTGCATTGACCGTGCTATACAGCGCAATGGCTTTTGCGCGATCCTCCGGCCTGACCGAATCGAACACATAGTTTTGTAGTCCCAATGCCAAGCCGGCCCAAATGATGCCGCCTAAAAAATTGACTGCCAAAAGAAAGCCTAGATTCGTGCTCACAAGGTAGAGCATCGGCAAGAATGGAACCGTGAATCCGGTAATGGACAACAGTGCTTTGTTTCCAAAGCGGTCCCCGAAATGACCCCAGGCCTGCAAGGTAAGGAGCTGGCCCAAGAGGCCGGCGGCCAGCCATCCCCCATAGCCAAGGTAGGACAGGTGGAGATCCTGCAACATGTACAGAACGAAAAAAGGACCGGCGATCAACACAGCCGCATGCATCAGGCCTGAGAAAAGCAGAAAACGGCGAAAGTCCTTCGTCGCGCTCCGGCGGAAGAAGTCGCGAAATCCTTGCTGAGCCTCCTGGTGGGCAGTCTGATGCACATCTTGAACGGGGGACAAGGCCAAAGCCGAGAGGATGCGAGCGCTTCCGGCCAAGGCAAAAATGAGCACGAATCCCCACCAAGCGGCGGTGGAATCTTGCCAGAGGCTCAGCACCCATCCGGCTCCACAGAGCGCAAAGAAACTGAGACTGGCAATAATTTGGGCTCGGCGCGCAAAATAGGCTCCCCGTTCATGTTGGTCAAGCAAATCCGCAATCAAGCTATTCCACGCAGGCGTGGTGAAATGGGTGCAAGCAAAATACGCGGCAGTTCCACCGACGACGAGCCATGGACCCCACTGAGAAAACAAGAGCGGCAGAAGTACGATGGGAATCCAGACGAATGCTTGCCCAACGGTGCCTGCAAAAATGAGGGCTTTGCGATCGGGAAACCACTGCAACAACTTCACGGAGGCAAGTTGAGCCCCTGTTCCAATAAGTTGGGGCAATGCCGACAACACACTTAACTGAAATGGGCTTGCCTGAAGAAGCAGCGCAAATGCGGAGAGATAGTGCTCCCCGCTTCCTTGCGTGATGGCCTGGCAAGCACCGTCTCGGAGGCCATAGCGGCGTCCGTGCTCGCCGGCACTTTGGGCCTGGGAGTTGCTTGGCACTGAAGCTTGCGAACGTTCAGGCAGTATCGGATGCACAGGATCCTTTCCTGAGAGGGAACTTGATCGAGCGTAGCATAGCAGGAACGTGGAGCATACATAGATGAGCGGCTTGATCAGTCGGTGATTGACCCCTTACTGATCTCTCGATACCATACCGGTACGAATGGACCGCGATCATGATGCTCCAATGAGTGAGACCAGAAGTATCGGGAAGCAGTTTCTAGCAATCGTACTTGCCGGCCTGAGCGTTGTCGTGTGTGGCTGGCAGGAAGTCGACGCGCGGGATCTGTTCGCGCCAAAGGAGCAAGCGGCAACCGAAGTCGATCCCACGCAAAGCCCGTCGTTCGACGAACAAAAGAAGGGTATCCCGCAATCCCTATTTACCTGGATCAAGATGGCCAAAGGATATGACGTCGAGTGGGATACATTCGGGCGAAAAGGCTGGTACACGCAAGATCCCAGGCTGAAGCCCATCGAGCCTGGATCGGTGTTCTCTCGGGATATTCCCGCAATCTATATTGTGTTCGAGTCAGCCCCGCTGGAAGATCCTGCCCAGTTCAGCGCACAATGGTTTCTGGAGGGGGAGAAGGGTGTCCTCTCATCCGTGCCGCTCGGGAAAGACACCTTGGAAGTGCCCGGGCATGAACGCTATGGATTCCTGGAACTCAAGAAACCTGGAAACGCCTGGGCCGTGGGGACGTATCTAGTGCGACTGTTCATCACGCCGCTCGGACAGCAGTCTTTCCATGCAGCCAATCAAGTGGGCACCATGCGGTTTACTATCGTCGAGAGTTCTGCTCCTGCTGGCATGAATCCGCATTAGCCATGAACCACTCGTTCACATCTTGGTGATTGTAGGTGAAGCAGAGAAAAGGAATAGAATGGGAGATCGGGTCAAAGTCACGGATCAAGAGAAGCTGACATTGCTCTATGAGCGATTCAGAGACGTGTGTCTGGTCGAGAAGGAAGTCTGGAAAGAGATTTTTATGCCGCGGGAGATCACGCAGGGGCCTGTCAGAACGAACATGCAAGATCGCTATGATGTGGAAATCGATGACCCCGCGATCGAAGATGCCTTGGATGCAAATATCCCTCGCGGAAGCCAAGCTCTGGCCGCCGCGATCCAGGAATATCGAACGCACATTTCGTTTTATCGAAAAGTCTGAGGGGTTTAGCCTGCATTATTCACGCAGGTTCGTGGCGAAATCACATAGAAGCCAAGCGAGTGACACGAGGCGAGAGGAAAAGACATTCCTTCTGGTCGCCCCTAGCCTGGCCCCCGCCTCTCGCCTCAACATTCATCCGGCGTCTCGCGGTTAGAGCCTCTTCAAGGCATCAACGCGCGCTTCAACCGGCGGATGCGTCGCAAAGAGGCGCATGAATCCCGATGAATTACCGGAGATCTTCATCGTCGCGAGCGCATCCTGTCCAGCATACTCGACCTGCGAATGGGTCACCCATCGATCGATCGCGCGGAGGGCCGAGATCATCGAATCCTTGCCGTACACCTTGGCGGAAAAAGCATCCGCCCCATATTCACGCTGCCGCGAAAACCAGCAGATCAGGACCGAGGCCATGATACTGACGATGATCTGGATCACGATCGACAACCCAAAACCGAGCATCGCCTGATCGCGCTCAGCAAAGAACCGGCGCACCCACATTGCAATGTAGTACACGAAGGTATTCATCAGCCCCGCCAACACGGTCGTCGCGAACATGTCTCCATTGTAAACATGTCCCATTTCGTGAGCGAGGACAGCACGTACTTCCTGTTCTTGCAGATTGCTCAACAATCCAGTTGAAACAGCCACCATGGAGTTGTTCTTGCTGGGGCCGGTCGCGAAGGCGTTGGGATCGGGAGACTCGTAGACCCATACCTCAGGCATCGTAATGTGGAGCCGTTGCGCGATCTCTTGGACGGTACCGTAAATGACTTCTTCGGCTTGCGACCGAGGTTGCGTGATCTGGCGGCAATCCAACATAGCCCGCGCCATCTGTTTGGAGAAGGCCAAACTGATAAAGGCGCCACCAAAACCGAAGGCAAGAGCCCAGACTAACGAGCTGAGGTCGACCAATCCTCGCAGATCGATTCCGAACATGGGAAGAACGACATTGATCAGCACCGGTACGGTGAGCGAAAGCGTCACCATGATTAGGATATTGGCCGCCAACAGTAGGAATATGCCCTTCATCCACTTCATCCAGATCCTCCTTCACGACTATGTGCCCGCCCTCTCATTCGGGCGAGTCATCACTGAGTGTTATTATACTAACCGATTCCCTGAAATACATCTCAATCAAAATTGTGATGACGATATGCTGGAAGCAATAACTCCTTAAATGCCAAGGTCAAGGTGCCCGAAGTGCCTGAAACTCATGGAGAAAGTTGACCCGTTCCCGTCCTTCCTGTTAGAAATGGCTTATGCAGAAGATTCCTAGACGATCGCTCATCATGTTGGCGACCGTCTGGTTGCTGACATCGGTCGGCGTGACAATCGTTCATGCAGCGGAACCTTCCCAATCCAGCCCTCCTGTGGTGATCGCGGTGGCTGCAGACGGGGTGCAGCGAGCCACGGTCACGCTTGATAGCTATTCGTATAACCCCAACCATTTGATCGTCGAAGCTGGGAAGCCGGTTGAACTGACCCTGACCAGTGTGACAACGATAATCCCTCACAATTTTATCATCAAAGACCCAGCGGGAAACTTATCCGTCGAACAGGATGTCAGTGCCGGCAAGACGGTCACCATGACATTTACGCCGACTCAGCCTGGCACATTTCCCATCTACTGCGACAAACGGCTCTGGCCGTTGCCCAGCCATCGCGACAAAGGGATGGAAGGGAAGCTGGAGGTGCGATAGGTGTGGCTACGAGCATAGAGACCTCCAAGCAGGAACTACTCCGCGATCTCCTCAAGCAAGTGTCCCGTCTCTTCTACACGACCTTGGCCGTGGTTCCGGCAAATGTGCGCGATCAAGTCAGCCTCGCCTACCTCTTTGCCCGCGCGGCAGACACGATTGCGGACACGGAGTTGATCGATCGTCCGCGCCGGCTTGATTTACTCGGCCAACTCAGGGCTCAGTTCGTGAGCGACCAGATCGCTTGGACTCAGGTGCGAGACATCCAGCACGCGGTGGCATCAATCCAACAGAACTCTACCGAGCGTATCCTGCTTGAACGACTGGAAGATTGCTTCAAGCTCTTTCTAACATTTTCACCGGACGATCGCCGCCGCATACAACGGCTCATGTCCACGCTGACGCAAGGCATGGAGATGGACCTCGTCGTCTTTCCCGGCACATCAGCCGTAGATCTCACGGTCCTCAAGACGCTCGATGATCTGGACCGCTATACCTATTACGTGGCCGGCTGTGTGGGCGAGTTCTGGACAGACTTGATGTGCGCGCACCGGAAGGCCTTGGCCTCATGGAAAGTGCGGGAGATGTCGGAGGTCGGCGTGAGATTTGGAAAGGGGCTCCAACTCACGAACATTGTAAAGGATATCGCGCACGATCTTCAGAAAGGCCGCTGCTATGTGCCTGCGCCCATGCTCGCCGAAGCCGGACTCACCGCACGGGACCTACTGGACCAGCAGAACCGTGCACGTTTTCAGCCGGTCCTGAGCAAACTAGTCCGTATGGCGGTGGAGCATCTTGACCAAGGCTGGCTCTACGCCATGTCGATTCCACGACATGAAACTCGTCTGCGATTGTCTTGCATGTGGCCGATTCTTTCCGCTGGCGAGTCGCTGAAGCTCGTCATGCATTCACCCGATCTCTTGAACCCTGCCGTCAAAGTCAAAATCCCGCGGAGCCAGGTCTACCAAATCATGGCGCTCACGACTGGCACCTTCGCCTGTGGATATGTAGGGACAGCCTGCTGGGGGCGATTACGGAAGCAGATCGTGTAAGCCGGCAGCGGAGGTAACGAACCTCGCCTTCCGGGCAGGGCATTCAAATACAGTTTTCTCAACCAACGCTATCCCAGGCAACAATGGTAGTGTGACACCATCGGCAGCTGTGCGAGCCTGTATTGATCGATCAGCGATATCACAGCCCCGGTCTTGGCTCCGCTACGATGCTGAGTTCCAACGGAGAACTGCCGCGCCGGATGTCGAGTTTCAGGATCTGCCCTACGTGAACCTGACAGAGCCGTTTTGCTTCCCGCTCTGAAAACACGCTCGATAAGACCGCGCCGTTACAGGCAACGACTCGATCGCCCACCTTGAGGCCCGCTTTCTCGGCAGGCAAGCCACTGCGGAGTTCCCGCACAAGGTAGTATCGCGCACCCGCCGATTCCTGCAACTCCCAATTGACTCCGATACGTCCGGGCCCAAGCAACCCAGTTTGCGATCCGAATCGAGTGAGAATGCGATTCACGATGACACGGGCCAAACCCTCGGGATCATCGACCGTCGCGTCAGAACCGTATCCTTCCCCATTGAATAACACCACCCCGCTCTCGACATCGATCATCCGTAAGACCAGCGACACGCGGCTGATCTGCTCTCCATCGGCTCGCTCCCATTGTTGCACTTCGCCCACCACAATGGCCTGCGCGCCAACGAGTTTCCCGACTTTCAGCACCTCGGCATCGTCGGCATGCTTGAGTTGGACGACCTGCTCCTTGAACACTTCGTCAAGCTCGGCCCGCTCGACCATATTGACGTCCAAATCCAACAACAAGGTTGTCACCATCCCGGCCACACGCGACCCCGATCCCTCTGCGCCAGGCGCATCCTCGAACAGCATGACGGCCATCGTCCGATAGCGGTCGATCGTGTCACGATTGATTGGACCGGCGCCGGCCACGACCGGCTCGGGACGTCCACGCATCCCGCCGAATCCTAGGGCAGCGGTGCCTGACGAAGCACAGGCGCGGCGCCGCTGTAGAATGGCAGAGGGCGTGCCCCAGGCGCAGAGTTCGTCGTTCACCAATACGATGTGGTGCGGATATTCGCGTTGATGTTCGGCGGCAAGGTTGGTGAAGGGATAGAAAATGCAACCGCCGACCCACACCGATATCGGGCAGAATGCCAACTCGTAGAGCCACTGTTTGCGGGCCGTAAGGGAATACTCCCAAACCAGCAGACGGCCATCGTCACGCAATACACGGTCAGGTCGACCGATCTGTTCGATCACCTCGGCCTTCGTCATAGGCACGGCCAGCCGGTCCAGTTTGGATTCCGACTTCACAATCGTGTAGGCAACCCCACAAGCTGAAAGTGTACTGGCAAGACCAACGATCACGAGTGTGAGAACGAATGAGGGACATCGCGTGGAAGGAACAGTCTGGTGCATCGGCATCGCAGTAAGCGTAACACTCAGGAAGCGAGCGCTGCAACGCAGCGAGGCAGGACGGACAGGGATCAGTTCAAAGAAGGGTCGAACGGCATATCCGCGTAGTGACGATAGTCGTCACCCAGCGCACTCACGATATCCGGCCAGACACGTGCAGGATCTTTGTCGAACACGACACGGGGATCTGCGGGAAGGGTAATCCAGGAACCGATCTGCATTTCAGACTCCAGTTGCCCTGGACCCCAGCCGGAATATCCAATGTAGGCGCGAAAGGCCTCGCGCCCCTCGCTGGCAGTCAAGATACGATCGACGAGATCTGTATCCCCGCCGAGACAGATCCCGTCGAAGACATGATGGGAATTCTCAGGGAGTTGGTCCAATCGATACAACATCATCACCTGATTCGTTTGCACCGGTCCTCCAGAAAAAAGGACGTGCCGCTGGCCTTCGAGGATCGGCACTTGCGGTAACGCCTCCGAAACCGACATCGCCGTCGGGCGATTGACAACGACACCCAGCGCGCCTTCGGCCCCGTGCTCGCAGAGCAACACAACAGTCTGCCGAAAGTTCGGATCGCGCAAGGACGGCGCCGCGATGAGGAAAATGCCTTTGCCAAGTGGAGCTTTCATGCTGCTAATCCTACCGCGTGGGCCTGTGTGACGCAAGCGAGACTCGCGGGACTGGTTGATCTGGTTTATTTGGTTTGTTTTGTTCATTTGGTTCGTCTGATTCAACCAAACAAACCAAATAGACCAAACAAACCGGAGCAACCAGCTACCAATAGAGGGATTCGCGTCGATCTCGGAGTAGGTCGTTGTATGGCGTGAGGGCTTTGTTCCGTGCCTCGGCAGGATCGATCTCGACAATACAGAGTTCTTCCCGGTCGCGCGGTGCGCGATGCAGAATCGCCCCCTTGGGAGCGACGACTTCACTGTTCCCGATAAACGTCAGCTGATCTTTCCCGCCTCGCGCTTCGCTCCCGGTACGATTACACGTAATCGCGAACACTCGGTTTTCCAGGCACCGAACCGGCATGGAGTCTGGGCAATTGGGCAAAATGAGGTTCGAGGGATGGCAGATGATCTCGGCCCCCTTGAGCGCCAAAGTGCGAGCCGCCTCTGGGTAGTACCAATCGAAACAGATCATCGCGCCGATCTTTGCCGATCCAATATCCCACACCTGAAATCCTGTATCGCCGGGAGTAAAGAACAACGTTTCCTCAAAAAACAGATGTGTCTTGCGATAGCACCCGATAAACCCGGACGGACCGACGACCACGGCGGAGTTATAGCAGAAATCCCCGGCGCGCTCCGGAAGACCGGCGACGATCGTCATCCGACGCCGCTTCGCAAGGTCGATCAGCCGTTGTGTAGTCGGTCCATTCGGTACCGTCTCTGACTGCCTAACGACTTCTTGCTGCGACACGAACTGATACCCGGACGCACACAATTCAGGCAACACGATCAGATCGGCATCAGCCTGGTCGAGTGTTGCCACAATCTTATCGAGATTATGCGTTACCTCACCGAACTGTGGAGTGAACTGATAAAATCCGACCCGCATGATCGCTTTGTCCCTATAACAAAGCGAGCAGGGTCGCCCCTGCCCGTCCAAGAAAAATCTCTGACCGAAAGGCTTACTTCACTTCGGACAAATGGGTGACTGCGCCTTCGGCATGTTGTGTCCCCACATCGGCGTGACCCGCCTTGCCATGGGACACAGCTTCCTTGAGATGCGTGATTCCTTCAGCCAGATGCGGATTCTTGATATCACCAGCCATGGCATGCTTGAGTGCTTCCTCAGCATGCTGCACCAGAGCATCGGCATGCCCCTGTTTGCCATGCGCCACAGCTTCCTTGGCATGCGCCAAGGCTTCACCCGCATGCTTGTCAGCAGCAAGGGCGAGCCCGCTGAACAGCGGGAAACCAACGAGCGCGGCAACCGCCGCCACAGCCAGTGTTCCACGATGGATTCTCATCTTCATAGGTTCCTCCTCAGTGGTTAAAGTTCAGCCGACGGGTCAACAGTGTGCGCTGTCTTATCGAGTCTCATCACCTTACACAGCCATTTTTTTGCTGTCAAGAAGGCCGCACCTGTGGATCGACGTTCAGGATGTGCTGCAATCCTTTGGCATCTTTTTCCACCGGACAGGCAAAATCACGACTCCACTCCCACCAGGATCCTGGATAATTGCGAACCTTCCGATACCCGGCGAGTTTGAGGACAACATACAGCCAGGCTGAACGGAGACCGCCGGTGCAGTAGCAGATCACCTCTTGATCCTGGGTGAGATCTTTCTCGGCGAGACTCTCTGTAATCGTCTGTAGATCTTTCACTGTGGCGTTCGCGTAAAGAAATCCATTCCAAGCCAGATGAATCGCGGAAGGGATGTGACCGGGTCTCGGTATCCCCGACATCTCTTTCCCAAGATATTCTTCGAGGCTACGCGCATCGACGATCACGGTGCCGGGATGCGGCTGCTTCACGAGGTGCTTCAGTTCATCTTTGCTGGCGATGACGGCTGGCACCAGCTTGATGGTGAAAGTCCCAGGCTTAGGCGTCACACCTCCGTGCTCGAATGGCCGTTTTTCCTGTACCCACTTGACCCACCCGCCGTCGAGAATACGCAGACGCGTGTGGCCAAAATACTCCAACATCCAGAACATGCGGCCTTCGTCTCCCCAATTGTCGAACGGATTGGAATAGATGACCACATCGCTGTCTTCACTGATACCCAAGGCGCGAATCTTCTGTTCCATGCGTCCGCGATCGGGATCGAGCAGTCCCTTTGGCACGGCATTGGGATCGCTGTACTCATGCCAGGTCGAATGCACCGCCCCTGGAATATGGCCGCCAAATTCGTAGGCTGCCCGCCCTCGCACATCGAGAACCACCAGACCTGGCTGCCCCAAGTTCTGCTGAAGGGTTTCGGTATCGATCAGCAACGCGTGTGTCATGTCGTTCCTTTTTTTCATGAGCCTTCAGCTGTTAGCCCTCAGCCTTGCAACTTTCTCCATCTTGCTGACGATTGACCATTGAGGGCTGATTGCCCTCGTCCAATACCGTCGCAAGCGCACCAGACAGCGGAAACTCCCGCTCATACACGACGAATCGATAGGGATCGTTCCCTGTCAGACCATATTTTGTTTGCAACATTTCATGCTGCTTATCAGTCAGGATGTGGTACTGCACGAGAGTCTTTAATTTCAAGCCCTCTGCCTGAGCCGGCAATTGGTACGTAAACTGGTATTCTCGGCTGGCCAAGGGTAACAGACGATTATCATACAACTCGACAATGGCCGGCTGCCACATGATCCAACGGCCCATCGTCGATGTTTGCTGGTCGAGTACCCGCCCCTGCCGATCTTCCACGGAAAACTCCACCGTGAAATACCGGTCCGGATCGCCGGTCGGAATCTTATGACCAGCGCCTGCATTGACCAGCGTGAGCGTAAATCCAACTCGGTCGCCCGGCTTGGGCGAAGTGTTGTCGGCTCGTACTTGTATTCCCACTGCCCGCTTCACCATATCGGGGTCATGCCCGCCGCGCCAGAGGTGCTTGCGCCCTCGCCTGATCGGACTATTGGTCGCGACCGGCCGATCGATTTCAGGCATGTGGCAGCTCTGGCATATGAAGCCCCGCTCCTGCATGAAGAACTTGCCTTCGTATTCTGCATACGTCCCGCATGGCCCCACGTTATAAAACTGGGCCGGTCCGGACACGACATTGTGACAGCGATAACAGACCTGTGCCGTCCTGAAATTCGGATCGAACTTGGTCGGATGCGGCGCAGCCGAATCTTCGAACGGCCCATAGATGACTCCGTCCCGCACATGGCAGGCCGCGCAGGTCACCGATTCCTTCTGATACTCGGGATCGTACTGCGGATTGGGCTCTTGAACCGCCTTCTCCACCCGCCCTCGTGGAATCTCCTTGATCAATGTCGGCTGCTGATTTTCCAGCGGGGTGTGACAGTTCAAGCACACCCACACATTCTTATCTTTTTTCCAATAGGCCTGAAAGAACGGATCCTCATACGCATGGGCGTGGATACTCGTCTTCCATTCATCATAGATCTCGCGATGGCACTCCCCACAAGATTCGGCCTTCAGACTCGTCAGACCCTCCGGAATCTTTTGAAACGGAATCGCATGGGCATAATCCGACCGCAACCCGAAAATCACGACCGGCTTGATCTCGGTGTAATACACATACACGAGCACACCGACCAAGACACACCCGAGGAGAACTTTTATAGCGGTCTTCATGCGGCCAGAAGAGCCTGAACATGGCGATCAACCGAAGCAGCCAAGGATGTTAGGTGATACCCACCTTCGAGCGACGAGAGCATGCGTCCGTCGGCATGGCGCATGGCAATGCCGGCCACGATGCCAGTGAGGTCCGCGTAGCCCTCCTCCGTCAACCCCATGCTCGCAAGTGGATCGTCCTTGTGCGCATCGAAACCGGCGGAGACGATCACGAATTCCGGTTTGAACGCATCGGCCGCCGGCACCAACGATTTCCGAAAGACAGCACGATACTCCTCATCACCCTCACCCGCTTCCATCGGCACATTGATCGTGAACCCCTCGCCTGCTCCCCGTCCCCGTTCCGATTCTCGACCCGTTCCCGGATAGTGCGGGTATTGATGCGTGCTGAAGAAGAGCACGGAAGGATCGTCTTCAAAGCTATGCTGCGTGCCATTTCCATGATGCACATCCCAATCGACAATCAACACGCGCGTGAGGCCATGCTTCTTCTGCGCATACCGCGCGGCAATCGCCACATTATTGAAGAGACAAAAGCCCATTGCGCGCCCCGCTTCTGCATGATGTCCCGGCGGCCTCACTGCACAGAATGCATGGTCTACTTGTCGGCTCATGATCGCATCGACCCCGGCCAACGCCCCGCCTGCTGCCAGATAAGCGGCAGTCAACGAACCGGGAGACATGGAAGTATCGGGATCGAGTGAAACCCGCCCATTCGTCGGCACGTGGGTCTTCAGCATTGCAAGATACGACGGCGTATGGATCTGCGTAATCCATTCGTCCTCAGCCTCTCGCGGTTCAATCCTGATCAGCCGAGCCGCCGTACCACTCTGCTCCAGCTGCTGCATGATGGCACGCAACCGATTCGGCGACTCAGGGTGTCCAGGCCCCATGTCATGGCCGAGATAGCGAGGATCGTAGACGAGTCCGGTGTTGCCCATGACGGAATCCGTGAAGTGTGGTACGCAACCTACGAGATACAAAATACACTGTCAGATTATCACGCAGGAAACAGCATAGACAACGAGCGCTTGGCACTGCTATCGTCTCTGGGATTGGAGGAAGAGATGCAGAATCGACGAATCGAACCGCTTAAAAAAGTGTTGGCAATCGATCCGAACGACGAGGTGGCTTGGTTTGGTCTCGGGAAAGCCTACATGGAAGATGCGAACTTCGAAGAAGCGGCCAAGGCTCTTCAGCAATGCATCACAGTGAAACCCACCTACTCAGCAGCCTACTATGCCTGGGCCCAGTCACTGCACAAGTTGGGTCGAGCCGACGAGTGCAAAACCGTCTGCGCCACCGGCATAGAAATCTCCACAAAAAACGGCGACGCAATGGTGACGAAAAATTTAGAACTACTCAAAAGCTCGCTGCCTGCCTAAGAACCTCGAAAAGATTCCCCCTACTTGTTTTTGACGAGCGCCTCGCTGCGAACATACAACCGACAGGCCGCAAACAGTGGTGTAACGAAAGAGCCTGATTTCGGCTCGACAGGGAAGTCGTGCCTGCGTAGAATAGCGGCGGGAAGAAAACCGTAGGCAAGTTGGTGTCAGGTTGGACTTCCCAGGCTTTTGCGGACACCGTTACGCCTGTTTTGACACGGCTTCAAACGCCTGCGGACGTACACCGCTCAGGTGGCTGTGTCGACGGGTGCGATTGTAGAACCTTTCGATGTACTCGTAGATCTCGACATTGGCAATATCACGAGTCTTGTAGATTCGCTTCTTGATCCGCTCCTTTTTCAAGCGACTAAAGAACGATTCGGCCACGGCGTTATCCCAGCAGTTTCCACGCCGGCTCATACTGGGCTCACGATGATGCGCATGGCAGAAGCGCCGCCACGCATCGCTGCCGAATGGCGATCCTTGATCGGAATGAATCAGGGCGTGCGTTGGCTTGCGTCGCCGCACGGCCATGAGGATGGCGTCCAGCACGAGTTCACGGGCCATCGTGGGCTTTGTTGACCAGCCGACACTTCGGCGGGAATAGCGGTCCATCACGACGGCCAGATAGAGCCCGCCTTCCCACGTGCGCACCTACGTGATGTCGGTGACCCAGGCTGTGTTCGGTCGTTGGACGGTAAATCCTCGTTGCAGCGTATTGGGCGTAAGGAGTGACGGGTGGCCTCTAGCGTCCCGGGGGGCTCGGTAGCCGTGAAGGGCTTTTATGTTATTGGCCCGCATAATCCGAGCGACACGATGCGTGCTACAGGTCTCACCCGCTTCTCGCAAATCGAGAAAGATACGGGGGGCACCGGAGACGCCGTGACTCGCCGTATAGGCCGCGCGGATCAGACTGAGCAACCGTTGATCCTCTCACGCTCGATCGGAGAGGGGGTTACGCAACCATTCGTAGAACCCACTGCGCGACACGTCGAGGAGACGGCACAGGACTGCCGTATCAAACTCTCGACGATGTGCCTTGATGAACGCGTACTTCACTCGGATACCCTGTGCTCTGCGCCGATTGCTCATAGATCCTCCCCTGCTCTAACGACCACCACAAGGTGTCCGTTAAAGCCTGGGAAGTCCA
>JBDSDL010000250.1:0-17721 GCA_039920585.1 Nitrospiraceae bacterium | reverse complement strand
CTGGCTCCGCATGCCCGTCTCGCAACGCGACTGTGTGATTTTGCGACGAACCATCATGAATAATGTGGGCTAGTCCGTCATGAAATCAGAGGGATGGATCGATGTCCAGATTCGGACTGCCGTCGATGCGGCAGAGTTGCTCAGCGTGTTGGCTGATTCTACGGTGCAAGGCGGATGGGAGGAACGGGGGGTCGTCCATCTCTATTGGCCGAAACCACAGTGGAGCATGGAGGCACAGGCTCGTTTGAGCAGAACCATGCAGGAACTCGATCCGGACGTTTCGGTCGAGAGAGACATCCGTATTGAGGAATTGCCCGATCAGGATTGGAATCGGCAGTGGGCTCAGTTGGTCAGGCCAATCAGGATCGGCAGGCGGATTGTGATCAGGCCGAGTTGGGAACCGATGGCGTTGCAGACAGGGGACATTGAGATTGTGCTCGACCCGAAACAGGCATTCGGCACGGGTCATCATGCGACGACACGGATGCTATTGGAATGGCTTGAAGACCTCGTTCACGGCGGAGAATCCGTGCTGGATGTGGGGGCGGGGAGCGGCATTCTGGCGATGGTCGCGCTGCGGCTTGGGGCGGCTTCGGCCATGGGAGTGGAATGCGACCCTGTCGCGGTAGATTGTGCGCGAGACTATGCCGCGGAAAACGGGTTTGGGAACAATCTTGAATTTCGGTGCGGAACGCTGGAGGAAGTTGACTGGCACGGCGAACTGCGACCGGATCTGGTACTGGCCAATCTCGATCGCCAGACGCTGTTACTGCTGTGCGATGCATTGGCGCAGTACGTGAGCCACGGTGCGAGGCTCTTACTGTCCGGCATTTTACTCGATCAAGAACAGGAGATTATCGAGGCGTTCTCCAAGGTCGGCGCCATGTTGTTGCAACGGCGTGAACAGGAGGGCTGGGTGGCGTTGGAATTGCTGATGGCCGAATCTTGTGAAGGAGTGAACTGATGACCGAGAATGGACGACCACCCTATCCCCACCTGTACCAGATTAATGTGTCGGATGGAGGTGTGCCGAAACGACCGGTGTTGGAAGCCGTTATTGCCAAAACCGGAGTCCAGGGCGACCGGCAGCAGAATCTCAAAGTGCATGGCGGCCCCGATCGTGCGGTCTGTTTGTATTCGCAAGAGCTGATTGAGCGGCTGCAGGACGAAGGCCATTCAATCGAGGCCGGCTCTTCCGGAGAGAACCTGACGTTCGCCGGGCTTGAGTGGGAGAAACTGAAGCTGGGGGACAGGCTCCAGGTCGGGCCAGAGGTGCAGATAGAGGTCATGAGTTATACGAGTCCCTGCGAGAAGAATGCCCAGTGGTTCAGGGACAGAGACTACAAACGCGTGTCCCAGAAAGTGAACCCAGGGTGGAGCCGGCTCTACGCGAAGGTGCTGCGTGAGGGCGTGGTACGTCCGGGAGACGAAGTGGTTCTTGAAAAGAAGGACTAGCGATCAGCGATCAGCTGTCAGCGTTCAGTTTCCGATTCCGGATGACTTGCTGACGGCTGAAGGCTGATTGCTGAAAGCAAGGAGCCCATGAACCGTACCCTTGAACCAGAGCTGATGGATGATCCTGAGCAGGCGCTCGTCTATGCTCGGGCAGATTTCGAAAAAGAGAATCAAGGATTCGTCGATCGCTTCCGCGAATACTTTCCCGATTTTTCCGATGGACATGTGCTCGATCTGGGTTGTGGTCCGGGCGATATTCCCCTCCGCTTCGCTCAGGCCTATCCCGCTTGTCGCATCACCGGCGTCGATGCGTCGGAACCGATGGTACGGTTGGCTGAAGAAACTGTACAGGAAGCAGGGTTGTCCACCCGTATCACGTTCCGCTGTGAACGATTTCAGGACTTCGCCGGCGCGAATGTCGCCGATGCAGCCATCTCCAATAGCTTGCTGCATCATGTGCCGAACCCGTTCCAGTTTTGGCACAAGCTGCGCTTGGTCGTAAAGCCCGGTTCCCCCGTGCTCGTGATGGACCTGCTCAGACCGGACTCGTCTGAAGAAGCGCAGGCCATCGTCGATCTGTATGCCTCCGGAGCTCCGGACATTCTACGGAGAGATTTCTATAACTCGCTGCTCGCAGCCTTCACGGAAGATGAAATCGGCGCGCAGCTAGCCAAGATGAACCTGACGCGCCTGTTGATCGATGTCATCGATGATCGGCATTGGGTGGTAGGAGGGGTTATCTATTGATTGGCCGAGCGCTCCGGCTATTGGTTGCGGTCACGCTGCTTCTTGCCTCGGATCTTTTCCTTGATTCTCCTGCTTTTGCTCAACTTGACCGGCTCCGGAGATCAAAGGCTCTGGAGCTGCCGCCCACCGTCGAAACCACGATGGTGGAAATCCCTGAGGGACCCTTCACGATGGGGTTTGATGGAACTCAATCGTTAGAGGATGAGAGGCCAAAACATCAAGTGAGACTGCCAACATTCTTCATGGATCTCCATGAAGTCACCACGATGCAGTATGCCTCGTTCCTTGCTGCCACAAACCGAGACGCGCCCTGGCAGTGGAACGGGGTAGATTTGTCGCAGCATCGCGATCGGCCGGTGATTGGCGTGGACTGGTCAGACGCGGTTGCCTATTGCGTGTGGAAAGGGAAGCGGCTTCCCACTGAAGCGGAATGGGAGAAGTCGGCCAGGGGAACGGACGCCATGTTGTACCCCTGGGGCAATCAGGCTCCAAGCAAGGATCTGGCGAATTTCGCATCAGGCGCGCGGTTCAGCTACAGCCAGGTCTTGATGCCTGTGCAGTCCTATGAGCAAGGCAAAAGTCCATACGGGCTCTATCACATGGCTGGGAATGTCTGGGAGTGGGTGCAGGATTGGTACGGTGTGAACTATTACGAAGTCTCGATGGAATACAATCCGCAAGGACCTGAACAGGGACAGTTTAAAGTGCTCCGCGGTGGATCGTGGTCGGACTTGCCGAAGTATCTCCTCACCTATGGCCGCTTCAAGCTCTCACCCGAGACGCGCAATAGTCATACGGGCTTCCGCTGCGCCAAATCATAACAGGCTGATGAATTCTACAGCTTTCCTCAGGAGAGCGGCGGCTAAAACTGTCTTCCAGCGAGGCCATAGGGAGGGCCGTCCGATTCCTTATACCCTCTCTTAAGGGGAGTGGCCAAGGCTGCCCTTTACTGCGCGCAAGAAGGGCACCTGGCCGCTCCCCTGCTCCCTTTTTCAACGGTCGCTAATAGAGGCTCTTGCTTACTTCGGCAGACAGCACACTTTCGTTGCCGGCACTGTCGTAAGCGGAGATGGCAAAGTAGTAGGTCTGGCCCTTTGGAAGATTGGAGAGAGTGTAGCTCGTGACTCTTCCTGTCAGGAAGGGAAACCCAGAGAAACTATACGTACCGGAAGCCGTGCCGACGTAAATTTTGTAGCCAGCTAGGTCAGGTTCCCCATTCGCTGTCCATGTGAGTGTCACGTTCCCTGTTGATGGGCTGGAAGGGGGTGGTGTTGATGAAGGAGTCGAGGGCGGTGAGGGTGATGGAGGTGTGGTCACAACAGGAGTTGAGGGTTGCAACAATCTCGCGATCGCAGAATTCTGAAGCAAGTTCAAGGCCGATCGTGACCCGCCAGAGGAGGAAGCTGAACCGCTTCCCGCTGAAGCAACAGGATGATTGCCAGCCGCGCTTGCGAACGGAGAGGAAGCGGTTTGAGCTGTCGCAGCAGAGCTAGTTGAAGTCATTCCAGGAAGAGGCGTAACCGTCGACTTGGTGATGGGTACCGTTGTTGTGGGGGTTGTGCTCTTGGTGGTATCGGCTGTTGTCTGCGAGACTTGCCCGGCTGTGACGCCCGATGTCAGAACCGCACTGGGTGTCTCCGATGGCGTTGTAGGAGCGGTTATTGAGGCAATGGCCGGACGCTTGGTCAATTTCCGATGCTGTGGTGACGGGATGGTTGGTACGGAAACTGAATTTTTTGGTGGCTCAGTCTGGCTCGTGATGCGAGCAGGCTCAGGGCTGGGAGGTTGGAGGGTAGTCTCTTGAGTCGTGGCAGGCAGAGTAGCGGACTCAACGGCTGAATGTTGAATCAAGCTATGACGGCGTGGCGTCTCTTGCTCTGCAGCTGAAATAATCGTGGGCATCGCTGCAGCTTGAAGGCTATGGAATAAAATTGCCGCAAGGACGGCAAGCTGGAACCGGGGCGTCGTGATGTCTGTCACGAAAATCCTTCTGGGTAAATCATATACTGATGAGGCCAGCACATAGTGCGTGCCCGCCCTTCGACACGCTCAGGGCAGGTTTGTCGAATCATGAACGGCACATAACCCACAAATCTGAACCTGGTGTTTTCTCTTTGACCATCAGCCGTCTGAGTTGAGGCGTGCCTGTGCTCCAAGCCGAGCCCATTGTGTATGCGTCTGCCGACATTTTTCAGGAAATGGGGGCACCTCAAAAACAAAGACGTCCCGATACGCGCCGCGAAATGGTTCTTGATGCCGATTCCGTCTTCCAAAATCTGGAGTCCCCCCATCTCTTTTTCCCGCACGGTCGGTTCCAGCGCAGGTTAGGCTGCGCCATTACGGTGAGAGAGTAGCGCAGGCAAGCTTCCAACCAAGGCTCCTGCCGACGAACACAGCGCTCCGATCATTGCTGCAATGATGAACTCGAATGGCCACAGATTATGTGAGGTGGGATCTTTCGCCGTATCAACAGCGCTCCGCGCAAGTATCGGAGCGGGCACGGCAGCACCTACAGCAAGAACCACCGCCAGGAGACGGGCTTTACCAAATGCGCGGGCGGCAGCGGCTAGAACACCGACCACAAGCAGCCCCATGCCATACAAGGAGTTCGGCAGCGAGACCTTCGCGTAGGGGATTTGCCAATAGGGAACACCCATGAGGAAGAAACTAATCACGAAGGCAGCGACCAGCCAGTACACTGCCTTGGACTGCATCTTATTTCGCACGCGTGCTTCCAAAGAATGCTCCGATCCGCGCCGTAACGATTGATGGTACGGAGAGCACACCGAATACCACTACCCCAAGTGGCAAGAGATTACCCGGCCCTTGGGTGAACAGCATCCAGGAAAATTGGCCAACAAGAGGAGCGATTCCCCATCGCCATGGCCTGCGTGGCTCAACAAAACCGAGCGCGGCAGATACGATGCAGACCACTGGAACGCTAATGAGGAAATACCACTGGGAATCCCACGCCTCTCTCCTGCCGGAGACATTGGATATGACGACCCACACCAGAGCTCCAGTCACGATGGCTAATCCGTAAAGCCAATAGTCTTTCTTCATGGACAATCCATCCTCATAGGCCACCCCGTTTTTGACTAAGCCGGCGCGGGCTAACAGCAGACTCTGCATCATCCCTGACGGCCCGTCATGTGGTGTGTCCGGGCGTCTGCCTGTGCCTCTCTGCATTGTGTCGTGGACGTGCGCAGCGCGCCATGAAAAATCAATTTTTCTCCTTCGCCGAATATCTCGGAGCATGCAGTGGTGAGCGGAAAGTCGCCTCACATCAGGAAAAATTCGAATGTGAGCAAACTGTAGGTGATCAGAGTTATGAGAGGAGTAGGGTGCGGCAGCCTGCTAGGCTTTTGCGGTGAGATGGGAGACGAGCCAATCGCTGATCGATGTGGTCATTTGGTGAAAATCTTCCCCCCGAGTGAATTGGTGATCGGCGCCTGGTAGGAGATCCAGTCTTTTTGGTCCGCTCAGCGCATCATGTAACCGTCGGCTTTGATGGAGGGGGACACATTCATCCTGCTCACCCTGGACAATTAGTGTGGGTATGGTGATTCGTTCAGCCGGTGCATAGGCAATCTGTCTGAGGCAATCTTCGTAAAAGTCATACCGCAAACGGACCCGATCCGGCACTCTCATAATGTTCTGAATCGTGTCCGTGGCTTGCCACCGCGCCAACTCTTCTGGTCCGAACGTTATGCGAAGCTCTTCTGCGAAGTCCACCACAGGACATTTGAGGGCCAAACAGGCGATATCGCGACGCTGGGCTGCTGTGAGGATGGCGACGAGCCCTCCAAAGCTTGAGCCGACGAGTCCGATTCGGTCATAGCCTCTGGCGATCACCAGATCCAGCGCGCCTTGGGTTTGGTGCACGGCCAGGGTTGTCGTGAGCGCTTCGAACGGTCCGTCACTGTCTCCTTGGCCGAAAAAGTCGAACCGAAAGGTCGCCAGACCCTGTCCATTGAGGAGCCTGGTCAAGGTCTTGTTGGTTGTGCTGTTTTTTCCGGAGAGAAATCCATGGCACAGCACGGCGAGACGCGTCGTTGGTCCGTCAGGCGTGCCCAGGATCGCGGCAATGCCATGACCATGGGAATCATGAAATGTCAGGGACTCTTCCAAGGAGTGGTCTTTCAATCAAACAGGTTGCTTGGGAAAAAATATTCTGGCATAGGGAATAGCTAGGGTCCGCACCTGTGACGCACTAGAAAAAGATGTCGCAGGATACCCGAGAGAGACAGGTTGGACAAGTCAGTCGAGTGAAACGAGGTGGGAACTCAATCTGTTCACGGTGCGACTTCCTCGCATGTTGTGCGTCTCACGCGGTAGGATCTATGGCGCTGGTGGATTCTTTCGGTATCTTGTTCGGGAGAGAAACGACTATTCCTGAGGGCGAAACTCCTAAAGCCCAGGCGAGTTTGGCGGTAAAGACGGTCAAGCTGCCAAGGAGCAGGCCGGCGGTGACCCAGGTCGCAATCTGAATGTAGAGCGAGCTAAGCGGGAAGTTCCAGGTCATCGTAGCGAGCACGCCGAAGCCCATCGTCCCCAAGCTCAATCCGGTCAGCTGAACGGCTCGCCATCGGTCCATGATGGCTGCGAGTTGATCTCGATAGGCCTCCTGTTTTTTTCGGCTCGCGACTCGGCTGGTCGTCAGTAGCTCAGGAATGCCATAGGATAAGCCTCCCAAGACCGTCTGCAAGATAAACCCGATCAAGGCCATATGGGTATAGGCTGCGAGGTGCAACGATCCAAATGGCAGCATTGGCAGTTGCGGGAGGACGTTGGCTCCGACGAGCACGCCTAGGATCATCATGAGGACCAGGAAAAATGTCGCGATCATGAGGTGATCGGACGCGGCATTTCCTGGATGGCCGGAGTTTAGCCATGTGCGCAGGAGATTATACGCGTAGAGGCCGATGCTGAGGACGAGCAGCCCTCCGATCGCGAGTTCAAGGTGGAGGGACGAAGTGATAAATCCGCCGATCAACATGGCGAAGCCGGCGGGAAGCGCAACCATGACGAAGCGGGCGAGTTTCAGGCTGTAAAGTCCGGCGTTCACGACAATTGGCAAGAAGCGATGGGTGGCGCCGATCATTGCCATTGTGATGAAACCCAACAGAATCAGATGTAGATGAAGTAGCCGTGCGTGGGCATAGTATTGTTGGACGAAATGGAAGGCCATCGCGACACTGATGACTAATCCAACGAGTAGGGAAATCAGTGAGGAACGATATAGCCAAGTGGAGCCGGTTGGTTGAGTCGGGCTATGCCGCGCGTACTGCCAGGCGACCGGGGTGATGGAGGCGACGGCTCCAATCACGACAATTCCAGCCCCGCCGACGATCATCATGTTCCCGAGCCCGAATCCAACGAGCAACAAGACTGTGGCGGCGTTCAGGGTGGCGAACAGCCATGGACGGGAGTTCGAGCTGGCATGGTCGCTCGGGGAATTACTGGATACGGAAGCCAGTAGCCCGCCGATCATGAGTTGCAGGATGCCACCGATGAGGATGGCATGCACATGGACCGACCTCAACCAAGAAGGCAGCGGCGTGCCATGGACCAATCCAATCAGGGTGGCTAATCCCACCAGCGAAGAGAGCAGGAGCCAGCCAAATCCTGTAATCAGAAAAGTCAGTGGACGGCAGGTTACGTGACCCATGGCATTCTCTTCCTAACAGGATGCTGAAACAGTTCGTTTGAATATCGTGGATACTCGTAAAGTGTATCTCGTTCAGGCGTTGCAGGTTAGAAGTTTTTCGTTTTCAGTGAATGCTGTTTGACGGCCTGAAGTCGCACGTTGAAACAAGCAACGTCATTCGCAGAGGAGCGACGCGTGACGGGCGGAGGAGAAAAGGGTGGCTGTTTAGTCTGCTATGACGGGAGAAAATAGAAATGATTCGTCGGTCCAGTGCCGTGACCGATCGCTAGGCTGTGACGAAGGGCCTCGGTGAGATAGGTCTTGGCTGTCTGAACGGCGTCGTTCACGGATTTGCCTCGCGCGAGATGGGCCGCGATGGCTGAAGCGAACGTGCAGCCGGTCCCATGCGTATGGGGCGTATCGATAAACTCCCCTCTGAATACGTTGAAAAAATTGCCGTCATAGAGCAGATCGGTGGCCCGATCTGCAGGCAAATGACCGCCTTTTATCAACACGTACTTGCAGCCGAACCTATGAATGACTTTGGCTGCGCGACGCGCATCGGCGAGCGTTGTTATCTCGATGCCAGACAGTTGCTGGGCTTCATGGATGTTCGGCGTAACGAGCAGCGCTAAAGGGAAGAGCTGTGTCTTTACCGCATCGACTGCTTCCGGCTTGAGCAGCGCATGGCCGGTCTTCGAGATCATGACCGGATCCACCACGAGATTCGTGACATTCTGAGGTTTCAGGAGTTTTGCAACAACCTCAACAATCGCCGTCGAAGACAGCATCCCGGTTTTCACCGCGGCGACGTCGAAATCGTCGAACACGGCATCGATTTGCGCCGCGATGATCGAGGCCGGCAACTCGAAGACGTCGGTAACTTCTTCCGTATTCTGCGCCGTGATGGCGGTAATCACCGACATAGCAAACACCCCGTTGGCCGACATGGCTTTGATGTCGGCCTGAATCCCCGCGCCTCCGCCAGAATCCGAACCCGCAATCGTCAACACCTGCTTCAATATCATGAGTGCTCCTGAATGTTTACTGCTCAGATGCGCAGATTATACTCGGCAACCCAGGCCTGTCCAGCAGGGGAGAATTAGTGGTACTGGTAAAGTCTGGAAACATCAATCAATGAGGACTGACCTTTCCTCAATATTACAGACACCTCCATTAAGGGGAAGAATGGTGAAAGCGTCAGGTGGCGCGTGATCTAGGGATTCCAGCGGGCGGGTTGTATCGCTGGCGCGCCCAGCACCGGCAGGCCGAGGCCCACGGCACGACACGGGCTGCTCAACGCGCCGAGGCCGAGGAACTCACACGCGTGAAGCGGGAATTCGTGCGGGTGACCCAGGAACGGGATGTTTTACCAACCGGGTGCCCTTGGAATCGGGGGAAGATCAGTCAGGGAGATAGTACGGTTGGTGCACGGTTAGTCGCGTGACACTATGGGGCAGTTTTCAGAAGAATTGGTCCCTACTGTCGAGGAAGGATACCCCTTGCGGCGCGATACTGGAGGGATGTGCTGCTTGAGTTCAAGCCCACCCCAACCCTCAAGGTGGGCGTTTCATCATGATCTCTGTAGCCCATTAAAACGAAGAGGGAGAGGCAATGCCTCTCCCTCCCGCCGATTACACGACTTCGTCACGGTTCTCAGAACCAGACGCCTGACATCTACAGATTACTTCAGAAGGTTCTTGTAGATCTCTGGTTGATCTGGGCCTTCCACCTTGATCAGGCCAACGGCGCCCTTTGCAATGCGGAAGATTGCATGGTCGACATTGATATAGGTTCCAGGCACTTCGACCTTAAACTCTGCCATGGAAGAACCACCAGCCGGCACGACGGTCGTCTGGATGTTCTGCAATGGAGGCGTAATCAAGGAGCCTTCGGGGTACACCCTGTCAAAGATCTCGCCGATGACGTGCCAGTTTGCAGTCAAGTTGGGGCCTGCGTTGATATAGTACATTCGAATGGTGTCGCCTACCTTGGCCATCAGAGGATTCTTGATAAGCGAGCCCGCCATGCCGTTAAACACCACATGTGACGGGTGCTCCGCTAATCCATTTTCGAACGAAAACTCCAAGGTCTCACCCTTCTTGCCAGGCTTGGTATAAAACTCGCTCTGCACGACATAAAACTCTTTGTCTACCTTGGGCAGTCCGCCAACCGGCTCAACTAAGATCCCGCCGTACATTCCATTCGCAATGTGTTCAGGAATGGATGGCGATGCGGTGGCACAATGATAGAAATAGAGGCCAGCATTGAGGGCCTTAAACCGTAACTTGCTTTCCTCCCCGGGCTCGGTATTGAGGCTTGCTGCCCCGCCACCCGGTCCAGTGACTGCATGAAAGTCGATGTTGTGGCTTTCCTTGCTGTCCTTCTTGTTCTTCAAACGAATCTCAACCGTATCTCCCACCATCACTCGGATCATGGGTCCGGGTGCGGTTCCATTGAAGCCCCAGAACTTGTAATTGTTATCGTCGCTCAGCTTGCCGACGAACTCGACCGCTTCAAGTTCAACCACAACGTTGGCAGCCTCTCTTCGTGTGATTGGAGGAGGAACATTGGGTGCCGTCGTCGTTACGGCCTTGATGGTCTCCGCCGCCGACGCCGATCCTGAATTGATGGCAAGGCAGGGAGCTACGATAAATGCGCCGAGCAATCCGGCAGTACGCACACAACGCGAAAAACTAATAGACATATGACCTCCTGTGAATTGACTTTCGATTGTACTGAATGATTTCAGCCCTAATCAGGGTACTCGGAGTTGCCTCCGGTTCAAGGCTTGTAATCCGTGTGTTCAGATGGTTTGCCATCATGTGAGAACTGATGCTCATACGCGATAACCTGCCAGATCTGCTCTTCCGACAAGAGCGATTTCCAGGGCTTCATTTTCGTCTTGGGAACCCCTTCAGACACTCGCCAGAACCAGAAGCTATCTGAGAAACGGCCAGTGTTTTTCTGGT
Organism: Nitrospiraceae bacterium; assembly: GCA_039920585.1. GTDB lineage: Bacteria > Nitrospirota > Nitrospiria > Nitrospirales > Nitrospiraceae > Palsa-1315. The sequence goes on along the minus strand of JBDSDL010000250.1, from coordinate 6,897 downwards.
CACGAAGATCCCGCGCTCCCTTTTTTACCGGTTTACCATCTTTGCCGTGGCAGCTGCCGCAGTTGATGAGCGGGTTGACTTCACCGGTGTAAATCTTCCCCCCCTCCTCGATGGCCTTAGGATCCGTCCACCCGCCAGCCGGCATATGTTTGCCGGCATACTCGGCCGGAATTTCAGGCAATGGCACTGCGTCTTCAGAGTAAGCTTTTCCTCCTGAAAGAATCAGGATGGATACCATCACCACAACCGATATCCCGACCTTCCGCTTCGTCATTCGCACCTCCTTTTCTGATGGTGATAATCGTCGCTCGACGATGTCTTAGCCTCCTGGGACTCAATACATAATAACAACTATATTTGCTCAGATCTACTGAGCGAACACTGCTCTTGAGACTAACAGAGGCTCGGCAGAATCGCTTAAATATGCCTTCTTGTCAAGACCTAAAAATATAAGATCAAAAATAAAAATGCGAATGGATGTTGGGTTGCCCAAGCCATGGAGGCTGCACTTCTTCCATTTATGCGACCGGGTAGATTGCCGCCAATATTTGATGCGCGAGGAGCCAGTCCGACATCGCCCCGAGATAAGGCAATGGAGGCGCACTGGTCCTGTCAGAATGTTCAGGAAAGGGATAACGTCTTCCCCCATCATGGGGAAGGGTGGTACCGGAGGGGTTACTTTACGATTCGTTTAGTTGCTTCGACAATCGATCGTGCCCCGATGCCGAAGTGATCAATGAGTTCATCCGGTTTCCCGCTGTGTGGGATCGTGCGAACGGCGAGCTTATGTACCTTGATGCCTTCGGGTCCGACCGCGCTGAGCACTGCATCTCCGAGACCGCCGTGCGCATAATGATCTTCAACGGTGAGGATGCGTCCCTGCGTGGACTTGGCACTGTCCAGCAATGTGGTGCGATCGATGGGGACGATGCTATAGAGATCGACGATCCGCACAGAGACTCCGGCAGCGTTCAATGTGTCGTACGCCTTCAGGGCTTCAAAGAGCGTGACGCCGGCGGCGACGATCGTGAGGACATCCGATGCGCTTTGACGAATGACCTTCGATCCGCCGATCTGGAAGGTTTCACCTGGTCCGTATAGGACCGGAGACTTCGGGCGACCAGCCCGAATGTAGACCATCCCTTTATGCGTAGCAGCTATTTCGACGAGCCGATACGTACAGGTCGCATCGGACGGATACAACACGGTCACGCCCGGCTGCGCAGCCATCATCGCGATATCCTCCAATCCCATTTGCGAGGGACCGTCTTCCCCGATGCTCACGCCGACGTGTGTGCCAACAAGCTTGATGTTCGAGCCGCTGATGGCAGCCATGCGGATGAAGTCGTAGGCTCGCGTATAAAATGCCGCAAACGTGGCGACAAACGGAATTTTTCCGCAGGCGGCTAAACCGGCTGCAGCCCCGAGCATGTTTTGTTCCGCGATGAAATTTTCAAAGAATCGATTGGGAAACTTCTTGCCGAACTTATCGGTATAGGTCGAATTCTTTACGTCGGCATCCAGTCCCACGACCAGCGAATTGACCGCGCCCAGCGCTTCAAATGCATGGCCGAACGCTTCACGCGTGGCAGCAGCGTCGCCTACTTTGTAGGGTGAAGGTGGGAGAGGGCTAATCGACGACGGCCCTTGAACAGGCGCCGCTGGCTTCTTCACTGCTATGGTGGTACTGCTCGGCTTCAACTGCTTGGTCAGCTCATCGATCGCCTTCTGAGTTTCCTCGCCTTTGGCGGCCGGCTTCCCATGCCAGCTAGGATGGTTCTCCATGAAGGAGATGCCCTTGCCCTTAAATGTTTTGGCGAGCAGCACCGTCGGTTTGCCTTTGGTGCAAGCGGCGGTATCAAAGGCCGCGAGTAGAGCTGAAAGATCGTGCCCATCAACCACCAGCGCATGCCAGCCAAAGCCGGCCCATCGGGAGCGATAGCTCTCCATGTCGTGTTGCAGCATGGTGGGATCGCTTTGACCAAGTCGATTGACATCCACAATGGCGCAGAGATTATCCAGTCCGTGATGGCGCGCGACGTCGGCCGCTTCCCATACGGATCCCTCGACGGACTCTCCGTCGCCCATCAAGACATAGGTATGGTGATCTAGTTTGTCGACGAATTTTGCATTGAGGGCGATTCCAATACCGACAGGAAGTCCTTGCCCCAACGAACCCGTGGCCATATCGACAAACGACAAGCGAGGCGTCGGGTGGCCTTCAAGATCGGACGCCAGCGTTCGGAGTTTGAGCAGTTCACTCTTGGGAAAGAGACCGGCTTCAGCCCAAGCGGCATAGAGCAAGGGGGCAGCATGGCCTTTCGACAGCACGAACCGATCGCTATTGTACGCCTTCGGATTTGTGGGATCGTAGCGCATGACAGAGAAGAACAGGGCCGCGACAATGTCCGCAGCAGAGCAGCAGCTAGAGGGGTGTCCGCTCCCGGCTTCACTCGTCGCGCGAACGCTCTCGATCCGAAGCTGTGTGGCCTTATTCTGCAGTTCAGTAAGCAATTCGGGCGAGGCGGTTGAGCTAGCCATCGGAACTCCTTTCGGGATTGGATGCCAAGGATGCTGCCTGACTCGTCTCGTCTTCGCTATCGGCAGCAACACGGTGGGGCTTGAAGCTAACAAAATGAAATGGGGGGAGTCAATAAACCTCAACAACATTCTCCAGGCTTACCGAGGCGATCACGTCTCGGATACGCGCTATGCCCCGGCAGGACAACCCCTGAACCATGCGGGCCAGCGCCACGTTCACATTGAACACCGCTGAGTGAGTCCGTCTCGTTCTCTTTGCCATCTTCTGCTCCCATTCATCGCCCGGGACGGCCTTTAACGGTAGCAGGCCCTCCACATATCGGCTTGTTCAAATCTAATGAGCCACACACAAAGAAGGAGCGTTAGAAATCGTACCGAGTCGTATGTGAGTAATGTCGCCGAGCACGAGGCGTGATTGCTCAAATTTGTCTTCAAGAACAATGGGATAGCTTGACATGCCGAAGGTCTTCACGCAGACTCCCCTCCATGCCGGACCAGACGGAGCAGACCCTTCTTGCTAAACTCGCCGAACGTGCCGGGATCGTGACTGACTATTACGATATTGCCGGAAATTTTCACCTCACCTCCGATGACACTCGGCGCGCCGTACTGACTGCCATGGGATTTTCGGTCGACTCGACCGAATCGCTGACGCAGGCGCTGCAAGAATGGGATGAGGCACCGTGGCAACGCCCCTGCAGCGCAGTGCAGGTCCTGCGTGACAATGAGACGGGACCTTCTGTCTCCTGTTATCTGGCAATCGAGGACGGAAAAGAAGGGTCCGTCGTAGTGGCATGGCAGATCTCCGACGAAACGAACACCGTGGTGCAAGAGGGACAGGCAGGGCCTGGGCTGTCCGCCGTGGAGGTCCGTTTTCTCAATGGTCAACGGCATGTGCGTATCGAGATACCGGCTCCGAATGGTCTCTCGCTAGGGTACTACAGATTGACGATGCGGGCCGAGGGCTTGGTCGGGGGAAACGTGGGAACGATGCGTGTCATTGTGGCCCCACGCCAGTGCTATGTTCCGCCGTCGCTTGAGGGGAACCAACAGCTGTGGGGATTGGCATTGCAACTCTATTCGTTGTCCTCCGACCGTAATTGGGGGTGCGGCGACTTCACCGACCTCGGTCATATTGTAGAGTGGGCTGGGAAGGGCCTCGGCGCCGGAGTCATCGGGCTCAATCCGCTGCACGCACTGCGAAATACTCCGCCGTATCACATTAGTCCCTATGCGCCGGACAGCCGACTGTATCTCAATGAACTCTATATCGATCTCGAGCGGCTGCCGGAGTTTTACGGGTCGGAGAAGGCGCAGCAACAGTTCCATGCTCCCGAGTTTCAAGCCAAGCTTCAAGCGTTGCGAGAAAGTCGGCGGGTGGACTACGACGCCATTGCAACCACAAAGCGCACCAAGCTCGAGCTGGCCTACCGGCAATTCCTCACCGATGCGTACAGCGGAGAGGAACCGAATCTCCAACCGAATACGCCGCGCGCCTGGCTCTTAGAACGGTTTATCCAGTCTGAAGGCACACCGCTCGAGCTATATGCCACCTTCCAGACGTTGGAGGAAGAACGCCGGCTGATTCAATCCAAGCCGACCACCTGGCACGATTGGCCTAAACAATTTCTGACGCCTGGCCCGCCGACGCGTGAATATGCCAAACGGCACCGGAAACGCATTCGCTTCTTTCAATACATTCAGTGGGTGGCGAGCGAACAGCTGACCGAGATCCGACGAGCAGCGGAGCATCTGGCAATGCCGATCGGGCTCTATCATGACCTGGCTCTTGGCGCCGATCGGAATGGGGCTGAAGCCTGGATCCATCAATCTGTGTTGGCGTTCGGAGCCGACTGCGGCGCCCCGCCTGACGCGTTTGCGCCGGAGGGACAGAATTGGGGCTTACCTCCGATCAACCCTCATGCGCTGCGCGCCAGCGGCTATGAGCTGATGATCCAGCTATTTCACAACAACTTTCGATCCGGTGGAGCCATCCGATTGGACCATGTCATGGCATTCTGCCGGCTCTTCTGGATTCCGCGCGGAAAGCCCGCCTCCCAAGGTACGTATGTGCAGTATCCCTTTGAAGACTTACTGGCGATTGTGGCATTGGAAAGCGTTCGATCCAAAACCTTAGTCATTGGAGAAGACCTCGGCACGGTCCCCGATTGGGTCAGAGAGCAGTTGGCGAAGGCGAGAGTGCTGTCCTACCGTGTGTTCTACTTCGAGCGCAGCACAGATGGCGCCATGAAGCCACCCGGCGACTATCCCGCACAATCGTTGGCTGTGGCCACGACGCACGACTTGCCAACGCTCACCGGATTTTGGTCTGGCGAGGACCTACACGTACGGGCGGGATTGGGCGTCTTTCAAGATGACGAAACGCGCCAACGCGCATGGGAAGAGCGCTGGCGCGACAAGGCACACATCCTCCGTGCGCTTCAGCGGGAAAGCCTCCTGCCAACTGGCGTGACGGATGACCTCGCCACCGCGCCCGCCATGACGACTGAACTCTGCCAAGCAATTCATCTCTACCTGGCTCATACACCGTCCTATCTCGTCCTGGCAAATCTCGAAGACGGTTTGGGCGAACTGTCGCAAACCAATCTTCCTGGGACAATCGACAGTCATCCAAACTGGACCCGTAAGTATGCGGTTCGTGTGAGCGAGATTTTATCCGATGAACGCCTCCAGCAACTTGGGGCTGTCTTGCGTTCAGCCCGTCCGCTAAGGTAAGACCCTCTAGAAGGATGCTGAAAAAGTCCGCCAGCAGGGGGGGAGCGGCCAGGTGCCCTTCTTGCTCGCAGAACGCGCACGATAAGAATGTGCTCGTTCGATGCGCGCAGTATAAGGGCAGCCTCGACCACTCCCCTAAAAAGAGATAGAGAGAATTGGACGGGCCTTGCGGGATGGCCTTTTGAGCATCCTTCGGCGATATTCTTTTCTTATCCCTGAGGAGTATCCCCTCGAAAGGCTACTGCGTTGAAATAATTTCCCCGCAGCCTGCTAGAGGGTGGACAATGGTTCATCGGCAGTTTACGTATCTCCCATTCCCATGTTGAAGCAAAATCGCATTGTGCTGGCGATCGCGGGGGCGGTGTTCTTGGCGATCGTCGTCCTTGAAATGGTCGCCCCAGCGAACGTTGTCGGCGCGTACGGATTCGTGGTGCCGATTCTGTTGGTTGCCACAGTGCGCAGTCGCAGCCTGATGGTCGTCACGGTACTGGCCTGTATCGGGGCGACCTATATGGGATTGATGCAACCGACTAAGCCTGGGCGGTTGCAATCGGCGGTGATCAATCGCAGTGTGGTCGCGGGAGTGCTCCTGGTTGTAGCCTATATCGGCATGACGTGGGAGGAGCGCAAGACGAGAGAGGCGGCGGCGCGTGCCGCGCTTGCCCGGGAGACGGAAAGCCTCCTGAAGGCCAATACGCAGCTTGTCGATGCGAAAGACCAGCTGAATCGTTCGGAACGCTTAGCCGCGGTGGGGCAACTGGTGGCATCCGTCGCGCATGAGATTGGAACGCCGTTGCACTCGATTGCTTGGCATGTGCAAGCACTGGCTGAAGAGCCGGGCGTCACGCCTGAGATGAAAAAGCGGGTGACCGTGATCGATGAGCAACTCACACGGGTGGTTCGGATCATTCAGGACTTGCTGTCCTCAACCAGACAGCGCCAACCTGAACCGGCATGGTTGCCTGTGGACAAGGTGATCAGTCCAGCTGTCGTACTCATGGAACCGGCCTTCCATGCGAAAGAGATCACCATGACGGTTGAGATTCCAGGAGATCTCCCGCTCGTCTGGGCCGATGCGGAAAAGATGCATCAAGTAATGGTGAACGTATTCGCCAATGCCTTAGCCGCCACACCAGCGCATGGAGCGGTGCACGTGCTCGTAGAAGCTCATGCGGCTTCGCCCGAAGAACTCGACCGCGCCCGCCGGGTGGCCGATGCGGTGTCGCCTCTGGTAGTCACGGTCGCGGTGCAGGATACGGGATGCGGCATGCCGGAAGCCGATGTACAAAAAGCGTTTGAACCATTTTTTACGACCAAGGCCGTTGGCAAGGGCACCGGGTTAGGGCTATTCTTGAGCCGCGAAACAGTCCTGGCCCATGGAGGTAGTCTTGTGCTCGAGAGCGAGACCGGGCGCGGTACAACCGTGACCGTGACCTTACCTGGATTGAAAACCGAGCCGACGCTCATGACGGAGCAGAACTGATGCAACCAGCGCATATTCTCGTAGCCGACGACGATGCGGTCGCGCGCGATCTCTTGGCTGAAGCCTTAAAGAAGGAAGGCTATGCCGTTGAATCCTTTGCCAGCGGAGAAGAGGTCATTGATCGAGGACGCCAGGGG
>JBDSDL010000249.1:0-8278 GCA_039920585.1 Nitrospiraceae bacterium | reverse complement strand
CCCATTTTTTTACCTCTCTGACTCCCCATCTGGACAACGAATCGATTCGACGGCACAACCGGTTTCGTCGCCGTCACCTATTCAAGAGTTCTCCGGACAACATAGTCCCCCGCTGCCAATACAACGTCGGTCGGATTGAACCATTCCGGTGACCTCCAAACACACTCGCACTCCCATACCGATGAAGGTCTGGTCTTGGAATGACGTGTTTTGTATCAGGCGGTCGAGCCGGCAGAAAGTCCTGCGAGGGAATATCCCGATTGGTCAGCCCTAACCCACATTATTCATGAACACTTCTGCGGCAATCGCCGATCCGCTGCTGCGACAGGCCTTCGGCCAGCGGGCTCACCCCCTCGGACCCTCCCCGTGCTGCACGAGCACGCATCGGATCCTCACGGCTCCACGCGCTGGTCTCGCGACGCGGCTCAGCAATTTCGCGACGAACAGTCATGAATACTGCGGGCTATGTGAGATGCGGCTCGGATCTGAAGGAGATAGAGGAAGAGGAAAGGTGAGGAGGCGACGTGGCCGTCGCCTCCTCATTATGCGACGACTACTTTTTCTTCTTAGCCGCCTTCTTTGCGGGCTTCTTCGCTGCTGCTTTCTTCGCTGCCATGAGAACTCCACCCCCCTTCGATGTCAAAATGTTAGTCGATGTATGTGTGGTATAGCAGAGTTTGAGCAACGAGTAAAATTTTGTTTTCTATATTTCTCCGGCAGGAGATGATCGCGAATAGCAAAGACTGATGGCACGGACAAAGAAAGTCCTGCTTCCCCTGCACTTGCTATCGGCCATACGCTATACGCCATAGACTCTTTTCTTCGAACGAGCTACAAGCGACGAGTTAGTTATAATCGAAGCGCCTTCCTCACGTCCTCCATCGGGATTTCGCGCCATGCGCCGGACGGGAGCTCTTCCAGTTTGAAGGGACCGTATTGAATGCGCCTGAGCCTGGTCACTTCATGCCCCAATGCCATGAACAGTCTTCTGATTTCACGGTTTTTTCCCTGGATCAAGACCACTTCCAGATGTGATTCGCGCCCGGAACTCTTCTGAATCTTCACGCTGTGGCACTGGAGGCACTCGCCATCATCGAGCACTCCGGCTGTGGCTTCTGTGGCTTGAGCCACAGTGAATTCTCCTCGCACGGAGACTAGGTAGGTTCTCATCACTTTATGGGCCGGATCGGTGAGATAGCTCGACAGGATCGAATCGTTGGTGAGCAGAAGCAACCCGCTGGTCGCCTGATCGAGTCTCCCAACGGCATGCATATATCCCAGGTCCGGCGACAGCACATCGAAGATCGTCTTACGGCCCTTTTCATCACTGTGCGTGGTGATGACCCCTTTGGGTTTATGAAAGAGAAGAAATCGCTTGACCGAGTCTTGAATCAGCTGGTCATCGACCGAGACAGCATCTTTCGGCCACAAGATCCACGTGGCCGGATCGCGCACGACTCGACCATTGATGCAGACTCGCCCCGCACGGACCCATTCCTGGCTCGTTCCACGTGAGGCAATGCCAAGCTTCGAGAGCAGCCGATCTACAGTGAGACGTTTAGAGGCGTGGGCTTTATGTGCCATCGTGAACCCTATCACTCAGGAAGCTGACCGGTGGATACTGACAGCTCTGCAGGATGCTCAATAAGTCCGTCCAGCAAGGCCGCAGCGAACTATCACTTACTCTTACCACGGGGTGGCAGGGATGATCCCAACTGCGCGCGTCCAACGAGGGCCTTCTTAGGCTGCGCGTTGCGCGAGCACGGGGATCGTCCCAGCTACCCCGCCTCCCTTTTCAGCATCCTATTAGAGGAGTCCGCGCTTTTTGAGGTAATCCTTGTCTATAACGGGGGCTGGTTTGTCAGGAAATTGTCCTCGTTCCTGCAGCAGACGTTCGACGTATTTCCCGATCAGGTCCGATTCGAGATTGACCAGATCACCGACTTGTTTGAGGCCCAGGGTGGTAACCTTCGCCGTGTGCGGAATAATCGAGACGGAGAACCCACGATCTGTCACCTGGTTGATCGTCAGGCTGATGCCGTCAACGGTGACGGACCCTTTCACGATGCAGTGGCGGAGTATCTCCGGCGGGGATTCGACCGTGAACAGGATGGCGTTCCCATCCTGTTGACGATTGCGAATCGTGCCGATCCCGTCTACGTGACCAGCCACGAGATGCCCACCGAGCCGTTCGTTGAGCTTCATCGCCCGTTCCAAATTCAGCGGAGCGCCGGCGGTGAACTGCCCGAGGGTGGTCACGGACAGCGTTTCAGGAGAGACTTCCACGGAAAAGTTGTGCTCAGTCTTGTTCATCACGGTCAGACAGGCGCCGTTGACGCTGATGCTGTCCCCGACCTTGAGGTCGCGCATCACGGCTGAGGCCAAAATCGTCATCCTCGTTCCGACGAGGGTCTTGTCGATCGAGATGATGGCGCCCAATTCTTCGACGATGCCTGTGAACATAGCAGGATATTGAAAAAGGCCCCTTCTCACCAGCCCAACCCCTGCGCGCCAAGACGCGCATTGCCACGGGCTTCGTTCTCGCTTCTCGCCCAGCCTCAACGTACTTGCAGACAGTACGCCTCGGCTAGCCGCTCGCTGCGGCCTTGCCAGAGGCCATTTTGAATATCCTGGAGAAGCTCAAACACGGAACCTATTCCCCCTTCTGGCTGAACATTTGCCGAACCACATAGACAACCATCACGAGCAACACGAGCACGCCGATGCTGGCCAGTACGCCAATAACAATATTCTCTGTCGCGATCGTTTTCATCACCGGCCCATTATATAGCACCAGTCCTCATTATTCATGACGGTTCGTGGCGAAATCACGCAGTCGCGCGAGGCAAACGCAAAGGGCAGGACTCGCGTGACGTGTGAGACTATCCCTACCCGTCACGCTTTTCCCGCCAGTCTCGCCCGTCTCGCGGGAGTCATCTTCTCATCGTCATCCAGAACACCGCCGCTGCAACGAGTTGCAGACCGGCGATGATGGCAAAGGCGTTGGCATAGTTCAGATGCGCGATCAGCACGCCTGCCAGCAGCGGCCCGCCTGCATGGCCGATGTCTCCAATCGTCCCTTGCATGCCCATCCCCGCCCCGAGCGTCTTGAACTCGGAACTGTCCGCAACCAGGGCGGATGACGACGAGGAGACGACGGCTTCGCCGAACCCAAAGCCCGCCGAGAGCAACAATAACAACCAGAACATCGATACCTGTGGAATACAGACAAAGGTCGCCGCGCAGATCACGAGGCCCATGATGATGAGCGGCTGACGCCCGACGCTATCAGACACCCGACCCATAATCGGCTTGGAGACGAGCGACGTGAGGGCCTGGACAGTAAACAACATCCCAACTTCTCCGGGATTCAATCCCGCCGAGACACCATAGAGCGGAAGGAATGCCATCAAGGCCCCATTGGCAATCATCTTGGCTGCATCGGTCGAGCTGGTAATGAGGACTTTGCGATTCTTGGAGACCACCCTGAAGCCCTTCCACATCTCCGCCATCAACGGAGCCATCCCCTTTTCCTGAATGCGCGGGGGAGGCGGTGTGAGGTGTAGGCTATAGAAAATGGCGATGGCGATGCAGCCGAAAATGCCGGCGGTGACGAAGGCGCTGGAGAATCCAGACGCGTAGATCAGATAGCCACCGATGAACGGCCCGAGCAATGCACCGCATTGCGTCGAGGCCGTGTACGTGCCGAGCGCGGAGCCCCGCCGTTCTCGATAGAGATCGGCCACGGTCGCCAGTGCACTCGGTGCAAAAATGGCGGTGGCAAGCCCATGGAAGAAGCGTAAGGCTGTCAGCGCATCGAGATCTGTCACCCAGGGGTAAAGAAATGGAGGAAGCCCGAACGCCACCACACCGATCTTAAGCAGAAACCGCCGACCGTAGATGTCGGACAGCGCGCCGGACGGTAATTTGAGGAACACCCCGGTCAGTGTGGACACCGACACGATGAGCCCGATGCGCTCGGGACTGGCTCCCAGGGATTCTGCGAACAACGCCAACACCGGCATCCGCACCATGTTGTAGCTGATAAAGCAGAACACGCCGACGGTGCAGAGCAACGTAAAGCTGCGCGACGTCGTCATGGTGACGGTGTCCTGGATGGGGTCAGGTCGCTGGAATGAGAAAGACGCTCCAACGCCTGCTTCACAAAGGCCACTTCATCATCAGGGAAGGCAGGCGGGTCCATGACTGTAAACAGCACACGGTCAGGATGTTGCCGCATGAGGAGACTCAATCGATTGACGGTCTCCACCCCTTTGCCCAACTTCCTTGCCACAATCCCTCCGATAATCGGTCGCAGCATGAAAACCAATCCTGAGAGGATGCGATTATCCAACCTCGTGTACGAGACCATAGTACTGTCCATCACTTCCATCCCGTCGGCATCTTTCACCGGATGCATCCTCAGAAACACGACCGCCTTGCCAGTGATGTGCGGGAGGAACCGACCGTCGTGCGATCCTTCGAGATAGTAAATTCGAGAGCTCCGGTCCTGATAGACGAGTTGCACGATCCCCCCAGTCCCCTCACCATCGTGGCCCCAAAAGCGGCCTGGGCCTCTCGCCTCCGATTTATACAAGGCAAGGCCCAAGCGATTGATCAAGGCCGCTGCCAGAGGTGGGCGATCCAGCAATTGATGATAGAGCGATTCTGGCAAACCAGTTTGGATTGGGCCGACCTTGCTGATCGTGGTGTAGTTATCGACAATCGGATACAGTCGGCAAGCCCAGTCTTGATCGACCTTTTCGATCGGAAATGTCATCCCTGCATGCTCGGATGGTAAGGAGCAGGTCTCTGAATAGGCCAAGCCTGAATAGAGGGTCGTGCTCAGCCCCATCACGGCGAGCAACGCCAGCGAGCCGGCCCTCCGCGCGCACAACCACCAGAAGATCATGACGGCTGCTTTCGAACCTGGATAGCGAGATGGATCGGAAAGAGTTGCCGGGAATCTTGTCGCAAGCGCGCCTGCCGCAACAAGGTCTCAAGCGACGGCGTCACGGGACCGTCGAAGGACACCTGCCCATTGGTGAGTACGACGAGCGGTTTGGAGGAATCAACGAGCTGTTCGTTCAGGAAGAGGCTGTAGCGTTGGACTCGGTCGGCATGGACTTCAATGCGATTCGGCGCCACGATGGAGACGTCCAGTCTGGCATATTCTTGGCGTCTGATTCGGTCGTCTCGCTTGCCGACCAAATCTTCTGAGAACGCGGCAATGACATCGGTCGCGTCGATGCGTACCCATCCAAACGGTTGAAAATGACTCGCTTCACGCATCACCGTCACGCTCGTCGGCAAGGGATTGCGCCGTTGAGTGTTGAGCCAGGTTACCAGCTCAGGCAATTCCTCCCTGGGGAAATAGTGCCCGCCCGCCATGGGATGCTCGCGATCGTGTTCTCGATAGACAAAGGGATAGCCCAGCCTGGTCAATTCTTTCGTAATCGTGCGGCTGAGTTCCACCGGCATCACCTGATCCTTGGCTCCGTGAATGATATAGACCGGCGTGGAGCGCAAATTAGCCAGAAACGGCAGCAGCACATGATCGAGCCCGCTCGCCATGGGGGCAATGCCGGCGAACAGGGGCGCATCGTGCATGCCGATCACCCAGGCGCCGATCCCGCCGTTGGACATGCCGGTGAGAAAGATCCGGTCAGGATCGATGTGGTAGCGCCGTTGCACGGAACGAATCGTCGCCAACACCAGCTCCTCTGCTTCTCTCGTAAACCAGGCGCCCATCGGAGTAGTCGGACAGGCCAAGACATAGTCATCCCCCAACCGAGCCTGCCAGCGTTCCAGGTAGGCTCCACCGGTAAATCCAGCGCCGTGCAGGCACACGACCAGGCCGTAACTCTTTGTCAGCTGATAGGTCGAGGGAACGGAAAGCGCCACGTTATAGGCACGCCCTTGCACATCGATTCGCTCGTCGGGAATGGTTCCGGTCGGCTGCGGGGCATAGTCCCGCTCGGTTTGAATGATCCGTATCGCCTGGTCGATCGTGGCATAGGGATCGGACAGCATGACCTGAAGAAGGCCTGAGGCTTCTTCCGCATCTGTACTATCCAGGTAGCGGAAGACCTGCGTCTTCATCTCAGCAGAGGAAGCGACAGCGGTCGCCTCCATTTCACAGTCCGCAAAACCTGCAAGCATCATGACAAGGATGCCTATGAGAAACCTGCACGTCACAGATCTCCTTCTACGACCAAATCTTTCCCGATACGGCGGACCGTGAGATGACGTAATGGCAGCGCTTGGGCCAAGCGCTTCGGGCTCCGGTCGCCGATCACCGCCTTAGCATCCTGCCCTCCCATCAGAGTAGGCGCAAGATAGAGCACGACATGATTAACGAGCTTCTCTCGTAACGCTGCGGCATTGACGGTGCTGCCTCCCTCGATGAGCACAGACGTGATCCCGCGCTTGCCCAGCATCGTCATCAGCGCTGGAAGCGAGACACGCCCGTTCTTCACCGGAAGGGACCGCACCTCCACCCCTGCCCGTTCAAATGGACGGTGCCGGGACTGGGATGCACGACTCGCAGTCACGATCAACGTCCTCGCTTGGTCCTGCTTGGCACAGACCGTTGCTGACGGCGGCGTTCTTAGTCGGCTATCAAGCACGACACGCAACGGTTGCCGGGATGCCAGTTTGAGCGGGCGATCGGAGAGTCGCGCCGTCAGCGTGGGATCATCGTGAAGGATGGTGCCGATCCCGACGACCACGGCATCCACCTGACGCCGGAGTCGATGCGCGTCTTGGCGCGCGCGCGGACCAGTAATCCATCGAGACTCCCCCTTCGCCGTCGCCACCTTTCCATCCAATGTCATGCCGGCTTTCAGGATCACATAGGGACGACCGGTTGTCACCCAGTGGAAGTACGCGCGATTCAACTGCACCGCTTCCTCTTGTGCAATATCCGTCGTCACCATGATCCCAGCCCGGCGCAAGACAGCAATGCCTCGTCCTTTGACCGATGGATTTGGATCGACCATCGCCACCACCACTTGTCGCACACCGGATTGAATCACTGCCGGCACGCAAGGTGGGGTTCGTTTGAGAAGGTGGCAGCAGGGTTCGAGCGTGACGTAGAGAATCGCGCCATTGGCGCGCGACCCCGCTTGTTTGAGTGCAAGAATTTCTGCGTGAGGCTGCCCTGGACCCTGGTGATACCCGCGGCCCACAATGCGGCCGTTCTTGACCACGAGGGCGCCGACCATGGGATTCGGGCTGGTCTTGCCCTGGGCCTTCGCCGCGAGACGGAGCGCCAGGGTCATGAAGTGACGGTGCGCGGTGGTGGCAGTCACCGTGTCTTGCGCGTGATGCGCGATCGGCTGCGAGGCCGCGGAGCCGACTTCGTCTTTGTGGTCTTCATCGTCGCCTTCTTCACCTTCATACGTGCCCCTGACATCTTTCGCATGGGAAGGGAACTGTTCGATCCGGCTTCGGCCAAGGCTCCATGAGCTGCCGCAAGTCGCGCAATGGGGACACGATAGGGCGAACAGCTCACGTAGTCCAATCCAAGTTCATGGCAGAACTCAACGGAACTGGGATCGCCGCCGTGCTCACCACAGATGCCGAGCTTAATCCCGGGGCGGGTCTTCCGGCCTCCGACGATGGCCTGCCGCATTAAGTCCCCCACCCCTTCTCGATCGAGCACTGCGAATGGATCCGCTTCCATAATGTTGGCGGTTCGATAAAAATCGATGAACTTCGCCGCATCGTCGCGGGAGAAACCGAACGTGGTCTGAGTGAGATCGTTCGTCCCGAATGAAAAGAACTCCGCCTCTGCCGCAATGCGATCGGCCGTCACGGCGGCACGCGGCAGTTCGATCATTGTGCCCACGAGATAGGACAGCTTCACGTTGTACCGCTTCATCGTCTCCTGCGCCACCTCGCGGATCAAATCCTTCTGCGCCTTCATTTCCGAGACCATTCCCACCAGCGGGATCATGATCTCTGGGACGATCTTCTTCCCTTCCTTCGCCAGCTCGCACGCGGCTTCCATGATGGCCCGAGCCTGCATACGAGTAATCTCCGGCATCGTAATGCCGAGCCGGCAGCCACGTAACCCTAGCATAGGATTGAACTCGTGGAGCTCTTCGACGCGGGCCAGCAACCGGCGCTTCTCCTCGAGCCTGGCTCCGTCGCGCCCAGTTAGCTCCAACTGCGCGATCTCCACCATCAATTCTTCACGCTTCGGCAGAAATTCGTGCAGCGGCGGATCGAGCAAACGAATGGTGACCGGATAGCCCGCCATCTCGCGATAGAG
>JBDSDL010000248.1:0-17446 GCA_039920585.1 Nitrospiraceae bacterium | reverse complement strand
CACTTCATCCACATGACCGCCGACCTTGACCTTGCGGAAGATCGCCTTCAACTTGCCGGCCTGATCGATCACGAACGTACTGCGCTCAATACCCCAATACTTTCTGCCGTACATGCTTTTCTCTTTGTAAACCCCGTAGGCCTTCGCGACGACCTTATCCTCATCACTGAGCAATGTGAATGGCAAGGTAAATTTCTTGATAAATTTCTGGTGGGATTCCTGGCCGTCAAAACTCACGCCCAACACAACCGCGCCTGCCTTTTTGATCGGCGTAGCGGCATCGCGAAAGTCGCACGACTCCGTCGTACAGCCAGGGGTATCGTCTTTGGGATAAAAATAGAGGACCACCTGCTTGCCCGTAAAATCTTTCAGGCTGACCGGTTCTCCCGATTGATCGGGAAGCGACAGACCGGGAGCCTTATCACCGACTGTAAGTTCCTTTGCCATTTCAAATTACTCCTTACTCCGGTTGTCTATCACTATCTCGGCCCACCAGTCCCGCCACCCAGGCCCTGTCTGCCGGCCCCAGGCGGAATGAGTTTCTTTTTCGGCGATTCCACCTTGCCATAGGGACGAAGCGCGGGCGAATCCCAGATCACTTTGTCTCCTGGAGCCAGGTTGGCCGCTTCCATGAACTGTTGACGCGCCTGTTCCGAATCGCCCAAGGCATGCAAGGCCAAGGCATAGTTATAGTGCGCAGGCCCCGATTGAGGAACCGCAGCCACCGCTTGGGAAAAATAATTCTTCGCGTCGTCGAACTGCTTCGCCTGATAGGCCTGCGTCCCCTGTTCAGTCAGAGTCACCACTTGCGGCTGTACTCCTGGCTCGAGCACCAGCGGGACAAACGGTTTCTCCTTGTTCGTGAAGGAACAGGCCGTTGCTCCGAGGAACAAGAAGATGCCTCCAAGCAGAGACAGATATTTCGTCACGCCGTCACGTTCCATCGACACCTCACGCCTTCGCATGTTTCCGTGTCTCCTCCTCGAACGCTTTCCGATACAGCACCTCCCACTCCGCACTGCCCTCGACGATCCCGCGCGAGTAGGTGGCTAACTTCGCTTTGACCTTTCGATCGATGTCTTCTTCTTGAGCCAACTCGGATGCGAGCACTCGCTTGATTTCTTTCAAAACCCGCACCTCATCAGCCTGTACCGTCACCAGAGGGCTTTTCTTAACCGCCTGAAGAATGACGTGAGAGAGGTGGCTGATTTTATCTTCGCTCAACATACCAAGCCGTGAGACGTTAAACGTAAAACGTGAAACGCACTGTGGCTGAACATTCCATTTTGTGACGTTTCACCTTTCACTTCTCATATTTCACGCCCTATAAGATGATGCCCCGTTCACGTGCCAGCTTACTCTTCACCATCGTGAACATTCGCTGGTAGTCCACCTGCCCCCGCTCGATGTCTTGCTCGTATGTCTTCAACAGCTGTCGCACTTCAGCGTTGAGGCGGTCTTCGACCGACAGTTCCTCAAGAATGGCATGATCGATCTCCTCGACGAACGCCTTGCGATTCCCGATGATCGCCACTTGCCCCTCCTGCTGCAACCTGGTGGCGAGCGACTCCGCGATGTGGTGAACACGTTCTTTCGATAGTCTCATGGCTAACAGGCCGTGTAAAAACTATGTCGACACGAGAACTTTTGTTGTCCGCACATGTACCACAACACGAGCATATTCCCGTAGGATGCTCAAACAGTCCAACCTTCTCACCCACCCGACCCTGGCGGTTATTTCACCCTCCCACCCTGAGTCTGCCAAGACAGCCTCTTCGCCCAGGGACCGACGCGCCTTGTCCCAAGCAAGGCCACAGCGGGAAACCTTCCGACTCCTTATACCTCTCTTCTTAAGAAGAACGGCCAAGGCTGCCCTCAACTGCGCGCATCGGACGAGCACCGTTTCATCGTGCGCGTTCTGCGAGCAAGGAGGGCACCTGGCCGCTCCCCGACCCCTTTTTCACCATCCTGCTATATCCGCTCGATCCGGATGGTCGGCACGCCCATGACACACCGTAGCACCGAGGCATCCCCGAGAATGCGGCCGATCACATTGACACGATCGGCCGGAACCGGATCCTGGCCCATGCTCATCGGTGTACGTCCGAAGAAAATCGCGAGAACCTGCCCGGCTCCCCAGAACGCGACATCGCCGACTTTGACCTGATTCGTCGCCATCTCTCGATGGTCTTTCACCCCGGCTAATTTAAAATAGAACTCTTCGCCCCATGTGTTGACCGGGCTTTCAACCGGTAATGCGGCATAGACTTCTTGCGCCGTCTTTGTCGACTTGAGTTCTGCGTCGAGCTGCACAGAGCCGATGGTGATGCGAATTTTATTGGGGAGATCAGCCATTGCGTTCTCATCGGTGTCATCAGATGAAACCCCGCTCAGGCCGCGGACTTTAGCTTGTTTATTTGATGAAATCAAGGCTACAATCCCGCGCGCATATGCTCACGTCATCCTTCGTGCTTCTCAAAGGTATCGGCCAAAGTTCCGAACGCCGTCTCTGGCAAGAGGGCATTCTGGATTGGGCCGCATTCCTCCAATCTCCAAGCCTGCCCGGCATCTCTTCGACCAGAAAAGAATGGTATGACCGCGAACTCGCCACCGCCCAGTCACGCCTACAAGAAGGCGATGCACACTTCTTCAGCACCTGCCTGAAGAGTCGGGAGCACTGGCGTCTCTTCGAGACGTTTCGCCCTCGTACGCTCTACCTGGACATCGAGACGACAGGGATGTCTGCGCGCGAGGGGCATGTGACGGTGGTCGGACTGTATCGCAACGGGCACATGACCAGCCTGGTCCGAGGGGAAACGTTGACCGAGGATCGATTGCACGCAGAGCTGGAGCAGACAGATCTCTTCATTACGTTCTTCGGAAGTGGGTTCGACATTCCCTACTTGCAGGCGAAGTTCCCCCGGCTGAATTTCAAGAAACCGCACTTCGATCTCTGCTTCGCGGCGCGCAGGCTCGGCATGCAGGGCGGGCTGAAACATATCGAGCACGAAGTCCAGATTGCGCGCGAGAACGACGTGGTGGGGCTCGATGGATGGGAAGCCGTTCGCCTGTGGCATCAGTGGTGCGCAGGTGACGAGGCCGCACGCGATCTGTTGCTGAGATACAATGCCGCCGACACCCAAAATCTCGAACCGCTTGCATCATTGCTCTACGACCAGATGGTCGCGCGATTCGGCCCATCTTCTGTAGGATTTCCACCCGTCCGTCGCCAAAATCCGGTCGAGGTCGCTCCGTGACACAACCCCAACAGTGGACCGGGGTCGGTCGAACGGAGACTGGTCATGTTCGCGCGTCGAACCAGGATGCGCTGGCCCTCCTGAATGACTGCCGCGTCTGGATCGTGGCAGACGGGATGGGCGGACACCCGGCAGGAGACGTCGCAGCCCAAACCGCCGTGGCCGGGGCCAAACAGCGGGCGCAAGAACGAGTAGCCTGGCTCCGTACACACCCCAACGCTGCCGCTGAATTCGTGGCAGATCTTGTAACGAGCGCCAACCGGCAAATCCATGACCTCATGCAGGCAAAGCCCTACTTGAAAGGGATGGGCACGACCTTCGTCGCCTTGGCAATCACACCGGCTCCGATACCGGTCGCTCATACCGCCCACTTGGGAGATAGCCGCGCTTACCTATATCGGGAAGGACAGCTCACGCAATTGACGCGCGATCACACCCTCGTCGAGAAATGGGTACAGCGCGGTCTGATCGATGCGGCTACGGCACTCACACATCCTGAGCGTCACATTTTGACCAAAGGCCTCGGCATGGGCGTCGACATGAAACCGGAATTGACCGAAACGCCGATGACCCCTCATGATCTGATTGTGCTCTGTAGCGACGGGCTCACGAAAATGCTGGAAGACGCAGCCATTGCATCGGTACTCTTCCGCGCAAACGGCGATCCCCACCGAGCCTGCCACGACCTAGTGGAGCAGGCGCTGAGCAGAGGAGGCGAAGATAATGTGACGGTGATCGTCGTGGCGTACAGGTCGCCCGCCGTCGGATAGATGAATCAAATGGGCAGCTTAATTATTGACAAGACTCTATCGACCCTGTAGCCTGCAACTCCAGCTGAACAGTCTTTCCTCCCGCTTCCCTAGTGAACCTGACAGGAGCTTCATCATGCGTGTGCCCGTACTGGTTCGTCTCATCGTATATATGGTCATCGGCGGAGCCTGCT
This sequence comes from Nitrospiraceae bacterium, assembly GCA_039920585.1. Classification (GTDB taxonomy): domain Bacteria; phylum Nitrospirota; class Nitrospiria; order Nitrospirales; family Nitrospiraceae; genus Palsa-1315. Next base: position 13,246 of record JBDSDL010000248.1, on the reverse strand, counting down.
GGGTTCCTGCAGCCTTGAGCAGCACTGCGGATAATAGCGAACTTGAAACGACCATCCGAGCTCTTGTGCGGGCCAATGCAGAGAAAGATCTCCCCACCATGTCCAGACTAATGGCTCACGACGCTGATATCACGAGCTATTCTATCGGAGGCCGAAAATACGTGGGATGGCCTACTCTTGAACGGGATATCAAAGAGGAGTTTGCGAAAGTCGCTGCGCTCGATCTTCCAATTTCCGAACTCAAGGTGTGGTCGAAGGGAGATATCGGGTGGTACACGATGGAGCTGGACTATGTGCGTGTCCTCGGTCAAGGACCGAACCAGGAGCGCGCCGTCCTGCCGTTACGAGAAACCGGTGTGCTTGAACGTCGAAACGGCCAGTGGATACTCCTGTCTTGGCATGAATCCTTCCGCAATGCCGGCGGCGCGATGTCTGTCGACAATCAGCTGAATGCCGCTGCACCACGCACCGTGGCTTCATCGACCGGCCAACCAGCCGTCCTTGACTTGAGTGGGGAATGGGAAATTCTCGAGGTGGAGGACGACAAGCGTTACAAGGCCACACTCGACAAGGCCGGCAACGGCCCCTATACCCAGCACGGTGGACGATTCACCACCACAAAGTATGCCGACCGTTTATGGCAAGGCGCCTGGCAGCAGCCGGGCAACGATCGCGAAGGAGCATTTGAACTCCTCCTCTCCGAGGATGGAACCCAGGCCAAAGGCGTGTGGTGGTATTCGCGGGTCGGGACCCAGAAGAATATTCCTCCTCGCGAACATGGCGGAACCTATCTCTGGAAACGGCTAACCCCACCACCATCTGCACAATGACATCTGCATGTCCCACAGGCGTATACGACCAGCACACCAAATATTCGCGTGACCACTTATTATTCTTGGGAGGTTTTATGCGTCAGGTACTCCTCACTCTGCTCGTAAGCATCTGTCTGGCAACCCCTGCCCTTGCAGATGGCGGTCACGACCACCATGCCGTCCCTTCGCTCAAGAATCAAACGGCTACGACAGTCACAGTTCAGGGCGATGTCGTGACCCTCACGTTTGGTCCCATCGACCTACCCGCCTCTCACGAGGGAGACCTGGCAGCCTCGATGCCCAAACATAGTTTTCAGCTCCCCAACGATAGGTATATGGTCGGGTACAAAACTGCGGTCTTCACCAAAGAAGGGAAGCCTCTCCCCAAGAACTATCTCCATCACATCCTGATGCTCAACAACAGCAAACCCAGCGTCTCATGCGATGGCGAACCGTTGTTCTTTGCGGGAGCAGGGTTGGAGATGACCGAGACGCGTTTCCCGTCAGGCTATGGAGTCAAGCTGGCCAAGAGCGATCATCTCATGTCGATCGTCGCGTTTTATCATAAAGCGCCGGTCACCAAAGATGTCATGGCGACGTTCACCATGTACATGGCGCCCGAGGGTACCTCTGTCAAAGAAATGGACGTGTATCAGGTGGGAGTGAACATTGTGTGCTTCAGTAAGTTCTCCCAACGAGGCCCAAACCAGACGGACGAAGGGATTGAGATTAACACCGGAGTCCAAGTCCACCGGGAGCCGCTCAAGTTTTCGATGGATGGCTGTGTGAAATTTGCCTACCCCCATGGGCATGACGAACTCCTCATGATCGGGCTGGACAATAAGACGAAGAAGCAGACCCTGCTGCGGACGGTTCCCGACGTCGACCAAGACGGAACCTTTCTGCAATTTCAACCGCATCAAGTCTATCAAGATGGCCAGGGCTTTCCTGTGACGAAGGCTGACGAATATGAAATGATCATGGTCCATCACCATCCCTTGCAGAAAAAAGAAGCCCAACATGGGATGGGAAACTATTTGTTGTACATGACCCCTGGCGCCTGTCCAACAACAGCCCCTTCTCCAGTCGCCCTCAAGTAGGGGCCGACACCACGGTACCCGCCGCACTGTCTGCGCGGGTACCACAGCGCTCTCCCAATCTCCTCCCTGGTTCCACCAGTTCCGTTCAATTTTGTTCGTCATTGATGCCCATGAAAGCTCCCCCCTACCAAAGAAGAAGCCCATCCCATCCCATGTAGACTGGGTTTCACACCTCCCCCTGTGCTATTCACATCTACATCCTTGCCCCCGAGTCGGTTGTAGTAGAAGAGTGGGGCCAGTGTGTCTCGGATTATGTAATGAGTGAACGTTGTCGTGTCGCTCTGAAATTGGGCTTGCTCGGATTCCCAGGAAGCACAGGGACATCTAGATGTCGCAGAGTGAGCCGGTTATTATCCTGATTGTCAGCGAACACGCTGAATCCATTAAGCTCATCACCCTCAGTCTGCGCGGATTTTTTCCTGGTTGCCGCGTGGACGTCGCCTATTCAACCGAAGAAGCCCGTGCATGGACATCGTCGTACGAATGGACCTTCATCCTCCTCGACGAACAGTGCCTCACCGGTGACCACGCCTCCCTGGCCGGCGAACTCAAGCGCCGCACACCCTATGCAGGGATTATTCTGTACAGCGACCGCTCCGACTCAGCCTCGGCGATTCATGCACTCCAAACCGACGTTGATTTCTTCCTCTCGAAACAATCTCCGGCCTTTCTCACGGAACTCCTGTTCTGTGCCAAAGAATCCATCGAAACACGTCACTTGAAAGTGGTCCTGGACCACGAGCACGAACGGCATCTCCGACTCATTGAATCGCTCAGCGACATTGTCTATGAGCTGGATGCCAGCGGCTGTTTCGTGACGATCAGTCCAGGCATCGTCACACTATTGGGCTATTCGCCTGATGAACTCATCGGAATGCCCTATACCACTCTCATTCCTCCCGACCAGGAATCGATGGCTCGGTTTCGTCTCAACGAACGCCGCTCCGGAGCGCGGGGTGCCAGCCGTGTTGAATTGACCTTGCGAGGGAAACCCACGCAGGACAACAAACCGCTGACTCTCACGGCGGAGGTCAACGCCAGAGGACTCTACGACACCCTTCGTCAATTTCTCGGCACAGTGGGACTGATCCGAGACCTTTCCCAATCCAAACAGCAAGACACGACGATCCATCAACTTCGCCAGCAACTCCGGCGCACGGATGAACGGCTCGCGCTGGCCCAGCGAGTCACGCTGTTGTCCCAACAGCTCCACGATCCACTGGCCTCACTGTTGACACAGTCCCAGCAGCTCCTCACCTCCATTCGCGACGCGCGTCTGGACGACCAAGCCGAAACACTCTCCAGCCATGCCGCAGAAGCGACGAAACTCGGAGCACAGCTGGCGCAAGCCCTCCACGAGAGAGAGGAAGAGGCCTTAGGAGCTACGATCAACGACGTCCTTGACGACGCACTCACGTCCACAACTCCGGCAATCGTGAATAGTGCAGACATTGAACGAGAGTTCTCCTCTCACCTCTCCATCCTTGTGGGCGATCGCGAGCAGGCGACAACGCTCGTTCGTTCTCTCTTGGCCTACGCACAAACCTATTTACTGACAATGGGCCGTGTACATCGACTCATCGTGAGTACACGCCCAGTTGGACCTTCCTCCCTCTCAGCAGGCACCCCCTCCCTATTTCCCCTCAGCCCACCTACCGAGGTCGAAGTCGAGCTGCTCGAATCAGATATGGCAGGGTCGGCAACATCTCCGACTACGTCACCCCCGCGTATTGATCTCCTCGAGTCGTATCTGCTCGTCCGCCAACTGAGTGGCACCTTGGACTTGTCTGCGCCGATGCAAGGCCCTCTCCGTATAATCCTCCGTCTTCCGATCGCCTCTCGCCCCACCCGTGAGATACTCTCGTCGCCGATTACTGTCTCTACTGTACCGCCCGCACTCGCTCCTGAAACAAAGAGCGCGATAACGGAGCCTGTTCCAACGATCGTTTCCGGCAGCCGGCAGCAAGAACGGCGTCGCTCACCTCGAACTTCAACCACCCTGCCTGCCGCGATCACCGTCGGGTCAACGACCTGGAATGGCACTATTTCCAACCTCAGCATCGGCGGGACCTGTATTACACTCCCCAGCGACTTCCCCACCGTTGCGCCGCAAGATGCCTATGTTGTACTCAAAACTGTCGTGGGAATCCTCGAACTGCGCGGTGAGGCACAGGAACGGCCCACCTCGCTCTCTTCCGGGACACCGGTCTCCCATCTCGTCATCGCATTTGATTCGCCCAAGCGAGAAGAATCCGCCGTCCTAGCCTCACTGGTCCAAGCCGCACAGGAGCAGGCCTTACCCTTCTCTCTTGAAGTACTTCTTGCGGCAAGGCCGCAGGTCGAACTGGCGGCCATCACCGCCTCCGCATCACACGAGCAGAAAGATTTCGACCCCCGTGAAGCTGTGCGAGTGGCCTTGCAGCTCCCAGTCCGGCTTGACGTCACAGATCCTGCCGGAAAAAGTTATCTCCTCGAAGCGATCACCACTAACCTCAGTCGCGGTGGCGCCTGCCTTCACCTCAACGCTCGTCCCGAACTTCTGAGTGGTATTGCCACACTGCACTTCACCGCCACACAAGCCCAGAAACACCCTGGAACCCATGAACCTGGCGCACCGGACTCCGCCCTCTCTGCCCAGGTCGTCTGGGCGGCTCCGAATCCCGCAACACCCAGGGAGTTTCGCGACCAAGGCTCCGATCCTGCGCTTCAGATCGGCCTCTGTTTTCAAGGCCTCACACCCTATGCTGAACGCGAAGTGAACCGTATCGTCCAACAGCATCTGATGTCCCCTGGAAAATCGGATTCCTCCTCACAGCAGGCATCAATCGTCAGTATTCCACGAGAGTGTCGAAATCCACGCGGCCAGACAATTGTGATCGCCGACGACCATCTTAGCCAGTCGCTCGCACCGAATACGCCGGTCGTCATCATTTCTCCCGGCTATGGTCAAACCGCGTTGGACACCATTACCCTGTCGTACTACCTGGCGCATCACCGGCTCCGCATCTTGAGGTACGACCACACAAGCCATCTGGGGCTGAGCGACGGCGAGTTGGAACAGACGACTTTGCGAAGCATGCAAACCGACCTCCTTAAAGTTGTGGAGTTTGTGCAACATACATGGCCAACCGCTCCCCTTATCGTCATGGCAAGCGACCTGACCGCACGCGTCGCCCTCAAGATGGCAGTGCACTCCCGTCCCGTCGACTTACTGCTCCTGATCAATCCTGTCGTCGATATTCAAGCCATGCTCATGACTGTCCATGGTCATGATCTCGTGGCCGACCACCGATACGGACTCCGACGCGGCGTCGCGAATCTGCTCGGGCTCAATGTCAATGTCGATCGCTTTGTCGGCGACGTCGTTGCAGGCCACTTTACTGATCTGGCCTCCACAATTGCAGATCTGCGCCTCCTTCGCTCTCCAACAGCCATTCTCACGATTCCCAGCAGTCCGCTCGGGCCATGGCCTCCAGCTGACCTCCCGCAGGCGTTTCTCACCGCGCTGGGACCTCATACCAGTCTGGGAACAGTCTCCGCACCGCTGCTCGGCCAGAATCTCCCACTCAACGAACCACACCCCCCGGCCTTCCTGCAGATACTGGAACAGGTCGCTGCAACCGTTGCGCTGCCGACCATTCCTGCTGAATTCCACGCGCAAACCCGTCATATGCTCGCCCGTCAACAGCGCATTGAGCTAGAGCGTACCCGTATTCGCCACAATCTCTCGCAGTTCACACGTGAGGCCTTGAGATTCACGCACCTGCAGCAGCTTCCCCAACTCGGAAACCTCCATGCATACTGGAAGCTCTTGGACGATCTCTACCGGTTGCTCAGCCCGCTTGAACCAAACTCCGTGCTGGTGGATGTGGGAGTCGGCCACGGTGATTTAGTCCGGACCACAATGGTCAACCAGGCCTACCGCTCACGGCAGCGTGGATGGAACACGGCCCGGCCCGTTCACATGATCGGGCTGGGACTTTCTCAAGATCCGCTGCCACAGGCCCGACAGAGTCTTCGTGCCTTACATCGAGAACTCGACAGTGACTTCGAAGGCACACTCACTGTTCACCCCCCCCTGTCCACCGAATGGATACACGCTGATTGGACGCAGGGTCTTCCTTTCAAGGACCAGTCCCTCCATCGCATCGTCTGCAATCTGTCACTTCCGTTCGTCCCCTCCCCACTGGTCACAATTCGTGAGCTGTACCGCATGCTCCTTCCGCAAGGGCGCTTGGTCCTCACAGTCTTCCACCCCGACACCGATCTCTCGGTACTCTATCGCCAGCATCTGCACAGAGCGAATCAGGATGAGTTTAGTCCTCCGGCCCACACCGTTCTGCACTACCTGGGGAGACTCCGAGAGGCCATCCGACATGGATTGCTGCACACGTTCGACCAACCTTCACTCGCCTCGCTCCTCCAACAAGCCGGTATCCTCACACCCCGTATCCTTCTTGCGCTCGATGGGCAGGCTTTCTTTGCCGTCATCGAAAAAAGGTAAATCTGCTGGCTGAACGTACCCTGGCTGTGTATACTCTCACCTGCACATCTTTGAACACATAGGTTAGCCATGCTCAATCAACATTTCCGCTAGCAGGTTACACGGTGCCCCTGCGTTCCCTGTTCGCTATGACATCACATTCACCGAACACCAACATCTTGATGCCTTCCTCCAGCGAGCTATTGAACATCATCACACGATTTGCAGCAGACCTGGGAACGATGACCGACCTGACGACGCTCGGGAATCGTATTATCCAAGAACTCTGTCGTGCAGGCGCCACAACCCATGGGACGCTGTTTCTGCTGGATCGCGAGCACGAATACTATCGTCGCGCCAGCATGGTTGGTCCGGCCGCCCCCATGCTTATTCCTCCGACGCTGGCCGTGAGCCATCCTCTGCCCCAATACTTGATTACAACCAACCGGATCATGACGCAGGACGACTCGGCTGAAAGTTTCCAAGAGTCCGACTCCCTAGCCGGCGCACGCGCGGCCATGGAAGCCATGCAGGCCACACGTATCGTGCCACACCTCATTAAAGGCCGTCTTATCGCCTTTTCACTTCTCGGCGCCGCAATGCCTGTCGCTGGAGAAACTGATCTGACCAGATCCACGCTCGCCGCGCTGGCACAAACCGCCACGAATGCGCTAGATACCATCGTGCTGTATGAAGAACTCCACCGCTCGCACACGCTGATGAAACGCACGGATCGGCTCAAATCTCTGGAGACGATCGCCGGCGGCTTCGCCCATGAGATCAGAAACCCCCTCACATCGATTAAGACCTTTATCCAATTGGCTCCTGAACGGAAAGACGATCCTCAATTTATTCAAGAATTCAGCAAAGTGGTGCTCGACGATGTGTATCGGATCGAACGGCTCATTCAAGAAATTCTCGATTACGCCCGATACATGGAACCCAAACTGACGGACGAAGATTTCAACGACATTGTCGCCTCGTGCTTATATTTCATCGATGTTAAAGCCGACAGTTATGGAATCAAGATTGAAAAAGAGTTGGCGTCCGACCTGCCTCGGGTCATGCTGGACCGGCAGCAAATCAAGCAAGTTCTGCTCAACCTCCTCCTCAATGCCATGGACTCGATGGCAGAAGCCGGTGGGCGGTTACGCGTTCAGACCAGCAAGCTGGAGAAGCCTGGAGGAAAAGTCTGGGCTCACATCGAAATCGAGGATACCGGTGAGGGAATCCAGGAGACGAATCTCGAACATATTTTCGACCCATTTTTCACGACAAAACACGAGAGCGGAGAGCATGAAGGAACAGGACTTGGCTTGACGATTGTCCATCAAATTATTCAAGAGCATCACGGCGAGATCAGGGTGAAGAGCTCGGTCGGTGTCGGCACCACGTTTTTCGTGAGCCTGCCTGCGTTACCCGCCTAGCCGACGATACCCTATATGGAAACCAACATGAAAAAACGAGTGTTGTTGATCGATGACGAAAGTCGGGTTCGGGCCTCATTAAAGGCAGTATTGGAGCCGACCTACGAAACAATCCAAGCCGCCGACGCCCAGGAAGGCCTTGAGTTATTTCGCAAGGAAGCCCCCCATTTGGTCCTCCTAGATGTAATTCTTCCAGGTACCGACGGGCTGTCGGTGCTCCAAACCCTACGCGCCGTGGACCGTACGGCACAGGTCATCATGCTGACAGGAACGAAATCGGTCAAAACCGCCGTCGATGCAATGAAATTTGGCGCAGCCGACTACCTCTCGAAACCCTTCGATGTGGAAGAACTCCGCATGATCGTCGAGCACGCGCTCAAGGACCAGGAACTCCAACGGGAAGTGAAGCAACTCCGCGCGCAAGTCGTTCGGCGCTATGCCTTTCACAACCTGATCGGCACGAGCCCGTCGATGCAGGACATCTACACGAAGATCGAGCAAGTCGCCGACAGCCGCACGACCGTCCTCATCACCGGCGAGAGCGGCACGGGGAAAGAGCTGGTCGCCAAGGCGCTCCACTATAATAACAGCGCCAGGCGCGAGCGCCCCTTCATCGCGCTGAACTGCGCAGCCATCCCTGAAACGCTCATCGAGAGTGAGTTGTTCGGCCATGAGAAAGGCTCGTTCACGGATGCCACAGCTCGTCGAGTCGGGCAATTTGAGCTCGCCAATAACGGCACCCTCTTCCTCGACGAGATCGGCGACCTCAGCGCCATGACGCAAGCCAAACTGCTGCGTGTGTTGCAAGAACGAGAATTCACCAGAGTCGGTGGCGTGCAATCCATCAAGGTGGATGTGCGCATCGTGGCAGCGACGAACAAGAATCTCGAGGAGCTCGTCCGCAAAGGGCACTTCCGTGAAGACCTCTACTACCGCATCAACGTCATTGCGCTCTACTTGCCCCCGCTCCGGGAACGCGGTGAAGACGTCCCCCTCCTCGCCAAACACTTTCTGGCCAAACGAATCGAAGAAGATAGCCGTCCATCCCAAGAGTTTTCCAAAGATGCCGTCGACCTTCTGTCCCGCTATCCCTGGCCTGGCAATGTGCGAGAGATGGAGAACATCATCGAACAGGCGTTCATTTGGTCCAAGGGATCGGACACCATCACCCCTGAACATCTCCCGAACATTCTCAAGAACGACACCCGATCCTCTTCACTCCGCGACGACACACTCTCTGGCCGCCTATCGCTCGAAAAGGCTGTCATGGAATTCGAGCGCGAGATTATCTTGGATGCCCTCAAACGAAAAAACTATGTCCAAACCCATGCCGCCGAATTGTTGGGAATCAGCCGCAGGATGCTCAAGTACCGCATGGACACGCTGGGAATCGGCAGACCCGATCAGGAAGTCGGCACCGAAGAACCTCCGGCAGTCGTGCAGGAATAGCACAAGTACTTCTCTTACTGCGTCTTTTTTTGCACAGTTAGATATAAGATCTTCTTGCTCGTGTACGTAGTGTTGCGTTCAAGAAAACTACATATGGGTCGCAATCATGCACACGCCACACTCAATTGCGGTAGGGATGCTAACCCACTGAAATGGAACAAGAATTGCCTGTAAAATACGTAGTCGGCCATCAAGGGCATCTATGAACGTATCTGTGATTCCTGAGCCAGTGAAAAATAAGCCGACCCTGCTCGTGATCGACGACGAGGCAGGACCTCGTGACGCCCTACGAGTAATTCTCCGCCCATTTTTCAATATACAGACAGCAGAATCAGCCAATGCAGCGATTGACGTGCTGAACTCCCAGCCAATCGACCTCATCACACTCGATCAGAAACTTCCAGATCGCCAAGGCATGGATCTCCTTCAGGACATCAAACATGACCACGCCGACGTTGAAGTCATCATCATCACCGGATACGGCAGCTTAAAGTCTGCCATGGACGGAATACGCCATGGCGCCGCCGGCTATCTGCTCAAACCTTTCAACGTCACGGAACTGCTTTCCCTCGTCAACCAAACACTCGAAAAGAAACAACGGCTCGATTTCCTCAGACGTTTTATCAGGACATCGACCGGTCTCTGGGGCTCAGAAACAGAAAGCGCACAAGCTTGGAAGGAACTGATCGCAGGATACCAGGCGATTGGAAAGCCGACGTTAGCCCATGCGTCCAGCTCCGAATCCATGCAGAACCTTCTCCCTCTGTTCTCCGACCTGCTTGAAGCGAAAGATCGCCAGTTGCTCAACCATTGCAGCCGAGTGAGTTTCTACGCCACCCTCTTGGCCAACCGAATCAACCTGACCGCCGCTGAACAGAAATCGTTGGCGTTGGGGGCGTTCCTTCACGACATCGGCAAGATCGGGCCTGAACCCTATCGATTTGCCGACGATGAAATCAGTGGGACCGGAGAAGCTGTCGTGGGGAATCGACATCACCCGGAGCAGGGCGCGAAACTTGCGTTACCGCTGGCGCTTCCGGCTGAGGTAGGACAGATAATTGCCTATCACCATGAGCGATGGGATGGCTCAGGCTATCCCTTTGGACTTCAGGGAGAAGGCATTCCTCAACTAGCCCGCATTGTTTGCCTGGCCCAAACATTCGACCATCTGACCGCAGAACTTCCTGGCCGGACACCCCTCTCGATCGATGACGCCTGCCAACAGATGCTTGCGTATGCCGGCGCCCACTTCGAACCGAAGTTGACCGAACTTTTCTCTCATGTGGTCAAGGAATACAAGGCATCCCTTCCTGCCATGGCGATAGCGACTACTCCGACCGACCGATCCGACTCTTAGCAGGATGCTGAAAAAGTCCTCCAACGTCGTTCTCGGTTCGTCAAAATCCTCAACGTACCCCAAGGGTACGTCTCCGGTTTTGACTCGCCTGCGGCCTAGTTGGAGGCCTTTTTGAGCATCCTGCGGGAGTGTTCTTCTGTTATGTCACATGAGTGAGCCAGCATTGTTGTTCCGCAGCCTACTCACTCAGACCGCTTCCCCTTCGCTCCTGCGATGAGTTCCGCTGCCGTTTCACGCACTTTTTTTGTAATGGTTGGACCGCTCAGCATCCTGGCGATTTCTTCTTCTCGTCCCATCCCCTTGAGCACGCTGACCGACGTGGAGGTCCGTTGACTATCCAGGCCCTTTTCCACAAGCAGATGGTGCTCCGCTTGGGACGCAACTTGAGGAAGATGGGTGATACAAAATACTTGATGAAACGCCCCGAGCTTGCGCAGTCTCGTCCCCATGGCTGCAGCGACTGCTCCGCCGACTCCTGTATCGATTTCGTCGAACACCAGGACCGGAACCTGGTCCATCTCGGCTAATACCGTCTTGAGCGCCAGCATGATACGTGAGAGTTCTCCACCGGACGCCACCCTGGCCAGCGGTCTCGGTGGTTCACCCGGGTTACTTGAAAGAAGGAACTCCACTCGATCATGCCCAGCCGGTCCGAACCCCTCAGCCGAGTCATCGACCGAGACCACGACCTGAAAAATCGCTTGCTCCATCTTCAACGCTGCCAGCTCCGTTCCCACCAGCGCCGTCATCCGCTTGGCTGCGTCAATTCGTTTCTTGGACAGCTGCGCTGCCAGCGTGTGAAGACGACGGGCTTCTTCGTCCAGCTGCTCGGTCAACTCGGCAGTTCTCTCCTGATGATTCTCCAATAACTGAAGTTCTTCCTGCACCCGTCTGCCAAACGCGACTACTGCCTCAACCGACCCTCCATACTTTTTCTTCAACCGTTGAATCAGGTCGAGCCGGTCTTCCACAACAGCTTGTCGGTCAGGGTCAGCCTCTAATTGTTGTGCATAGTCGCGCAGCCGCCCGACAAGTTCTTTGAGTGGGATCGCCGCCTCCGCCGCCGCCTGTTCGCAATTACCCATCGACGGATCGGTCTGGGCCAACTCTGCAAGGATTCGCCCGATCCGCCCCAGCCTAGTGAGGACAGCTTGCTCATCCGCCTGTAACTCGGCATGCGCCTCGTGAGCCAATTCCCTGAGCCGATGCGCATGAACCAGTCGCTGCCGCTCGCTCCGGAGCCTCTCTTCTTCATCAGGCAGCAGACCGGCTTGTTCGATCTCCCGAACCTGGAACCGCAACATATCCTCGCGTCTTGCACGGTCGACGACGTCACGCTCCAAGGCATCCAATTGCCTGCGCAATTCCTTCCATCCCTGGTAGGCTTGCTCATACCTCCCTCGTAGTTCATAGAGACATCCAAACCCATCGAGAGCGTCTATTTGTTTGGCGGTCGCCAACAATGATTGCTGCTCATGCTGGCCATGGATATCGACAAGAGTGCCTCCAAGTTCTTCGAGCACACGCAGCGGGCGTAGGCTGCCATTGACGTACACCCGGTGGCGACCTGATCGGGAGAGCACGCGCCGAAGAATCAGCTCAGACTCATTCTGACCGATGACTTCGTGTACCCGTAGACGTTGAAGGAGTGGATGGGTGTCTGGGAGGTGGAACGCTGCTTCGAGCTGGGCCTCATCTTCTCCGGAACGGATCTGGTCGGTCGAGGCTCGCCCGCCGACCAACAAGGCGATGGCATCGATGAGAAGAGATTTGCCGGCCCCAGTCTCTCCAGTCAGGACCGTAAACCCGGACTGGAATTGAAGACTAAGCTGCTCAATGAGCGCGAAATTGACAATGCGCAACTCGGTGAGCATTGCGGCGGGTGATTACAATCCTTAGGCTGAGCCGGCTGGCTGCGCCAGCAGCGAATCGATCATGTCCTTGAACTGCCGCTTCGGGCGCGCCCCAACGAGTTTCTCCACGACCTGCCCGTTCTTGAAAAACAGAATGGTCGGGATGCTCATCACCTGATAGCGGCCTGCGACTTCTGGGTTTTCATCGGTATTGAGCTTCCGCACCTTCATCTTTCCTGCATACTCTTTGCTCAACTCCTCAATGACCGGAGCGACCATCTGACAAGGACCGCACCACACGGCCCAGAAATCTACCATCACGAGTTCAGAGGCCTTTATGACCTCTGCGTCCCACGTTGCATCTTCGACTTTCAGTGCATCACCTGCCACGTCGCATTCCTCCTTCGCTGTGTACACGATAACAGTTGACCGGTGCGCATCGTATACCAGGCCTCTTCGAGGAGTCAAATCCGCCAAACCGGCGCCTGACATGACCAGGACAGGCAGAATGGCCGAGCGAGACGGACGAGATTGGTTGATCTGGTTTGTTTAGTGTATCTGGTTAGACTAATTCAACCAAATAAACCACATACACAAGAGAAACCAATGGTCCTCGCGCATCATGTGCAAAAATTAGTTTATCGTCCAATCCCGCCCATCTCAGGCTGAGGCATGTCAGATTGTGGCCTCCCATACTGGCCTCCCGGCGTCGCCCATGGCAATCCCCGCTCTCCCCAGAGCAAGGGGCTGAGAATGCTCTTCAGC
>JBDSDL010000247.1:0-4893 GCA_039920585.1 Nitrospiraceae bacterium | reverse complement strand
CGGTCCAAAATACGTACAGCTGGTCTTGAAATACACACGCAGTAGGGGACTGAGCCGTTGTGTCGAGGCCATTTATTCTTGAACCACTGGGCCACGTATGGCCATCAGAAGACGCGCTAAAATAAATGTAATCATCTCCATTGCCTTTCCAGAACACGTATATTTTGTTTTGAAATACACAGGCACTTACGGGGAGGCGAGAGGTATCAGAATTATTGATTCTGGTGCTGCTCGGCCAACTTTGGCCGTCAGTTGATGGGCTAAAGTAAATGTGGCCCGACGAATCATCGGCGGTCCAAAATACGTAGAGCGTGTTCTGTACCTCACAGCTCGCGACACTATCATGTGTTGTATCGCTGTTGTTAATTCTCCTTCCATTAACCCATGCCATTGCAAATTCTCCGCTCTAAAGGTAAAGGCCTAATGACTTCTGGCGGATCCACTTCCCTGTCGGGGGCGCAGTATAACTGGAGAATGGGATCGACTCTCCTATATCAGCATTGAGCAGCAGTAGGGTGATTGCTTTCTTCCATCGCAGAAAATCTGCAATCGTCGTCACATCCGCGATAGCGCAATCTGCATTCCTTTAAGTCGCCGATTGAGGTGGCGATGCTGTAGCGACGGCATACGTAACATAGGAGTGTCCTTTCTGACATATAAAAAATATGATGGTAGAGCGCTTCTCTGTCAGATTGCCAGAATAAGTTGATGCGGACCACTGGTATCTCCCTAGTGTCGAACGCAGGAACAAGTTTGAATGGGCCGACTCCGTAATAGTTTTCGACCGTTGAACAGGATCTCTTTGCAGCCTTCGCTACGCTATGGACGATCCAGTCGATGGCGGCTCAGTTGGAACAGGAATGGTAGGTCATCCTGAAGGCCTTCCTGACCGAGTTTTCCTCGACATATTCGGTCGGTTGACTCCTCACTTCTTCAACCCTCACCAGGGCATTTTCGCCCCCTCTACTTCTCTCTACTTTTTCAAAGATGCCCAAGAGCCCTTGTTACCGGTCACGATCCTTGATGGGTCTGATGATACGAGCATTCTGCGTCACGTAGGCCTTGAGAGCGTCCTCGACGAGTTGCCACAGCGGTCTCTTTTGCCACTGGGCAATCATGCGTACACCCTTAATCCAGTCGCTGCCTACCCACACACAAGACGCTCACAGTCCTGACGGCGCAATTTGTCGCGGTGTTTGTCCACACGGGCGTTGTCTTCCGCTACCACGCTGCTACCAGGACAGGACAACCCATCCCCATCTGGCCCCATCTCGGCTTTCCAATTCACCCCGATCCTTGAACGGATTCCATTGAGTTCTGCTGATAGGGTCCCAACGTAAAAGTGTGTTCATGGCTTCATCTCCTTAACTGATAATGTGAAATTACTCGGTGATCCATCTCTCTCTTCTTGATGACTTCGCGTCAACGCGGCTTTCCCCCGAAGGCTTCCGGTGCCGACTTCTGATGCCACGCGTCCGCCCACTTCATCAGCTCTCTCTTTTCATCGCCATACCCATACCGTTCCTGGACTTTGACGATAAATCTGTCGAGAAAGCCTTCGATTTGTTGCATGTCATCATCGGTAAACTTACCCCACTGCTGTTTCAGTTCACCTTTGAACTGCACCCATTTCTCCTTGAATTGATTAGCGTTCATCGGATTGTCCTCCTGTTTACAGACGAGACACTCTTGTGCGAGACCACGCTCAACACGACTTTCCTCGCCTGGATATAGAATACGGCATCCGTCGTATCCCCTTGCGAGAAGAGAACCTGATTGCGAGGGATCGTCAGCGTGGTTTTACCATTACCGATTTGCTTGAGGAGGGTCTGAGGATTAAACGTCGCCATCAGTGTGAATTCCTATGGCGCATCACGTTAGTGTTTGACAGTCTCGGAAGAGGACCGCTGATTCCGGGTGAGACCAACCCTGCGTACCCTCAAGGCATTGAACGCTTTCTGGTTCTTCTCTCCTGCCGCGTCCTGGCCCGTCTGAGCGGCTGGCGTTTCTCGCAGTGAAAAGGCCATGACTCGCTCGCTTGGGGACTCCTCTGGCTGTGCGGGTTCCCAGAGATCCACACGTGAGCCCGATACTTCGAAGCGCTGGTGCTCATTGAAGACTCGGTCGACATCCTCGGAACAGACCATGTGCACGATCCCGAGGCCGAGAGAATGGCCATGTTCATCCCTCAGCACTTGTGCCAGCACCACCGTTCCAAACGGGATAAAGGCCTGACGAAGCGTGTCATCGGTACAAAAGTAGGACAACCCGCTGACATGGATTTTGGTAGGCATGTTCAACTCCCACTGGGAAGAAAAATATCTTTGAGCACAGCTCGCATTATGCCTGCAGGATCACTCTCTGTCTGATCCGAATTGCTCGCTTTCCAGACATTGGTGAAGTACGAGAAATACCCTTCTTGGCATCCGATTCTCTCATTCATGCAACGTAGCGCGGCGTATTTGGCGGGTTCAAAAAGTCGGTGAAATTCTTAGCAGGTAGCGTTCTGATTACCTTGATGATTGAGACCGGAATTCATAGGAGCCAAAAACAACTGTATTTGGACAAGAGTGATTGGTTACTTTCCTCCCAAGTATCCGTCCCTGTCAGCGTCACGAAAGAATTGATACGCCGTAGCCCGGAAGGCATCTTTCGCATCTTGAGTGAAAAAATTGATCCACGCCACGGGGAGCAAACCAATCCAACCGACTCCTTTCTTGGTGATCTCGTAGGAGTAGGACCGTTCCCGCTTTCCGTCGACGTAGAGGATGTACTCAACCGAGTAGCCGGCCTCGCTACTCCACCAGGGGAAGAGGGCGGTAGAGCCTTGGAGCAGCAAGACGAGGTATATCGGCAAGAGCAATGCTTCACTAGGCAATCCTCCAGACTCAACAGGAGTACTGTAGAGCCAGTTGCCCAACGTCGAGTGGTGAGCCCAAATAAGAATCGAACAATAAAGGCCTTGGTCAGGTGGGTTTGGTAACAGGGTGCGGGTGGTCTGCACGAACACGTCATTGTTCGCTAAAACCCGGTCCAACTCGTCGGAGCCCTGTCCTGTGGATACCAGCGGATAGCTCCCAGGCACCAATGAAACGAAGACCTTGTGCGACACTCCGGGGGTATAGGGCCCTAGAGGAGGAGAATAAAATAGCGTCAAATCCTTCCTCGGAAGTCCTGATGTTTCCATCGTGGCCGGATGCTCCACCTGATAGGTCACAATGCAGGCATTCGACGACAGTGCAAGGATCAGAAGCAGTAATCCGCGCATCCGGTCTGTCCTCATCATGAAACTCCTTTGCTGCGTGCTCCTCATCATTGCTGACAGAGTCTCGGTGAACCGCTTGTCTATTGGGGAGATCTCGAAATGCCATGGAAGCGTAGAAAATCATTTGTTTTTGAACCAGTGGAAAGGATACGCCGAAGGGCTTGATAAATCGAGATGTGCTAGAAATGGATTTGAGCTAGGATTTTGGACACTCGATAAGCGATGGGGCAGGGTTGATTCTATCCTCGCGATGTATTTACTCTGATCCAGGCACCACTCCCGGTTTCCCTCTCGCCCTAACCATAAATTCAAAAACCCAAGTCCCCGCATTTCTGGTTGCGGTTTTGGTGACGATCATGAGTCTCAGTCATACATGATCGTAGTCAAAGGTAAGAAATGCTGCCTGACTTCAAGCGGATCGTAGCAATTGATCTCAATCAAGCAGCTTCAGTAGTAACTGCCTGAGTAGCCCTTTTAAGGCGAGGGCCCTGGGTTCGAGTCCCAGCCGGCTCACCACTCTGTACAAAAGACAGAACTTTTAGAGTTGCGTTCACTCTAAAGGTTACTCGCTGATTGTCTGCCCCCCAAGAAAGAGCCTACGAGCAATCCGCATGTTTAGATTGTACTGTTCGCTTAATTTTGGACAGGTCATTTAAAGTTTTCGACTCACGACTTCTCCTAGAAATCAGTCCCTTCGTGTTTCTGCGTCATATGGTATCTCTGAGTAAGACCGTCAGAACGTCTGCTCGAAGGACCAACACCGCGTTCACTCAATCGTTCAAGCAAGTTTCCCGGCCATTTCCATCATCCCTTCTGACTTATGGTACCTGTCCACAATTTAAGTGGGACACAACAGTGAGCAATAGGGAACAGTCTATAAGGCCTGTAGTGGTTAGGATTGTTTTCCGTGGATGATGCCTCACGCAAGGGACCAGACTCATGAGAGTACGTTTCTGGGGAACGAGGGGGTCGATCGCCACCCCCGGGCCGGGCACGAACCACTTCGGCGGCAATACTTCCTGCGTCGAGCTGACCACTGCCAACGGCGACCTTCTGATTTTTGACTGCGGCACCGGCGCGCATCGGCTGGCCGGCGAGTTGATGGCCCAAGGCAAGAAAGCTATTAACTCGAACATTCTCCTCGGACATACGCACTGGGATCACATTCAAGGGTTTCCGTTCTTCAGCCCGGCCTTTGTCAAAGGGAATTCCGTCGCGATCTATGGCCCGGAAGGCAGCCGCGGCTCGCTGCATGACGTGCTGGCTGGCCAGATGGAGTTCACCTACTTCCCCATCGAGTTGAACCAGCTGCCGGCCGCGATTACCTACCACGACCTGACCGAGGGCATTCACACAATCGGCGGCGTGCGGGTCGCGACGCAATTTCTCAATCACCCGGCCATGACGGTGGGCTACCGAATCGAAGCCGACGGCGCGGCGGTGGTGTACCTGGTGGACCACGAGCCGTTCTCCGATGAGCTCTGGCGCGCCGGTGCCGAGACGGGCCGCATCGAGTCCATCCTGCACGAGGGAGACCGCCGGCACGCCAAATTCATGGCCGACGCCGATCTCGTGATCCACGACGCCCAGTACACGCCGGAGGAGTACGGCCCAAAGAAAAACTGGGG
>JBDSDL010000246.1:0-4404 GCA_039920585.1 Nitrospiraceae bacterium | reverse complement strand
CTATTACACCTGTCCAGTTCGGCAGTTGAGTACATTCTCGTTCATGATCGTCTTACAACTATGTTTCCGTGAACATCTTCTGCACATTGCGAATTGACTTTTCACCGGCCCCCCAGTATCCTCTTTCCCTTTCCAACAGAAGGAGTTAGGGGCATGAAGGTTATTCTACATGAGACGATGGAGGGGGTCGGACATCTCGGGGATCTACTCGATGTGAAAGATGGGTATGCACGGAACTTTCTGCTCCCGCGCAAAAAAGCTGTACTGGCCGACAGTCGCAGCATCAAGGCTTTTGAGCATATCAAGCGCGTAGCCGGTGAACGGGCGAAAAAAGAAAAGCTGGAGATTGAAACCCACGCCAAGAGCATCTCGGCCGTGTCGCTTACAGTGCAGGCCCAGGTCGGCAAGGACGACAAGATGTTTGGGTCGGTCACGACCAAGGACATTGCAGAAAAATTGGCGGAACAGGGCTTTACGGTGGATCGGCGCAAGATCCAGCTGGACCACCCGATCAAGGAACTCGGCACCGTCACAGTGCCGATTAAGCTTCCACGGGATGTGACTGCCACTGTGGTTATCCACGTCGTGAAGAAACAGGAAACCGAAACGGCCCCCGCCGAAGCCTAACGAGGGAACGAGCTGTCATGAGTAATGCGGTCGGTTCTTTAGAGGCACTCAAAGCCACAGACCCGGATGTCTATGCCGCGATCATTGCCGAGGAAGAGCGGCAGCGTGACAGGCTGCTCCTGATCGCTTCGGAGAACTTCGCCAGTCCAGCCGTCCTGGCCGCTCAGGGCTCAATCATGACTAATAAGTACGCCGAGGGGTATCCGGGAAAGAGGTACTACGGTGGCTGTGAGCATATGGATACGGTCGAGGATCTCGCCATTGAGCGCTGTAAGCAGATTTTCGGCGCGGAGCATGTGAACGTGCAGCCGCACTCAGGATCGCAAGCCAATATGGCGGCCTACCTGTCAGTGCTGAAACCCGGCGACACCATACTGGGCATGGACCTCGCCCAAGGAGGTCACCTCACCCATGGCAGCAAGGTCAATTTTTCAGGGATCCTGTTCCGTGTATTTTCCTACGGCGTAGAACGTGAGACAGAGACCATCAACTATGATGCGGTGCAGAAGGTGGCAGAGGAATGCCGGCCACGCCTGCTTATCGTCGGCGCCAGCGCCTATGCGCGCACCTTCGATTTTCCACGGTTCCAACAGATCGCGAAGTCGGTCGGCGCCTACCTGTTGGTCGACATCGCCCACATCGCCGGGCTGATTGCCGCAGGGCTCCATCCGAACCCTGTTCCCTATGCCGACTTTGTCACCACGACCACCCACAAGACCCTGCGTGGACCCAGGGGCGGCGTTGTGATGTGCAAGGCTGAGCATGCCAAAGGCGTCGATAAATTGCTCTTCCCTGGAATACAGGGTGGACCCTTAATGCATGTGATTGCGGCGAAGGCTGTCGCCTTCAAGGAAGCCCTCTCACCGGCTTTTACGCGGTACCAGCAGCAGGTCATTGCCAATGCGAAGGTGCTGGCCCAAGGGCTTCTTGACCGTGGGTACAAGATCGTGTCGGGTGGCACGGATACCCATCTCATGTTAATGAATCTGACCAACAAGGGCATTACAGGTAAAGAAGCTGACGCGGCTTTGGGCACTGCCGGCATTATCGTGAACAAGAATGCCGTGCCCTACGACGAGAAACCGCCGGCCGTCGCCAGTGGGATTCGACTCGGAACTCCTGTTGTGTCCACCCGTGGAATGCGGGAGGCCGAGATGAAAGAGATTGTGGGCTTGGTCGATCGGGCTCTGCAGCATCGGCAAGACCCCGCGACGCTCGAGGAAATCCGCGCTCAAGCCAAAGCGCTCTGCGGTCGTTTTCCCATCTTTCATGCCTACTAACCCGCGCCAGATGGGGCAGGATCACCGCCTGTGAAATGTCCGTTCTGCGATGAACTCGAAGATAAGGTCGTCGACTCGCGCATGGCGAAGGAGGGTGAGGTGATTCGCCGCCGCCGCGAATGCCTCGGCTGCAAGCGCCGCTACACTACCTACGAGCGCGTCGAAGAAATTCTTCCCATGGTGGTGAAGAAGGACGGCCGCCGGGAGTCGTTCGACCGTACCAAAATTCTCGCTGGTCTCAAGAAGGCCTGTGAAAAACGGCCGATCAGTACCGCCACCATCGAAGACGTGACGGATCGCATCGAGAAGCGTATTCAGGAAATGGGTGAAACCGAAATCGAGAGCCGAATCGTGGGCGAAGAGTTGATGAAAGAGCTTCATCAGCTGGATCAGGTCGCCTATGTTCGCTTTGCCTCTGTCTACCGCGAGTTCAAAGATATCGACCAGTTCATGGACGAGCTAAAAACGTTGGCCCAGCAACGCCGCGAGCGGTGAGGGCCGCGGGTCTCTTTTTTCTCCTCATCGTCCTCTCCCTGTTTTTTCGCCGTTTGTCTGGGTACAACATGGTGCAATGTCTCCGCGAGTAGGCGTCATGATGCCGGCAATCCAACTCAAGTCTCCCAGACAGCTACCAAAGGCCGGAGCGCCGAGCGGTACGCATGTGGCGATTATCGGTGCAGGCCGAGGCGGCACGGCACTGATGGAGATTTTTGCGACAGACCCACTGGTCACAATCGTGTGTGTGGCCGAAGTTCAGAAAAACGCTCCGGGCGTTGAACTGGCAAAACGGCTCGGCATCCCCGTGACCCGCGATTACCGCCGACTCCTGGAGCTCGAGCGCGTGGACCTCGTCATCGATGTATCGGGCGATGCCAAGGTCTGGGAGCTGCTCCAAGACTTCCACCGGATGGGCGTGACCATCATCGGCGGGGCTAGCGCTAAATTCATGTGGGAGCTCATCGAGGCCCGCATTCGCGCCACGTCAGATATCGAGAAAACCTTGAATAAATACCAATCGCTCTATCGACTCTATGTCAAGGAAACAGGTGTGGCGGTGACGGAGGAACGGACACGCATTGCCTGTGAAATGCACGACGGTCTCGTGCAGAACTTAGCCGGGGTGAATTTCAAGCTGGATCTGAGTCTGCAACTGATTCGAAAAGATCCGAAAGCCAGCCTGGCCACTTTGCGTGAAAGCAAAGCCCAGCTGAAGTTGGCCATCCATGAAGCGCGGCAAGTCATCTTCAATCTCCGCCCGCTCCACTACGACAAGATGGAGCTGCTCCCAGCCCTGACCAACTATCTCACCTCGTACGAGACTCAATATCATATCAAGACGCAGTTCCACGTATCCGGCGACGAACAGATTTTATTCCCGCGCACCAAGATCTTCTTGTTTCGCATTGTGCAAGAGGCTCTGAGCAACGTGGAGCGGCACGCGAAAGCGACTCGGGTCACTGTGGGGCTGGACATCGACCCCGAACGCCTCAGGGTCACCATCGGGGACAACGGTGTGGGATTCGACATGGACACTGTGCTGCGAGATCCCGACAAGTGGGATCATTTCGGGATTCGAGGAATTCTGGAGCGGGCTCGATTGGTGGGCGGTGAAGGCAAGATCAAGTCCAAGAAAGGGCGTGGCACGACGATCGTCGTCAACATCCCCCTGGTTAAAAAGGAGACGACCGTTCATGGAAAAGATTAAGGTGCTCATCGCGGATGACCATCGCGTCGTACGCGAAGGACTGGCCGCAATCCTCAAGACGAAAGACGACATTCATATCGTGGGCGAGGCCCAAGATGGCGTGGAAGCCGTCGAGAAGGTGAAGACGTTGATGCCCGACGTCGTGCTGATGGACGTGAGCATGCCTCGGATGGGCGGAGTCGAAGCGACCAGACAAATCAAGCGCGAGTTCCCTCACATCGGAGTCGTAGCGCTGACGATGTATGACGAGCAACAATACATCTTCGATTTAGTACGCGCCGGTGCCACTGGGTATCTCTTGAAAGACTCCGAGTCCTCTCAGATCGTCGCCGCGATTCGTGCGATCTACAAGGGTGAGTCTTTGATCCATCCATCCGTCGCGAGCAAGATTTTGGCAGAGTTCTCCTTGATGTCGCAGAAGAAGGGGAAAAAACCTGGGTGGGTTGAGCACGATCTGACAGAGCGAGAGATCACGGTCTTGCGCTTAGTCGCGGACGGCAAGACGAACAAGGAGATTGCCAATAACTTGGATCTGAGCGAAAAAACCGTCAAGAATCATGTGCGGAACATTTTCCATAAGCTGCAAGTCTATGACCGTACGCAAGCGGCCATCCTGGCCATTCGGAAAGGACTCATCGAGCTGGACCCCCGGCCGTAATTGTTTATGGGGCTGGCATAGCTAAGAGCTAATGCCTGGTTGCTTTGTACCAGTATTTGAGCTGCCCGAGCAGCTGTCGATGATTGCCGCTATTGAAGCGCCATTCGCACTCCTTCAAAAACCAGTAAAAGTTG
>JBDSDL010000245.1:0-9591 GCA_039920585.1 Nitrospiraceae bacterium | reverse complement strand
TGTTGCTCGGCCTTCCGATCAAACCGGTGCTGACGAGCAGCTTGTCGCTCCTGGCCTGCCTCAATCGTGTGTATGACGAAGCGGCGAGTCCTGCAGGGGCAGAGCAAGTGATGGAGGATATTGCGGCCAGCGAGAGCCTGGACCAAATTGCTCATGAGTTGGATGAACCGCAAGACCTCCTCGATGCCACGGACGAAGCCCCCATCATTCGGCTAGTCAATTCGGTGCTCTTCCAAGCAGTCAGGCAGCGCGCGAGCGATATTCATTTTGAATCGTTCGAGCGGGGGCTGGTCGTGCGGTATCGGATCGACGGGGTACTCTACCCCGTATTAACACCCCCCAAACATCTGCAAGCCAGTATTATCGCGCGATTGAAAATCATGGCAGGGCTGAACATCGCGGAGAAGCGATTGCCGCAGGATGGCCGATTCCGGATCCGGACGGCGGGTAAGGATGTCGATCTGCGTGTCTCGGTGCTGCCGACCTCACATGGCGAACGGGTAGTCCTGCGTCTGTTGGAGAAAGAGAACCGTCTGTTGAATCTGCAAGAGATGGGTTTTTCGCAGGATCGGTTGGGCATCATCCTGCAACTGATCCAGTTATCGCACGGTATCATTCTCGTGACCGGACCGACTGGAAGCGGAAAGACGACGACGCTCTACGCGGCGTTGACGCAGATCAATGCGCCGGACAAGAATATTATTACCGTCGAAGATCCGGTGGAATATCAGCTGCTCGGCGTAGGCCAGATGCAGGTAAACCCCAAGATCAACCTGACGTTTGCCGCGGGCCTGCGGTCGATTCTCAGGCAAGATCCCGATGTCATCATGATCGGCGAAATCCGCGATCGTGAAACTGCCGAAATCGCCATTCATGCCTCGCTCACGGGGCATTTGGTCTTCTCCACGCTCCATACCAACGATGCCGCGAGCGCGGCCACCAGATTGATCGACATGGGCATTGAACCATTTCTCGTCGCCTCCTCGGTGATGGCCGTCTTAGCGCAACGGTTGCTGCGTCAAGTCTGTTCAGACTGCAAGCAGCCCTACCACCCGGACGATGAAGAGCTGATCCGGCTCGGGATTGTTCCACAGAGGGTGCGCCCCACATTCTATCGTGGAGCCGGATGTCCGGTCTGTTCTCAAACGGGCTATCGTGGCCGCACAGGCATTTTTGAACTCCTCGTGCTGGACGATGAGATCCGCCGCCTCATCGGTAACAAGGCGGACTCAGCATCGATTCGTCAAGCGGCGATGGCGAAAGGGATGGTGACCTTGAAAGATGAAGGGGCAGAGAAAGTGTTTCACGGAATCACGACGACCGAAGAATTGATGCGGATTACCCAACAGGAAGTCGAGATCTAGCACGATGCCCGTCTATCAGTATAAAGGCTATCGGAACGACGGAGGAGCCGCGACCGGCATCATCGATGCCGAGAGCCCGAAGGTTGCGCGCGTAAAATTGCGGAAAGTCGGCGTGTTTCCCACCGACATGGTGGAACAAGGATCGGGCTCGATTACCGCCGGCTCGGCCACGGGCACTTCCGGCAAATCCACCGCTGGAATTGGGCGCTCCCCTGCTCTCAGCACGGCCGATGTCGCAATGATGACCAGGCAATTGGCAACATTGCTGGTCGCAGGACTGCCATTGGTCGAAGCGCTCGGGGTCATGGTGGATCAAACCGAGAAAAAAGCCGTGAAGAGCCTCATGGCCGATATCCGCGAAGAAATCCGTGGTGGAGCGTCCTATAGTGCGGTGCTCGAGCGCTACCCTCGCGAGTTCTCCCAGATTTATGTACACATGGTGCGGGCCGGGGAAGCCAGCGGAGCCTTGGATCAGATTTTATTCCGACTTGCGGAGTTTCTAGAAAAGCAGTTGGCGCTCAAACACAAAGTCACCAACGCCATTCTCTACCCTGCCCTGATGTTGATCGTCGGCGTCTCGGTGCTGTTTTTCCTCATGACCTTTGTTGTGCCGAAAATCACCGCCGTCTTTACGAGTTTGAAGCAGGCCCTCCCCTGGCCCACCGTCGTGCTGATGAGCATCAGTCAGTTCCTTGCCGACTATTGGACAGTGATGCTTGGCGTGGTGGGCTTGATCGTATGGCTGGCGCGCCGGGCAATGAAAACGGAAGCGGGACAGCTCGCGGCAGACCGATGGCTCCTGAAAGTTCCACTCATGGGCGAGGTGGCCCGCATGGTCGCCATCTCGCGGCTCACGAGCACGCTCGCCACCATGCTGGCGAGCGGTGTGCAGTTGTTGGACGCCATGGATGTGGCGAAGCGTGTCATGAATAATCGTGTACTGGAACATGCGGTCGAGGGGGCCAGACAGAATATAAGGGAGGGGGAAACCATCGCCGAACCGTTGAAGCGCAGCGGAGAATTTCCTGCGCTGGTCACCCACATGATTGCGGTCGGCGAGCGGAGCGGAGAAATGGAAGAAATGTTGCGTCGAATCGGACAGATTTACGATGGAGAGGTGGACCGGGTCATTACGCGATTCACCTCGCTCCTGGAACCTATCATGATCTTGGTCATGGGTGTCTTGGTGTTCTGTATCGTGGTGGCGATCCTGTTGCCCATCTTTGAGATGGGACAGATGGTTCGCTAGCAGGAGGCTGAAAAAGTTTGCAGCAGCGTTCTCGCATCGTTCAGACCCTCAACGTGCCCCAGAGGGCCTTCACTCGCTGCGGCCTTGCTGGAGGACCTTTTTGAGCCTCCTGCGGGAATGTTCCGCTGTTGTACTACACGAGTATAATTTCGAAGTTGAGGTAGTTATCAGTTTAAAGTGATGGGTGATGAGTCTAACGGGAGGTGTTCGATGACTGGAAGAGAGCAGGTCGAGAGTATGTGGACGATACGGGGCAAAAACCGCCGGCACCGAGGCCCCCTCGCCTCACGCCTTACGCCTCGCGCCTACGGTGGAACCGACGGCTTTACGTTCATCGAGATCATGGTCGTGGTGGCCATTCTTGCTATCCTTGCGGCCTTGGTCGTCCCTCGCATTATGGGGCGAACCGACGATGCCAAGCGCACAGCGGCAAAAGTTCAAATTCGAAATATCGAAGGAGCCTTGCAGCTCTACAAGCTCGACAATGGGGTCTATCCTTCGACTGAACAAGGGTTGAAGGCCTTGGTAGAAAAACCTTCGATCGGTGTGGTCCCAAAGAAGTGGAAGCTCGGCGGATATCTTCAAAAACTTCCGGAAGATCCCTGGGCCAACCCCTACAAGTATATGAGTCCCGGTCAGATTTCCGCTCAGAGTCCCGGTCAGAATACCAGTCAGAGAGGTGAGTACGATATTATCTCCCTCGGAACCGATGGCGAAGTCGGTGGCGAAGGCGTCAATGCCGATATCACCAATTGGAATCTGGATAAGGATTAGCAGGATGCGGCCAGGGGTAAAGGGGGTAAGGGGTAAAGGGGTATGGACGCGGGAGATGCGGCAGTTGTCTCCCCGCGCCTTACGTCGTACGCCTTACGCCTTATGCTCTTCAAGTGGATTCACCATTCTGGAAATCATCATTGTGCTGTTCTTGCTCGTCGGTTTGCTGGGGATCATCCTGCCTCGAGTTTCGCTGGATGAAAACCTTGGCTCTGTCGCCAGACGGATGGTCGGGACTATTCGATCTCTCCAGAGTCTGGCCATGTCGACCCAAAAAACGGTGCGTCTGTACATTGATATGGACCGCGGGGTTTACTGGCCGATGATTCTGGAAGGAAATCAAGAAAAGACGCCGACCGACCCCACCTGGGCCACGCCATTGACCCTGCCAATCCCAATCCGTGTTTCAGACATACTGCTGGGTCAGGGGAAAAAAGAGTCCGGTCGGGTGGATCTGTCCTTCTACCCCACGGGAAGGATCGATCCGATGACGATGCACTTGGTGGATGGACGCAACAACATTCTGGCCCTTGCCATTGAGCCGGTTACAGGAGCGATCCGCATGAGCGACGAACGGATTGAGCCTCTCAGGCCTCTTGTAATTCTCGAGCGTGTGAAACCGTTGCTCAAGACTGTGGCGGTCGTCAAATAATCCCGCACCGTTGGGAAAGCTGTGTCATCGCAGAGTGTGTCTCTATGGGGAGTGAACGGGGTTTCACCTTATTGGAAGTATTGATCTCGCTCGGCATTCTCGCGCTGGCGCTGCCGATCTTATTGGGACTTCGCAATTGGGATCTCGACCTTCATGCAAGAGCCAAGGAACTCACGACCGCCACGATCCTCGCGCAGGAAAAGTTGACCGAGACGGAATTGGGAACGCTGTTGCCCCTCGGTGAAACAAGCGGAGAGTTTCTTCCGATCCCCCTGGGATCGCAACCCAACGCCGAGATCCCGAACCGCCCGTTGAATTATCGGTGGAAGCGGATTGTCTCACCTACACCGTTGCCGACCGTGCGGGAAATCAAAATTCAGATTTTATGGCCCCGAGGGAAAACGGATGAAATGGTCGAAGTCAGCACCTATGTCTTTTCGACAAGCCCCACAGGATTCTGAGGGTGGGTTTACCCTGATCGAAATCCTGCTGGCCGTGTCTCTCGTCGCCATGATGGCCACCTTGGTCTTTGGGTCCCTCTATGTCACCCTCAGTGCGATCGATTCGGCACGAGCAAAATCGGCCGATGAACAAATCGTTCGCAGCACGCTGCGTCTCATGATCGATGAACTATCGGTCAGCGTGGGCCGCCCGACCGGTCCTTGGATGGGCATCAACGGCCAGTACGATGGCCGGCCTGCCGATTCAGTAGCGTTTCTTACCATGGGTCAGTTTCGAGGAGCGGACTCGGCCAAAGATACGGAGATGGTTCGTATTGTCTACACGAGAGAAGGCGATCGACTCCTTCGCTTTGTGCGAAGGAATCTCTATAGTCTGACAGACGAATCTGTCGAGCAAGTCGAGCTGGCCACCAAGGTGAAAGGGTTCAACGTGCGCTATTTCGACGGCAAGAATAATCTCTGGCTGGATGAGTGGACGGGTCGAGGGAACGAGCCTCCCAAAGCAATCTTACTTGAACTCACGCTGCTCCAAGAGAAAGCGGAACTCCAGACAGTACGCCAATGGGTGTCGGTGGGGGCCTCATGACAACCTGGTCTCTTGCCTGGCCTGCGACACTGAAGTTCAAAGGCCCCCTGGGGTGGGGATTGGCGTCGCTGGCCTGCTTCATCGTGTTTCTGTTCCTAACCTTTCCCTATGGCCCACTCCAGAACCGCCTGTTGACTGAACTCAATCGAGCGAGTGGATGGGAGGTCCGTGCCGCAGATTGGTCGGTGGGATTCCCGGCAGCCATTGAGTGGCGCGATCTCGTCCTCACTGGACCGACAATTGGAACGATTCCCGTTGAAGCTGCGCGCGCAGCTATTGGAGTCTTTCAGGCAATTTTAGGCCAGTTAGTGGTAGATTACGCCATCCAGCTTCCGGGAGCGGCGCCGACGGGAGTGGGACGCGCCACAGGGTCTCTGACGGCAGCCTTGTGGTCCTTAGGAGGACCTATTGTCGTCAAGGGCCGGCTCCAGGAGCTGGACCTTGCAAGTGTCCTCAAGCCCTATGTGAGCCGAGGGACAGTCCAAGGGGACTTCATGCATCGCTGGAATAACGCACAAGGCGCTCAGGCTGCCCTCAAAGGGGAAGGGACCGTGAAGCTCGATATTAAAGACCTCGTCGTCGAGCGAATCGGTGCCGGCACTTCTGCAAATTCCTCGCTCACGCTCGGCCACATCCAGGCCGCGATCGCCTGCCACGATAGCGCATGCGATGTCATAGAATTGAAGGGAGACGGTGTGGACGGATCCTTTACGGCCCAGGGGCGCGTAGCATTGCGGCAGCCACTGCAGCAGAGCCTTCTGGATCTCACAGTCACCGTGATTCCCGGCGCCGGATTTGCTCAAAAAGCAGCGAATCTCTCGTTGCCACCTTTTCAGCCTGGCACCCCCTTGACGTTCAAGCTGGTGGGGCCGATTATGAGTGCGCGGGTGGCGCTCTAATAGACAGCGTGACGCGAGCGAAAGGCGGGACATGCGAGACGGGCAAGAGAGGCGTAGATCGATGTCCCGAACGAATTCGATGGTTTCCCCTTTCGTGCGATTCTCGCCAGTCCTGCAAAGATCTCAGCCGAGCATGATGAGAAAGAGGAGCGAATAGAGTTGTCGATGATCGCCGAATGTGTCGGGCTCGATATTGGACAAACAGCCTTTAAGGCCGTGCGGTTTCGCCGCCGTCTGACAGGGAGTGAATCGGTGGAGTACTTCCACCAACCCATTCCTTATGGCCGCCAGGAACACGCGGAGCCTGCATATCGCACGGCCATGCTCAGAAGTTTTCTCTGGCAGCATGGTTTGTATGGCGATGGCGAAATCGTCACCGCGCTCCCCTGCCAGGATGTGTTTGTCAGAACCCTCTCCTTCCCCTTCCGCGATGCCTCCAAGCTGGCGCAGATCGTCCCATTCGAGATGGAAAATCTGATTCCTATGCCCTTGGAAGACGTCACCGTCGGCAGTCTGTTGCTGCCGGCGAGAGAATCCCAGGAAGGGGCCGCAAAGCCCAAAGGGTCCGACGTCCTTGTCACCGCAGCGCCCAAAGCAAAGATCGCTGAACATTTACGGTTTATGGCCTCCGCTGATCTGAACCCCTCTGCCATCACGATTGATGGCATGGCCTTGTTTTCCGTTAGCCAGTTTCTGAAGGAAGAAGGGGCCCAAGTCCCAGGCGACATGGCAATCATCGATGTCGGGGCCTCAAAGACGACCTTGTGCCTGGTGCATGAAGGCCGTCCCGTGCTGCTGCGAACCGTACAGTGGGGCGGGAACCATCTCACCCTGTCGCTTGCCGTTCGCCATGCATGCAGCTTTGCCGAAGCAGAACGGCGAAAACGAGCTATGGCCGTACAGGAAATCGATGCCTGGCTTGAACCGGTCCTCAAAGAATTGCGTGTCTCCCTCCATGCCTACGAAAGCACCGTCCATCAACGGCTCACTCATTGTTGGGTATCGGGCGGTGGCTCTAAACTGAAAGAACTGAGCGGGCATATGGCGCATCAACTTGGGTTACTCCCGGTTGGTCCACGGCAAGGATTTGGATCGAGCTGTCCCCGCGCGTTTTCCATTGCATTCGGGTTGGCAATCCATCCAGGCATTGTCCGCCCCCGCTGGAAATCGAGGCTAGCAGGATCGAGTCTTGCCCTAGACTTCAAGGCCGCCAGCGATGCCGCATCGGCTATCACAGATGTCTCGAAACAAGACCGGCGGTTGGCTCTATGGGGCGGGCTCATCCTGATTGTTCTGGCGCTGGTGGATCTTTCAGTGCGCGTCGTCCTCAAGGATTCGACGGTCAAGGATCTCAAGCACGGACTTCAAACGCAATACGAGCAAACATTCGGTCCAGGCGCCAGCCCGGGCGAGGAATTGGACCAGGCGCGCTATCGAGTCTCCCAGCTGGAGAAAGGTCTCTCGATCGTCGACGGCACACGCTATAACGTCCTTGCCGGCCTTGCAGAACTGGTGAAACATGTGCCGCCAGGCATACCATTGAAAGTACGAGAACTCACGATCGACGGAAATACTATCCATCTGGAAGGAGAAACCACAACCTTCGATGCCGTCGAGAAGATCAAACAGGCCTTCGCGGCGAACGAGAGCTTTCAGGACGTGTCCATCAGCGATACCCGCGTCGGGGCTGTGCCGAACCAAGTCGTGTTTCGTCTCACCTATGCGGTACAACAGCCATGATCCAGATGCTGAAAGAACGATGGAAGCATTTTTCACAACGCGAGCGCATCATCGTGGCCGGCGGTGGAGCCGTGGTCGCAACAGTGCTTGTTTTTCTGCTGGTCATCGATCCACTGATTGCGTCGATCGACAAACTCGATCGGCAAGCGCAACGAAAAGCGAAAGACAGCCAGGAACTGGCGCTCGTAGCGCAGGAATACGTGGTCAAGCAGGCGCGTCTCGCCAAGCTCGAACAGCGCATGCCGATCCCGCCGGCCCAATTTTCGCTACTGGCGTTCATGGAAGAAGCGACAACGACGGCGCAGATTCGCGATCACATCGCCGGCATGCAGCCGCAAGCCCCCATTGTCGTCCAGGGCTATCAGGAAACCTCGGTCGACATTCGGCTCGACGGCGTGTCGCTTCCCCAGCTCCTCGCGCTGCTGGTCGCCATCGAACAGGCGCCGTATGACGTCCAGGTGCAACATCTGCAGCTGAAACCAAAATACGACAACCCAGTCAATCTCGACGCCACGCTGAAAATCGTGTCCTATGCGAAGGTCTGATGAACGCGGTATCGCTCTTCTCCTCACCCTCCTGGTTCTCACTCTCCTCGTTGCGCTGATTCTTGAGTTCGATGCAGAGGCGAGGCGGGAATATCGCGACGCCGCGGCCTTCCGCGATAACTTCAAGGCCACCGTGCTCGCGCGCGCGGCAGTGCAGGCTGCCCGAGGCACCTTGCAGCAGGACTTCTTGAAGGACAAGAAAACGGGCCAGTCCTTCGATGCCCTCACCGACTTGTGGGCTCTTCCCATCAGGGATTATGCCATTGGTGACGGCCTGCTGACCGCCCAGGTTGAAGATGAACGAGGCAAGCTGAACCTGAACGACCTGGCCGCTGCCGGAGAACTCGAAGCGAAGAAGAAAAAGGTGGCACGGGTCAAGCGGCTTTTCGAACTCGTACAGATCAATCCAGAATTGGTGGATGCGATCGTCGATTGGGTAGATCAGGACGAGAACCCAGAACCGGGCGGCGCAGAAAGCCTCTACTATCAAACGCTGCGCCCGTCTTACCGGGCGGCCAACACTCATCTGCAAACACTCCTAGAACTGCGCCTGATTAAGGGGATGACACCTGAGATCATCCAAAAGCTCTCAAAGCTGGTGACCGTCTATCCTTCAGAAGGTGAAAGCAGAGTGAACATGAACACGGCCAGTCCCCTCGTGCTGCAGGCCCTCGATTCTCGTATTACGCAAGGCATCGCCGGTGATATTGTCCAGGGGCGGCCCTTCAAGACCATTCAAGAGTTGGATCGCGTGAGTAGTTTTGAGGATATTGGAAAGGAACTCCGTCAGCAAAACCTGTATGACGTCAAGAGCGATCTATTCTCGGCCCGCATGATTGTACGCCTGAACGAAGTGAGCAGGAATGTGACCGTGGTGCTCCAGCGCGACCCGAACAATGGAACAAGCACGGTGAAGTACTACCGCGTGCTCTAGCTTGACTGGTTAGTTTTGTTCAACCAAAAAACCAACCAAACCAAATAGACCAGTTAAACCCTCCCCCATCCCACCTGTCTGAAGTTCTTCGAATCCTCATTCTAAATTAACAATTCTGTAACGCCACCGTCATCTCGCCTTAATAAATTGGGCCTATCCTTCGGGCAGACAAGCCAATCGATAGTCCCCAACAAGTAGAAAAGGAGGTATGTGAATGAGACGACTGTGGTTCGCGACCATCGCCTGCGTAATCGGCCTTGGGTTGATCGTTCAGACCGACATGGCCCAAGCTGGGCTTGAGGACACGCTCTACGAGAAAGGCCTGTTCACCAAAGAAGAATGGCTCAAGGCTAAAGCCGACCAGGAGAAACAAGAAGCCATTACTGC
>JBDSDL010000244.1:0-10894 GCA_039920585.1 Nitrospiraceae bacterium | reverse complement strand
GGAGCCTTCTTCATCCCGAGGCTTCCCAGCCAGAAGACGAATAGGATGGTCACCCAGAAGAACAGCACATTAAACGAGATCATATTCGCGGCGAAGCCCACCGTATGCGTATAGGCCCACGGCGAGTTATCTCGCATAATCTCGTTCACATGCCAGAATAATCGAACCGAAGAACGGATGTATCCCATCAAGCCCATCATCCAGGTAAAGGCAGTGGCAAGCATGATTAACGCATATTGCGATCGAACCGATATCTTGCCCCACTCAATGGCCCCCATCTGTTTGGCACCCTTCATCATGAAACTGTTGAGCGCAAACATGAAGAAGAGACAAGACAGTGTCGTTGCAACTTGAGGCACAGACAGACCTACCCGCACGTTTGCCGGGATGTAATACCCGTAGATGGCCAGCCATATGATGTTCACATAGGCGCATCCAAAGAAGACACCCATGAAGATGTTGCCGAATTTCGACCAGGATACAGTCGAGACTTTATTGCCTCGCATGTACCAGACGAAACTCAGAATGGTGGTGGTGATAATTACATTAATCCCACCGTTCTTGGCCGACATAACCCCGTAGTTTCCTAAGACCGGATGCTGCTGACCTCCCATGGCCTTCAGCTCAGCCGGAGTCATGACGATCGTGTGGGGAGTAATGAACACCAGGTAGCCGCAACAAAGAACGAATACGAGATACTTAATATACCGTTGATACTTCTCGGCGCCGCGCATCCGGCCAAGCGCCTGCCAGAGATAATAGTTCGTGCTCAAGAAGAGAATGCCGATCATGGTGGCTTGAATAATGAAGAGCCAGGCCAGGAGGCCACCCATGAGTGTAATTCCCATCTGTTGGCGATAGGCGTACACCTCGCGCATCAGCCAGTAGCCGGCGAACGGCAGAGGAATCAAGAACGCCACGCCGAGCGCCATGGCGATATATCCCATCCAGTCATAGTGCGCACGGTCCTCATCCGTCTTGGAAGCCAAGAACTTGTAGGCCGCATAGGCAGCCACAACACCGCCCCCGAATGCCATATTCCCCAAAATGCGATGCACGTTGAGTGGGTTCCAGAGGGCGGTATGAATAACGTGCCAGATATTCCCCAGATACCGGCCCTGCTCATCAACGCCGGCCGGCGACATCATGAAGCCAATCCAGGAGTTCGCCAGGAACATGAGCAATGTGCCGATCACGTTCAAGATCACGGACATGCTCAAGTGAATCCACTTGAGGAACCCTTCCGTCATCTTGTCCCAACCGTAGTAGTAGATGTACAGAGTTCCACTCTCCGCCACAAACATCAGCGCATAGATATGCATGACCGGGCGGAAGATGCCGGATAAGTAGCCGAAGAATGCGGGATAGAGGGTCAGGAAGGTGAAGATCAGGATGCCGCCTAGAATAGCAGTCAACGAATAGGCCGTCAGGCTGATCTTAATGAAGTCATAGGCGAGCTTGTCATACCGCTTCGCCATTGCCTTATCCTTCGTCACCACCCCCATAAATTCGATCACCATGCAGAAGATCGGAACTGCGAGCACGAAACTTCCGTAGTAGAGATGCTGCTGATTGGCAAACCAGAGCAACACACGGCTCTCGAAGTTGTACCGTGGATAATCCCGAGGACCATCGACGGTCTTTGGAGCAGGGGCGCCAACGACGATACCCTCCGTCTTATAATAGACGTCTCGCCCCTTCTCGACTTTCGCCTCTCCATCCTTCTTCACCGCATCGGGCGCATCTGCGCCCATAGCCAGCGACGGAAGCGATACGGCGATGGGGAGCAGAAGAAGGCCAACCATCGCGCACAGCGCCATGATTGAAAAAAGCTTCTTCCCGGCTACACGTCCCATGAAATACCTCCTTGATGCATTCTGGAAAAGATTCACGTTCTATTTTCTGTACACATAAGCCAGAATCGGGGCAGCAGAACTACCGGCACTAGTTCCGGAATAGATACCAGAAATCCAGCCCCTGCGAGTCCATCAAAAAATGGTCTACTGCCAAAAAATAGCTAATGCACACGGCCAGCGACACTACCACGTAGACGATTGTCATGCCCATCGCACTTCCTCCCTCAGACTTCGCGGACGTTCAAGAAATCCCAGCGCCGCAGTGGCTCTGCTTAGCAGGGGCACTGAATTCCGGCGAACCAATAAAAGAACCACAGGCCCACCGCACAGGTGATGTAAAAAATCATCTTGCCGATTCTGACCTTTATCTCGCTATCTGGTTCTGCTGCCGTGGCCATCGCGTCTCCTTCTCTCCTGATGCAACCAATATGTCTCGAATCTGCTCAGCGAATTTCTTGACACACAGATACCCGTATGTTATTCAAAATTCCTTCTGGCACACGAAAAATCAGAGGAAATTCAATGAAACGAAAATCAAAAGTGTTCGACATTATAGTTTTGGTCGGAATGGTTGTCAATATACTTTTGGCCGTGTTTCTTATTCTCTACTACTTTGATTTCTTATAAGTTTCGCAGGGTCTTTCTCTTCAGTTTTTCTCTGATTTTTTGCCAGATACCGCGCAGCGAAACCCGATCGTCTCATCGCGAAAGTCCTGAACCATCTTGCTCCGGCTGGTGATGCGAATATCGGCTCCCGTGGTCGCATAGCCTCCCCCACGAAGCACACGAAATACGCCGTGATCCGGACTCGGCGGGTTCTGCTCCGGAGCCTCTTCGAAGTAGCGCTCCGCGTACCAGTCATCCACCCACTCCATCACATTGCCCGCCCCATCCATGACACCATACGGGCTCTTATCGGTCGGAACTGTACCGACAATCGCGGAGACCTCATGACCATCCTGCACCCTGGCCCAATTCGCTCCGTTGGGTTGTTCCACATTGCCCCAGGGCCACAGGCGTCCATCCGATCCTCGCATGGCCTTTTCCCACTCCGCCTCAGTCGGAAGCCGTTTCCCTTTCCAATGACAATAGGCCTCTGCATCCTCCCATGAGACATAGACCACAGGCTGATTGATGCTCAGCATCTTGCTCATGTTCTTGGCGTAGCGAGCAGGAGGACCAGACTTGCGATGTCCTGTCGCATCGACAAATTGTTGGTATTGAAAGTTGGTCGTTTCGTAGCGATCGATGGCAAACGCACTCAGCGCCAGTGTACGCTGCGGACGCTCATCGAACCCGCCTTCATTCGTCCCACGGATGAAGGGTCCCGCCGGAATCGAAATCATCTCTTCCTTAATTGGCTCTTCACGAGAAACCTGAGAGGGATCGAGCGGCCCTGATGGGGCCGACTCTGTGGAATCTGCAGGAGCCCCCTCAAACGGAGTCAGCTGGGTGCCACGGAGGATTCCCATGATAGGAATCGCAGCGAATGCGAGAATGGCAAGAAGAAACAGAACCTTAAATTTTGTTTCGAGCATGTCGGTTATGGCATAGCGGGACTGTCGTTCGTCTCCCCATCATCGCTCGCACAGCGAAACCCGATCGTAATATCTGTCCGCCAGGCTTTTGCTGCGAACCGTTTCGATAACCGAGCGGTATGCTCGGTCTCTCGCCACGACCCTCCGCGCACGACTTTCAAATCCGCACGATCCGGCCCTTTCGGATCACGATACGGCGCTTTCTGGTAATAATGCTCATCGTACGAGTCCGCAACCCATTCCGCAACGTTCCCGGTCATGTCATAGATTCCGTAGGGGCTTCGGCCTGGCTCGAAAGACCCGGGAGGCGCGAGATACCGATATCCATCTTCGCTCCCATCCAGATTGGCGTTGGCGCGGCCGTTCTTGACGGTGTCGCCCCACGCGTATTTCCGCTTTCCCTCACCTCGGCCGGCTTTTTCCCATTCTGCTTCCGTAGGAAGGCGCTTTCCTGCCCATTTGCAATAGGCCGCCGCCTCGTCCCATGTCATGCTCATTGCCGCAAACTCTGGCTGCAGCAGCTTAGATTGATCGTCTTCAAACACTTCGATCTTGGGCAACGAACGCTTGGTCATCTTGGCGAACCGGGCATATTCGTCTTGCGAAACCTCTTTCCTATCGATATAGAATGCGCTTAAAAATACTTGCCGCTCCGGCACCTCGTCCGGGTCGCCATCTTTGCTGCCCATGATGAACGGGCCTTCAGGAACCTGCACCATGTCTCGCCCCTCATCACCTATCTTCGTTTTATACATGGAATAATCCAGTGAAGGTACGCTGGTCGGCGCAGGTCGAGCCTCGGTCTTGATCGACGAGGCCAGGGCTTTCATCTGCTTCGCCTTGTAGGACTCATAGACCAGCAAACTGATCATCAGGATGAACGCCCCGAAGACAAACACGATCGAGCCGACGAGCACTCCCTTACTTTCCATCGCGTCTCACACTCCTCCGGTTGTAACCTTTTTCTTTGCCGCGCGCATGTCCAGCAACATCGAAATCTGCACACCGAGAAATCCACCCATGGCGGCACCGGCCCCAGCACCCACGGATATTCTCTCTGTGCCGGCAATGAGCCAGGCCAGCGCCCCGCCCAACAGAGTCCCCACCAAAATACTTGCTAGAAAACGCCGCCCTCCCATAAACCCGATCACTCCGCCAAGCACCAACCCTGCCCCACTCGCTAGCGGCATGATACCGCCTCCCATAATGACCCCGATGAGCGTCCCAACGGTTCCCATCACGGCCACGCCGAACAGGATATCGATTATCTTGAATACGGGCGCAGATTGTTCCGTGCCAGACTCGGCCATACCAATCACAATCCATTTTTCTAGCGGCCTGCGCTCGCGACTATCGAGCCGAAATCGATTTCTACGCCGGACGCGGCGATGATTGATATGCCCCAGGCTTTTGCAGCGGGTTCATGCTTGTGAATCCGTTTGAAATCCTCATACACATTCGCACGTTCCTCAAACCATTGACCGACCGCTTTCGTGCCGCTTTGCATCACGATCTCCGAACCGCTGAACATACCGCCTTCAGTCAACGTGCCCTCGGGCTTGGTGACACTCCAAACATACTTCGTAAACACTGGAATAAACATCAGGTCTGTATCCAGCGAGGCATAGATCGCCGCAATCGGCTCAGTGTCCGTCGTCACTTTTTGCAGGCGCCAGCGCCACGTCAGGACCGGAAAGGCCTTCGGGTCCCAATCGATTTTCTTTTTCTTGATCCTTTGCCCCGCATCCTTCACCGCAAGAAAGCTCACACCATTCTCTGTCTGAACCTTGTAGGCATCCCGCCCTTTAGACTGGCTTCGTTGATTTTCATGCTCCCAATTCAATGGAAAGCCTTCTGCGTCTTTACCCTGAAAATCCTCCAGAACCAGGGTTTGGCTTTGGGCCATCACTGCACCACCCATCGTGAAAACTCCACAGACCATTAGTCCGACCGCGAGATATCTCCAGATCATAGCCCCTCGCTTCATCTCTCCCACCTCTTTCGGTTTCATGCCTCTTGCGACGACGACGGCGGCGCCAGCACCCTCGGATCTTCTTTGGCCAACTCTTCTCCCATCGCAGACGACTGGTTACGCTGGCACATCCAGAATAGGGCGAGCACCGCGCCCCAGAACACCATCATATTGAGCGTCACCATCTTCGCCGCAAACGCAAAGTCCGGCGTAAAGGCCCAGGGAGAAACATCCGCCATCAACTCACTCACATGCCACGCCAACCGCCCGGAAGAACGGATATAGCCCATAAGACCCATGACCCACGTAAATGCCGCAGCCAATCCAAATAAACCCGCCATGCCCCTGAGGGAAATCTTTCCCCACTGGACCGGCCCGTGGAGGATTGCCCCCTTGAGCATCATGCGATTGATGACCACACCGACCACAAGGACCGTCAACGTGGTTGCAGCCTGCGGCGACGACAGCCCGACGCGGAGCTTCGCCGGCAGATAGTACCCATACACTGAAAGCCAGATGATGTTGAGTCCCCCCAACAGAAACAGCGCGCCGATGAGGATGTTCCCTTTCTTGGCCCAGGGCACGACCATCGTTCGATTCGCGCGACGGTAGTACAGGAAACTCATGGTGGTCACGAGAATCATAATATTGACCGCGCCGTTCTTTGCCGACATCACTCCATAGTTACCGACCACGGGATGCGACGCTCCGCCCATCGCCTTTACTTCACTGGCCGACATAAAAACGGTGTGGGGCGTCAGCCACACGAACAGGGCCACCATAAACACCGAGAGCAACACTTGGTAATAGGGCTGATACCGTTCCCCGCCACGAAGGCGTGCCATACTCTGCCAGAGGTAAAAGTTGACTCCGAGAAAGAGCACGCCGATCAAGATGGCCTGGACGACGAAGAGCCAGGTGAGTAAACCACCCATCATCGTCACACCCATACTCTGGCTGAAAGAATAGACCGATCGCATCAACCAGTAACCGGCAAAGGGCATCGGTAGCAATGCAATAACCGTGACAAATAGAAAGATATGCCCGACCCAGTCGAAATAGGCGCTCTCTTTTTCTGACTTGCTGGTGAAAAATCGATAGCACGCGTAGGCCATCACCACCGCGCCGCCGGACATAATGTTTGCCAGGAAGCGATGAACATTCAATGGATTCCACAGAGCCGAATGGAGCAGATGCCATCCGTTCCCCAAAAACTGCCCTTTCGCATCAACGCCTGCCGGCGCCATCATGAAAGCCGACCAAGCGTTTGCCAAAAGCAGCAGTGCCGTCCCAAATAGGTTACTCAACAGGCCGATCGATGCATGAACCCACTTCGAAGCCGGCTTAGCCAGCCGGTTCCAGCTATAGTAATAGGTGATGAGCAGCAGCGATTCTCCGAGAAACACGAATGCATAGACCGGCATAAAGGTTTTGAACGTCCCGCCCATGTACCTCATGAAGCTGGGATAAAAATAAAGAAATATCCCCAGCATGATGCTCCCGACCACAGCCGTCACCGACAGGGCGAGGAGGCCGACTTTTGCCAAATCACGCGCGAGGCCATCATAGCGAAGCGCGAGTTCAGGCTTTTTGCTGCTGAGCCCCAGAAATTCCAGCAAGACACAAAAAATCGGCAAGGCGAGAACAAACCCTCCGAAGTAGGTGTGGAGTTGCGTGACAAACC
This sequence comes from Nitrospiraceae bacterium, assembly GCA_039920585.1. Classification (GTDB taxonomy): domain Bacteria; phylum Nitrospirota; class Nitrospiria; order Nitrospirales; family Nitrospiraceae; genus Palsa-1315. Next base: position 3,844 of record JBDSDL010000244.1, on the reverse strand, counting down.
ACACGACCAATCGACTATCGAAGGATCCGATACGCGAGTAGACGGTATCCTGAGGAGAAGGAGCCGGCGGCCCCTCGGGGGTCCCTGGTGTCTTGAAATACAGATCGGTCGCTTCCTCGGCAAAAGATTGGCCCTGAAAACCCCAGCCAATCCCCAAGGCAACGAGAACAACCACCAACAGGACGGAATATCCGATGACTCTGTATGCTTTCTTCTTCAAGACCGTACTCTTCGCAAGATAGCCGAGCGAGACCGGCGGGACAGGCGAGACGATGTGGGAATCCAATCTGTCCACATCGCGCCCTTCTCGCATGTCTCGCGCCTCACGCGCCACTCGTTGACTTACCAAGGATTCCCATGACGAAGGGACATCGGAGCAAGGCACTCGACATCGTCTGTCCTTGTTGTTCTTCTACTTGTCGGCGAAACCCGAGATAGTAACAATACAGCGCCATCATGCCTGTCACGAATCCGCCGACGGCCATGGCATAGGCCGTGGGAATTCCTGGCTGTTTCAAGAGAAAAATCACACATCCCGCCGCCACTAGATAGTACGTCGCGGCAAAAGACAGTCCGGGCCACCACCAATACTTAACCAATTCGCCCGCCTTCGTCTGCAACATCCCCTGGCGCCATGACGTCTGTGAACGAAGCCCGCCAAAATAGGCACAGAGCGCGATCCCTCCACCCAACACTGCCACAGCGGACAGTTGGACCAGGGCCGCGCCCTGACTCGCCTCGACCAAGTGCCCCAGCGACGCACCCAGTGCGCCGACAACGAGACCGATCGCCACCCAGGGACCGAACTCCATTGCATGACTACCTACCATCGTACGGAGGGCCATCCCGTCGGGAAATGTTGGAAATGGCCGGCCCATGAGAGTCACTTTCCGCACATGTCCGATTTCAAAGGCATCGCGCGCAACAGACGTACAGGCAATGATGATGGCCATCATAGCCGGCCCATCCGGATGTTTAAGATAGTCGTACCCGACGACCCAGAGCAGCGCCAAAACCAACAAAGACAACTGGACCCCGTATACAAACCCAATCCAGCCGCCGAGCCAAAGCAGTAAGCGAGGCCCGTCCTCGTTCACGATCTTCCTCCAGGCAGTAGCCCGACCGACACGATAGGCTAACAACGCCGTCACCAACGAGACAAGGCCACTGACTGCCAGCAACACGATCGGTTCAGAAAGCGGCAACAGCAACTTGGCCACCCGATAGACAGCGAACGCCACCAACCCAGGCACAAACATGACGATCCGCTTTTTCTTGCGCACAGAGTGTTCCGTGACGGCCAGACTGAGGCTGGGCAACACTCGTAACGCCATTCGATGCAACATGATTTGCTCGTTAAACGTGAAACGTAAAACGTGAAACAACCGAGGCTCTTCTCGTTTTACGTTTCACGTCTTACCTTTTACGCCTTCTGTGCGCCCATCCCGAAATAGCGCGCCTTCACTTCTTCCATCAGCGCGACGGTAATGCGCGTCCCGCCGCGATCTGCCACGGTCCGTTCCAATTCGATGCGTGCCATGGCGCGTACCGGTGCCGGCACCCTGTCCAACCGACGTTCCGCCTCAGGTTCCCACTCGATGCGTTCGCCGGTCCTTGGACGGAGCAAGATGTCATAGGTGACGACCCGTTCTCCTCTCGCCCGCATATCCTGTTCGACTTCACCACGCACGAGCGGGGCAAGATACGGGGGCATGCGGTCCAGCCGATGGATTGCATCGTCGGTCCACATTATCCGATCGACAAGCCCGCCTGGTTGACCGGCAGGGACATCGACCCCTACTTTCAGCCCACAGCCGCGACATTCCGTCCGGATGAACCACTGGGGCGTCCCATCCCCGTACGAACGCTCTTCAACCCCCTCGGTATGCATCCAGCGACCGCAGCCACAGGTTAGCATGGCAAGTTCTCACTGCTGAGTGCTGAGTGCTGAGTACGAAAGACACTCATGCGAATCACCCGATCTTGCCTGGGTACAAAAGATAGAGCATCGCGTAGGTGCTGGTCCCGGTCACAAAGAGGACACAATACACGACCATCGTGAACCGCCCGAGCGCCCGATGGCGGCGTGCGCCGTTTGGCCAGATCCGCTGGATCGTCATCTCAACCGAAAACACAATGGCGATCAACGTCAACAGACTGAGATACACTTCGAATTTCCGCATCGAGAAATCAGCGGTGGCAATGCGCGAGAAGAACAACACCATGACCAGCGCCGTGAGCGTGCCAAAGATCAGTCCGACCTTCCTCCATGTCGTGAGCAACAATGTCTCCTTGAGCGATCGGACACCATCGATCACTTGTTGCGCGCGAAAGCCCAATACGATCATGTAGATCGCCATGACCAATCCGAGAATGACCAGAATGATGTGTACCGTCAGCACAGGAATGAAGACATAATCGTAGAGGGCTTGCGACCCACCAAAGCCTTCCTTCCCTTCAAAAGCCAACACGCCTAATTGACGAAATAAATAATAACTTGTGAAAAACGCCAACATGGCGATCATCCCGCTCAACATCATCCAATGATGAACATCCGCTCGATGTCTCTTCGCCTGGATCCAGCCGATTACAAAGAGCCCCGTAAAGAATGTCGCCATGAGCTGGCTCATATCGGCCCCCACCGTGGCGTGGGTTCCAAAAAATCCCGGCTCTCTCAGCCATTCAAGCATGCGTCCTCTTGTCGTCCGCGCGGGACTCGCGAGAAAAGCGTGACGGGTCTGAAGTTTCATCTTCGCGAGTCACGCCTGTCGCGCACGTCTCGCTCACAATTCAGGAGCCTTGGTCCCCTGCACCACCGCTGACGGCTCCAGTTCTGTGACCGTTGGGAAACCCGCCTCCCCCATCCACTGAATTGCGTCTGCAGTCTTGTAGCAGTCGCCTCGCTCTGTGTTCACGAGAATGTGGACTGCAAACGCGGTCGTCCAGGCAGGACCGGTTCCTGCCTCATTTAAGAATCGATCCTTGATGACTAACTTTCCGCCGGGCGCCAAGTGGGTCCAGACCCTCTTCACCAAAGCTGCGTTCGTTGAAAAATCTTGATAGTGCAGTATGTCCGACATCAGTGCGACATCGTAGGGTCCGCCCAGTTCATCCTTGTTAAAATCGCCAGGACGCAACGTAATCCTCGATTCCAGACCAGCTTCTTTCACCGTTCGTTCCGTGAGTCGGAGCGTCGCAGGCAAATCGAACACCGTGGCAGTCAGCTCCGAATAGGCCTGACAGAACGCAATCGCGTTTGTCCCAGCTCCACCTCCTAAATCCAGAAGCCGTACCGGTCCACTTAGCTGTAGCCGCTTGGCAAGGTCTGGCCCACTCTGCTGCCCAATCCGGTGAAGTACCGCCAGTACGTTGCTGCCTAAATCTGGGTCGGTTTCAAAGATGTGCCGGTCGACCAACCGCTGTCCCGTACGAATCGTCTGTTCCAGCTTGCCCCAGTTGTCCCATTCTGCATCGTGAAGCAGCAGGAGATGCCCGATATATTGGGCAGAATGACGAACCAGATGAGTGGCCGCGGCCGTCGAATTCCCATAGGAGTCTCCGTCCTTTTCCAACAGTCGCATCGCGGCAAGGGCATTCAACAGCAATCCCAGCGTCTGCGCATGAGCGCCGATTCGATCAGCCACTTCTGAGCACGTTTTCCGCTTCCCATCCAAGGCAGAAAACACATCCAGCCGGACAGCCGTAAGCAGGATTTTTGTCTCCCAGTAGTACCCAAGCTGGAAGATTTCTGCGAGTGAGAGTTCTCGTGACACACCACGCCCCTCAAGCAAATCGCTTTGAAACTCGGCATCTTACCTAGATCGGAAACTGAAAGGCAAGGCAG
>JBDSDL010000243.1:0-16007 GCA_039920585.1 Nitrospiraceae bacterium | reverse complement strand
TTGAGAAGTGCAGCGCCTGCCATCTGAACTACGAGGGCTCTGGGTGGAAGGGGACCAAGAAACCCTATACGCCCTTCACCCCCACGGTGGACAAGAAGTATACGTTCGACTTTGAGAAGATGATTCGTAACAACAAGGCCATGCATGAACACTTCAAACTAGTGGGTACGTTCGATGGTCCGCCTAGCCCGAAGTTTCATGAGGAGTTCCAAAAGGATGCCAAACCGGCTGAGATAGGCAAGGAGGAGTAATGGCAGGGGGGTTGAGTAACTATCTACGCGTGTCAGGTGGTGCATTAATTCTCGGCGCAGTTCTTACGGTCGGATCAATCGTGGTGGTATTCGGCGGTGAAGCCGCCATATCTAGGACCGAGTTCTGCGTGAGTTGCCATTCTGAGACCTATCCTTATGAGGAGCTGAAAAAATCTTCGCACTGGGGAGCGCTCGGTTCCGATCCTGGGTGCAAGGACTGCCATGTCCCCCAAGGCTTGGCAAACTTTCCTCTGGCCGTGTGGACCCACGTGGTGGATGGAGTGCCGTTCTTGATCGATGAGTTCACCGTCGACTACTCTACGATTGAAAAGTTCAACGAGCGACGGCCGGAGGCAGCCTATAGGGCACGCATGAAATTGAAGGGCTGGGACAGCATGACCTGCCGGGCTTGCCACAAGAATACCAAGCCCCCTGGTGCATCGGCGAAGGCTGCGCACAAGAAGATGGAAACAGAGGGCGCAACCTGCATCGATTGCCATCAGAACCTGGTGCACAAGAAAGTCCCTGAGCATGACCTCACTGCCAGCCTGGCGCAGGGAAAGATGGTGTTGAAAGAGGAGAAGAAAGAGAAAGACTGATCCACGCAGTTCTCTTCTCAAATTGTGCCCTACTTCGTCATCCTTGGCGGGAGGCTGCATGCAACGGCAGTTCTCACGCCAACCTCTTATTTGCCAACAATCCAGTATCTTCTGTGAGACATGTGGCTCGTTCTTGATCGTCTGATCGTGAAGAGGTATCCTTGCGCGCGTAAGGCTACTGTAGTCGAGTGACTCGTAGTTTCGACTGACCTCAGTTATGTTGACGCGAGACCGGCTACAGGTTAGATTTGGGCACTTCCTGTCGCGTTTCCGAGTGGTCGAACCATTGAGCGTACGTAGCAGATTCATGAGGGGTTGAAATTCAATGAGGTCGAGTCTGCTACGCCATTTCCCAGAGATTGATGCCGCCTCTGCGCATAGAAAACGGGATTACATCATCGCGGCGGTCACGTTTGCCTCTGTCGCGATCTGTATGGCGTTTGAAGTAAGCGGGAGCGTGTGGAAACAATATGCCCTAGGGTTTATTGCTTTGGTATGCCTGATTGGGTTCTTGCGTGGTGAAACTAGAGCAGTGCGATTGCAGGTTGCCGTGGCTGTCGCGTTTACGACAATCGGTGAATATGTGGCGTCTGTTTGTATGGGTGGCTACACCTATCGCTTCGACAATGTACCGGCCTATGTGCCGCTCGGTCACGGAATGGTGTATTTGACTTCTATTGCGTTGGCCCGTTCCGGGCTGTTTATTCAATATGCCAGAGTAATTGCCACAACCGTGATTGTGGTGTGCGGCGCATGGTCGATTTGGGGGATCAGCGGGTTTCCAGAACAGGGTGATGTAGGGGGGGCGGTGCTATTCTCTGTGTTTTTGATCTGTCTGTTTAAAGGTCGCTCGCCGTTGGTGTACCTCGCCGCATTCTTTATTACAACTTGGCTGGAGATACTCGGCACAGCAGCTGGAGCTTGGAAGTGGGCGTTGGTAGACCCTGTGTTTGGTTTGTCACAAGGGAACCCGCCAAGTGGTGTTGCCGTCTGGTATTGCCTAGTTGATGCAGTAGCTCTCAGCGGAGGTCCGTTATTATCGCGCGGCCTGAAGAATGTCAGTGAGTGGTACAACTCCGGAGTCTCTCTCCCCAGACCAGTGGAGAGAGTTTCAGTCTTTCTAGGCTTCCGGGGGCATGCGCGAGAAGATTTCCAAGCGCAGATATTCCTCACCTCGCAGGCTATAAGCACGTCGTTGAAGAATCCAGAACTTGCTGTTGAGCCCATCGACAAAACCTAATTCCAGTCTTAACGCCCCAACAATTCTTTGAGCAGGTCTCGGCCCTGTTGCTTTAAGTCTTCTGGTTTTGTCGTTCCTTTCAGCATCCCACCAACCGCTTCCTCAACTTTCTTCTGGGCCTGTTCCTGAGCTCTTCCGGTGAGGCTCTTCACATTTAATCCATACGAAGTCGCTTGCGTTGTTCCGGTAATCATCAAGGGAAGACTCAAGCGGCCTTCCTTCATCGCGAGTTTGGCAGCAGGTGTTGAACGTGCGATCTGCTGACTTAAGTCCTGCGACAGGCTCAGGTTCACGGTGAGGTTCAGCGTCTGATCGAATCCGATAGTGCCGCCTCCTGTGGCTTGAAAGTCGTGGCTATCCATCACGAGCCGTTGGACGTGGACGGTCCCTTGCTTAATGGCAAGATCTGTTTCGATTGTAGAAAAAACCGTTGCCTTGGCGTTATCGAGCGAGATGCCGGTAACTTTGAGAATGGAGATAGCCTCCTGTAGCAGATTCACTCCTTCGATCTTGCCATCTTTCACTGCCACATGCCCCATACCTTCCAAGGATCTCGTGAGGTCCGGCATGGACCATCCACGGCCTTGCACGCTGAGGTTGGCTCCTGCTGTTCCGCTGATCGACACGGGCGTGCTTGCTAGGGCGTTGAGCGCCGGAGCGAGTTGCATCCCTTGGATCGTCATCTTGCCAGTGAAGGGTGGGGTTTCAGAGTCGGATGTGATCCGTCCCTCTGCCGCCAGCTGTCCATCGAAGAGCTGAAAGGAGAGGTTCTGTAACAGTACGTCCTGGCCTTGTACTTCAGCTGCGATCTGGATATTTTTTACATCAACGGGTTTCTGGAATGGTAGGGTAACCGGGAGATTGGCCGTATTGATGAGCGGTGCACTGATATGCAGGCTGGTATTTTGCCCGGCTGTTTTCCCGGTGATGGTGAAATCGGTTTTTCCCAACGCGAGTTGGAGATTGATCGAATCGATGTCTGTGGACTCTTTCAAAGGGCCGAAGGTACCATCGAGCCTCACCGGCATGTTCAATGGTTGGACGAGCATTCCAAGATGGAGGATCGGGGATTGACCAAGCCGAACTGATTGGAGGAGAAGCTCTATATCCTGCAAGCTATACTCGGTCTGTTTGGCAGCTGACAGATCCCGATAGGTGAGTTTCCCGCCTGCGATGAAGACGCGGTCTACAGCCAGCAGTGCCAGGATTTTGAGCGGACCTTCGGTCGATGGTATGGGCGCCCGAGATGGAGTTTTAGGTAGCTCAACGCCCGTACGACCGATGGTTGAGACGTTCAAGACGCCGTTCTTGTTCTTGATGACCGTGATAACAGGGTTACGGAGCGTGATGTCTTCGACTTCTACCTTGCCGCTGAGTAAGGGCATGAACTTGATTCCGACATCCAGCGATGTGAGAGACATAAAGGGGCTTGAGCCGAATGCCGGGACGTCCAGCACGGAAACCCCTGCCACACTGGCGCCGATCCGTGGCCAGATCGTCAATCGGATGTCTTGCAGTTGAACTTTGCGATTGAGCGCGCTTTCGATGAGCGGCTTGTATTGATCCTGATACTTGTTGAGGTCAATCAGGAAGGGAAGCGCCAGGATGACTCCGACCACCAGGGCTATGACAATGAGCAGACCCATGACGACTTTCATCAGCGTATCTCCATATGAGCTTCTGTCAGTATAGGAAAGGGCTCGACCACGGTCAATGTGAGTCGGTTAGTCTCTGGAAAACAAAGGGGGGAGATTAGGTACTACCTCCCAATGCAACATCTCAGCCCCTAATCGGCTACGGTGTTGCACATGGAGGTAGAACTCAAGGGTTGAAAGGATCCGTGCAGATGGATCGGCCGTAACACAGTTCGGTTACGTCATTGGGGTCGCTGATCAATAGGCGCGTCCGATAAGACGTCGCCGCGGGTTCCGATCGGCATCTCGGGGGCAGGGGAGGGGTCTCGAGGATCGATCTGGACGGAATTTGGAGGCGTGACGGTCGATACTTCATCGGAGCAGGCGCTTTCAAGACCGTTATAGGCGCTGACTGCAAAGTAGTAGGTGGTATTAGGATCCAGGTCTGTGACCGTGACCGATGGGGAGTTGACGGATATGGAATTTTCATATGCGCATATGCCAGGGCCAGGAGATGGTTGCCGACCGTAATGGACGAAATAGGCAGAGACTGAGGGGTCTGAAACCGGGCTCCATGCGAGAGACGCGATGGCTCTTGCCGATGGCGTCGATGGGTCGACGCCACTGGTCTCTCCGCCGCCGCATCCGGTCAATAAGGGCATGATTGAAAGCAAAAGGCCCGTAAGGAGGGCGGTGCATAGTGGCAAACGAGCGGTCTTTGTGGCGCTAGACTTCGGTGAGGAGTACTGTTGCTTTATCAAATCGCTCATGTACTAGTCCATAGAAACTGGGATGGTTGCGTTGATTTAGGTTTGGTCTACTTTGTGTGTGGTGCGTAGATAAGACCATGAACGTGATTGAGCAGAGAGCAAAGCGTGTGCCAAGTGTTCTCGTGAAAACTCATTGATTTATAACGATAATTAAATAATGGTGTCGATACTTAAGAGTGCTAGCGTTGCAGGACCTGAAGGAGAGACCATACAGATCGTGTCCGCCAGAAGGGCATCGCCCCATCCTGCTCCCTGCTCATTCAGCTATGAATACGTACGAGTGGGCATGAGAGTCGGATCGTGGACGTACCGCGAATAGAGATGGTTCAGACTACGGAACTTGGAATGATTAAGCTGAGTACCGGAAGTGGGCGTACGGGGTCCACAGGGGGAGGAACGAGGCGGTAGGGGAGAGGTCGATGAAGGTACGATTAGTTAGTGGGGCAGAGTTGGGGCTTTGCGCCATTGTGTGCGATTGATGCTCGGTCGCAGGTCATGGGGTGAGGGGACCGGCGTCGAACAGTTGGGAAGATGTTGAGGAAGGGAAAGATATCCCTTCTTGCGGAAGAAAGCGAAAATGCGTCACGGCGAAAGATACAGGCTGGCCCACTTCGAGCCGGTATTGGCGGAACTCTTCTTTGTTCATACGGGATCGGAGAATCAACCCTTCTCCTGTTTCGATCTCGAGCCGATAGGCCACGCCGAGAAAATAAATGTGCCGTAGCGTGGCCGGCTGACGGTATCGGCGGGGATCTTCAGCAACCTTCACGTAGTATGGGCGAAAGCCTACTTGTAGATGGACATGGTCTGAGATATTGGGGGCGGGAAACTCAAGCGATCCAATCTTCACTATCCCGTTCAGAACCTGGCCTTCGAGAATATTCATGGCTCCGATAAACCGTGCCACAAATTCGGTTGCAGGCTCTTCATACACCTCGGCAGGAGATCCGATTTGTTCAAGCTTGCCTTTCGAGAAGACAATAATCCGTCCGGAGACTTCCATCGCCTCTTCTTGGTCGTGTGTGACGAAGAGACTGGTGACGTTGAGACGATCGTGAAGCCGGATCAACCACTCACGCAGTTCCTGCCGCACCTTCGCATCCACGGCGCCGAACGGCTCATCGAGTAGCAGCACACTCGGACGGGGAGCCAGGGATCTGGCAATCGCAACCCGCTGGCGTTGCCCTCCGGAAAGCTGGTGAGGATATCGATGTTCCAGTGCGTCCAGACTCATCAAGTTGAGTAATTCAGCCACGCGCGGCTTGATTTCAGCTGGTTTCCATTTCTTGATTTTGAGACCGAACGCGATGTTTTCGAAGACGGTCAGGTGCTTGAACAGTGCATAGTGCTGAAAGACGAATCCGATATTCCTGTCCTGAACGGATAGATCGTTGACCCGTTTCCCGTCGATATAGATGTCTCCGCCGGTAGGCGTTTCCAGCCCCGCGATCAACCTCAGCACAGTCGTCTTCCCGCTGCCGCTTGGTCCGAGAAGGCCGAGGAGTTCCCCTTCCTTAACCGTGAAGGACACACCTGACACGGCCTGGACCGAACCAAATTTCTTTGTGAGTCCTCGCACCTCGATCTTCACGACAGTACCCTTCTAGTTGGCCGATGTCACAGTTGCAGCAGATTTGGCTTTTGCGAGTTCAAGCACGGTCAGAATGGCAAAGGAGACGGCCAACAGGGTCAAGGCGACGGCATTGGCGCCCACATAATTGAAGTCCACATAACTCTGATAGATGTGCAGGGTCGCGGTCTGCGTTAGCATCAGGATATTCCCGGACACGACGAGCACCGCACCGAATTCACCGATGGCCCTGGCCACCGTCAACGTCGCCCCATATACAAATCCCCATCGGAGCATGGGGAGCGTCACCTTGAGAAACACTTGCCACTCGTTTGCCCCCAACGTTCTTGCCGCCTCCTCGGTATCCGTCCCGATCGTCTGCAACAGGGGAGTCAGCTCCCGGACGACGAACGGAAAGGTGGCGAACAACGTTGCCAGCACCATGGCGGGCATGGCAAACAGTACTTTGACCCCCAGTGTGCCGAAGAAGGTGCCCAGAATGGTTTCGGGGCCGAACAGCAGAATCAGCATGAACCCTGCGATGACCGGAGACACCGAAAAGGGCAAGTCGATCAATCCGCTCAGAACCGTTCGTCCGGCAAAGTGTTGACGCACAAGAACCAGAGCGGTGATCGTGCCGAATACCAAGTTCATGACCAGTACGATCACCGTAATTTCAAGTGTGAGCATGAACCCGTGCAAGGCTTCCGGCTTCGTCACCTCACGCCAGAAGGCCGCGATCCCCTCGTCGAAACTCTGTACCGCGAGATACAGAATCGGACCGATCAGGAGCAGTGCGAAATAGAACCACACTGAACCGATGAACAGGCGCCGTATCATGGAAGATTATCCGATCTCCGATGGATGAATCATGGGGAGGGGCCGTTTCGACCATCGGAACCAGCGTGGCATCCGTTCGCCGGGTGGTCTGGTTAGACGCTCCAACAAGACCAGCACCAGAAACGAAATCAGCAGAATGAAGACCGAGACCGATGTGGCGCCCTGGGGGTTGTAACTTTCGATTTCTCCATACACATACACCGAAGCCACCTGGGTCTTCATCGGGATGTTGCCTGCGACGATGACGATGGACCCGAACTCACCCAGCGCCCGGACAAAGGTCAGAAACACACCGGTCAAGAGCCCCGGCAGCACGGATGGCACCGTAACCTTCCAAAAGGTCGTCCAAGAACTCGCTCCCAAGGAGAAGGCCGCTTCCTCCTGCTCGCGCTCCAGTTCCATCAGCACCGGCTGCAACGAACGGATGGTGAAGGGCATGGTCACAAACAGCATGGCCAGGACGATGCCCGGCTTGGCGTACAAGAGGGTGATATTCCCTTCTTGAAGCCACATTCCGAGAATGGTGGTCGGCCCATAAATGGCGGCAATCATCAATCCAGTCACCAGGGTGGGAATCGCGAAGGGCAGATCGACCAGGGCATTGAGAAACCATCTGCCTGGGAATTCGTAGCGCACCAGTACAATCGCAGAGAGCGTTCCAAAGATGGCGTTGATGACCGTCGTGAGGAAGGCGGCTTCCAGCGTCAAGACCAGGGCGGAGGATGCTTGTGGGGTGCTGATGTCTTCAATGAAGTGGTCGATCCCTCCGATAAAGGACTGGTGGGCGATCGCAGCGAGTGGGAACAGGATGAGCAGGGATACGTACCCGACCGCAGCGGATCTGAGAGCAATCTGAAGTAATGTGTGGGCCGTCATAGTCTGTCCGCCGTTTATTTTCCGCGTGCGAGATCTTCGATGATGGTTGTCCAGGCTCCGCGAGGCCCAAACAGCGTGGCGCTGATTTTCTCCCATCCGCCCAGATCGGCAATGGTAAAGAGCTGGCTTGGGAGGGGAAGCGATGTACGAGCCGGTGTCTGTGCAGTGGCTTGATCGATCGGTCGGAATCCCAGTTCGGCAAAGGCGGCCTGAGCTTCTTCACTGTGGAGGAAGGAGACAAATGCCTCGGCTACATCGCGTACGTGGTGTCGGTCGACGTGTCGGTCGATGAGGGCGACAGGATTCTCGATCCAGACTGTTTCATTGGGAACAATGATTTCATAAGGACGGTCGATTTTAATGCGCGGGATCAGCTCGTTTTCGTAGGTGACGATCACGTCTCCCACCCCGCGCTCGAAAGTCGTGACAGATTCGCGCCCGCTCTTGTCCATCACCTTCACGTTCTTCTGGATGCGCTTCAACAATTCCGAGGCAACGGCTTCTGCCGATTCGGCACTCGGTCTCTTTCCGGCTCCTGCCTGCTGCTCGGCAAGTTTCAGCCCGGCTCCATAGATCGCGACCACATCCCACATCGCTCCGCCCGATGTCTTGGGATTTGGATAGAGGACTTCTACGCCGGGCCTGGCGAGATCCTCCCAGACCTTGATCCCCTTCGGGTTTCCCTTCCGCACTCCGAGTGCGACGACTGAGGCGGAGATCATCCCTTTGTGCGGCCCTGACCGCCAGTCATGGGAAATCAATCCTGCTTTGGCGATCTGGTCGAGATCGCCCTCCAGCGAGAGCGCTGCCACGTCGGCATCGAACCCTCCGATGATCGCCCTAGCCTGGGCGCCAGATGCTCCGTACGAGCTTCGGATACGAACGTCTTGTCCTGTCCGTTGTTTCCAGCTCCGTTGGAACGCAGGAATGATCGTGCGTTCGTAGGCCTCCTTTGGCACGCTATAGACCGCCAGCATCAACTCCTTGGTCTCTCCAGCCATGACGGAACTGGAGCATGCCACCCACGCTAGCAAGACAGAAAACAGGATTGAGATAAACATGATGGCTTTTCTCCGATCGGACGATGACAGCAAGATCAACTCGCACGCTTTGCTGGCTTTGCCATGGCAAACTGGCTCAGCGTGTAATGATCCAAAATATCGGCGATGGCATTGCGAACTTCGCCCATCGCATCTTGCAACGGACAGTACGGCTTCGTGGCATAGGGACAGTCGCTACACTTTTGATAGGCGGTTTTGCTCACACAGGAAATAGGCGCGAGCGGCCCATCTAGGATGCGGATCACTTGGCCCAAGGTGATCTCGTCGGGCGACTTGATCAGCATATAGCCGCCCTTCACCCCGCGACGACTTGAGAGGAGGCCGGCTCGTTTCAACGCCAGGAGGATCTGCTCAAGAAATTCGATCGGGATATGTTGGCGCGTTGCAATCTGGTGGCGCTGCAGCGTCAGCCTGCCATGCGCAAGAGTGAGTTCAAGCAATGCGCGGAGTCCGTACTCGCTTTTTTTTGAAAGCTTCATAGAAGGGCAGACCTAATCACAAGTGAGTTAGTCAAGATATGTAGCAATAGAGTACTGCGCTGCTCCCGTCAAGTGTCGATCTGAAAAAAATGAGTGGAATAATTCAAGATCTCCAATCCACGATTTCCATCAATTTTATAGAGACAATGTGTTGCAACTTGTTGATCCTAGAGGGGTTGTACCTTGACAGGCTCTGCAGGTTCCTGTTAGCTTCTCTGCTCATTTCAACGCGTCTAGCGCAAGCGTTCAGGCCTCCATCACAACGACTGGACTGTTCGTGACCTTCCAGGATCTCATTCTCACGTTGCATCGATACTGGGCCGAGCAGGGCTGCGTCATCCATCAGCCCTATGATCTGGAAATGGGGGCGGGTACCTTTCATCCAGCCACGTTCCTCAAGTCCCTTGGCCCTGAGCCCTGGCGGGCCGCCTATCCCCAGCCATGCCGGCGTCCCACGGATGGACGATACGGCGAGAATCCGAATCGCATGCAGCACTACTATCAGTATCAGGTTGTGCTGAAGCCGGCGCCGGACAATATTCAAGCGTTGTATTTGGAGAGCTTGGCTCAATTGGGGATTAATCCGAAACAGCACGACATCCGGTTCATTCAAGACGACTGGGAGTCCCCTACACTAGGCGCCTGGGGGCTGGGTTGGGAGGTGCGCCTCGATGGGATGGAGATCACCCAGTTCACCTACTTCCAGGAAATCGGCGGGATCGAGCTGAATCCCATTACTGTCGAAATCACCTATGGAACTGAACGTATCGCCATGTATCTTCAGCAAGTCAACAACGTCTTCGACCTCGCCTGGAACGAAACCGTCACGTATGGCGATATCCATCACGAAACGGAAGTTCAATTCTCCACGTACAATTTCGAAGAAGGCGATGTAGCGATGCTCATGGCCACGTTTCAATCGTTCGAAGGGGAATGCAAGCGGCTGCTGGCAAATCGCGAGAAGCGGTTGACGCTCCCGGCCTACGAATTCTGCATCAAATCGTCGCACCTCTTCAATCTGCTCGATGCCCGCGGGGCGATCAGCGTGGCAGAGCGCACGGGATACATCGCAAGGGTCCGTGCCCTTGCCCGTCAATGTGCCGAGCGCTACATCGAGGAGCGGGCGGCGATGGGGCATCCGTTGCTCAATCGCAGGACGGAGCGTGACGGATCGAAAACATCACGCATTCGTTCCAAGGCTCTGGCCCGCCGCTCATAGAATCGCGGAATGCTCCATGACAAAGACTCAGAACCCTCGTCGTCTTGTTTCTCCTGCGAAGAAGGGGAGTCGTCCCTCCTCAGTGGCTGCTGCCGAGTTGTTGCTCGAGATCGGCGTCGAGGAACTTCCCTACCAGTTCATCGCGCCTGCCCTGGCTGTCCTCAAAGATTCAGCTGAACAGCTGTTCAACGATCAACGTCTCGCGTTTCAATCTGCCCGTACGCTGGGAACTCCACGGCGGTTGACCCTGGTGGTTGAGGGCCTTGCGACGCAGCAAACCTCTATGGTCAAGGAAGCGATGGGACCTTCCAAGGCGGTGGCGTTCGACCCTGCAGGCCAGCCGACCAGAGCAGCGACGGGATTTGCCGCAGGGCAAGGAGTCGCTGTCCAAGACCTGCAGATTCGCCGGACTCCGAAGGGGGAGTATCTCTTCGCGGTGAAGCAGGAGCAGGGGCGGGCCGCCAATGTGGTCCTGAAAGAACTCCTCCCGCAATTGATCGCGAAACTCGCGTTTCCAAAAGCGATGAAGTGGAATAGCACCGGTGTGCGGTTCGCTCGACCGGTGCGGTGGCTGGTAGCGCTATATGGAGGGGCCACGCTTCCGATCGAAGCCGCAGGGATTATTGCCGGTAACCGGACGGAAGGACATCGCGTGTTAGGGAGCGCGAAAGGGATTGTGGTTCGAGACGCCGAGTCCTATCTGAAGGGGCTTGAACGTCAGGGGGTTATTCCCGCCTCTGAGCGCCGCCGTCATATGATCGAAGAACAGATCGCCGCATTGTGTAAAGAAACCGGCTTCACGTTGAATGTGGATAGAGACCTGTTGGAACAGGCGGTCAATACGACCGAATGCCCCAATGCCATTATCGGATCTTTCAAACCTGCTTATCTGGAGGTGCCGGAAGAGATTTTGATTACTTCCATGAAAGAACATCAGGGATTCTTCTCCTTGATGCACAAAGAGACCGGAAAGCTCGTTCCTCATTTCATTGCGGTGGCGAACAATCGAGCCAAAGATATGGGATTGATTCGTGAAGGCAACGAGCGGGTTTTGGCGGCGCGTCTGGCCGATGCGAAATTTTTCTTCGACGAAGACCGGAAGGTCAAGCTCGGGAAACGTGTGGCGAAACTTGCCGGTGTCACGTTCCACCAGAAACTTGGGACTATGGAGAAGAAGCAGCAACGGGTCAGGAGGCTGGCCGGCTTTATTGCGGCGAGTGTGCGACCTCAGGACGACGAATTGAAACAGGCTTGCGAGCGGGCTGCGGATCTCTGCAAGGCAGACCTGCTAACTGGTGTGGTTGGAGAGTTTCCGGAACTGCAGGGCATCATGGGGGGGGAGTACGCGAAATATGACGGTGAGTCTGAGGTGGTCAGTCAGGCCATCAGAGAGCAGTATCTGCCGCGATCAATCGAAGGTGAATTGCCACGGACCATCGCTGGTCAGGTGCTGTCGTTGGCTGACCGGCTGGATTCGGTGGCGGCCTTCTTCCACGTGGGTCTCGTGCCAACCGGATCAGAAGACCCCTTTGCTTTGCGCAGGAATGCCACGTGCATCGTCCGGATTATTCTTGAGGGAAATCTGCGCGTCGATGTGGGGAGCTATATTGATACCGCGAGAGAGCTTGTCATCGCCGACGGCTTCAAGGGTGGGCAAGATTTGGGGCAGGAGGGGCGGCGACGGATAACGGAATTCATTTTTGAGCGGGTTCGACACTATGGCAGGATCGTCCATGCCTTGCGCGACGATGTCATTGAAGCAGTGCTCAAGCAGGCTCACAATAAGGCGCTGGATCTTGTGGATCTTCTTCTGAAGATGAAGGCGCTTGAATCTGTGACCACGAAGCCCGAGTTCGATCCGTTGATCGTCGGCTTCAAGCGTGCGCATCGGCTTGTCGAGAAAGAGCAGTGGGATCGTAAGCCGGTAGACGAGGCGCGGTTCGAACACCCCACGGAGTTGTCGCTGTACCAGGCCATTGCGGGAGAACGGGAGAAGATGATGTCTGCGATGATCCGTGGGGAGTATGGCCAGGCCCTGGACTCACTGGTGCGTTTGAAGCCTGCCATCGATGCGTTCTTCACAGCGGTCATGGTGAATGCGGAGGATCCGGACGTCCGGAGCAACCGGTTGTCGCTGCTCCAGGAAGTGGACGACTTCTTCAACTCATTCGCGGACTTTTCGCAGATTGTGGTACAAGGAGGATAGAGCGTGGAATGACACCCATGCTGGCCTCCTGCTCCTGGAGCGCGCACCCGAGGACGGGCCTCGCTCGACGGCCGCAATGAGACCAGCACGGGTGCCATTCCTAGGGAGAGATCGGCGAGGGAACAACATAGGGGCAGTACGGTATGGAGCAGTCCATGAGTACAGCGTCTCCTTCCCAACCATCATCGGACGATCAGCGTCGGGCGAAGAGAGTCCGTCGGTTCACCATCGGCGTGTCTCTCGCGATGATTATTCTCTGCAACGCGATCGTGTTGGTTGGGTTATGGGCCAGTGGGATTAACCTCGATGAACTGGCAGCGGCCCCCGATTTGTTCAACTCCAAACAGGATATTTGTCTCCGTCTCGGCTGGCAGTCCGTCACGGGAGCGGCGGACCCCGTGCCTCTCTGCTCGGAATGGATCCATCTGTCCGATCCATCCGGCAAGACGCATCAGCTGCAACGGGAGACCAAGTTTCGACAAGGGCTGGACGGGCAGTATTATATAGATCGGGCAGGGCATGCCGACTATCGGTTGCTCATATTGGTGTTGGCTGTCGTGGCAGTCATTGCGTTCGGGTTGGTGGCAAAATGGTATCTGGTTGGTTGGTATCGGCTGCGTCTCGAATCCGCCGCCGGTCCCGGGGCGTCACTCGTCCATTGAATTGAACTGAAGTCAACGCGAAGGAGAAGGCAGCGTGGCAAAGAAATACGTGTACTACTTCGGTGACGGCTTGGCCGAAGGGACTTCCAACATGAAAGAGCTTCTTGGCGGGAAGGGCGCCGGACTTGCCGAAATGACGAATCTCGGCATCTCTGTTCCACCCGGCTTCACGATTTCCACCGAGGCCTGCGTCGAATATTACAAGAACGGGAAAGAGTATCCTCCCGGCATGTGGGACGCCGCATTGAAATCGCTCAAGCGGGTCGAGCGGTCGATGGGTATGGGGTTCGGCGATCCTGAGCGGCCGCTGCTGGTTTCAGTTCGATCCGGCGCCAGGGCTTCAATGCCTGGCATGATGGACACGGTGCTGAATGTCGGTCTGACGACCAAGACGGTTGAGGGACTGGCCGCGAAAACACGCAACGATCGGTTTGCCCAGGATAGCTATCGGCGCTTTGTGTCCATGTACGGCAGCATTGTTATGGGGGTGCCGCGAGAACATTTTGAAGCGATCCTTAAGCACAAGAAGACCGAGGTGGGCGTGACGCACGAAACCCATCTCGATGCGCGGCATCTCCGTGAATTGGTTTCCAGCTTCAAGACGCTTATCAAGGAAGAAACGAAGAAAGACTTTCCCGATGAGCCACTCGAACAGCTTCGCTTGGCCGTCAATGCCGTCTTTTCCTCCTGGTTCGGGGCGCGTGCCGTCACCTATCGGCGTCTCTATGGGATTCCGGACTCGTGGGGCACGGCCATCAACGTGGTGGCGATGGTATTCGGGAATATGGGGGAAACGAGCGGCACCGGAGTGGCGTTCACGCGCAATCCGGCCACCGGCGATAAGAACTTTTTCGGCGAGTGTTTGATGAATGCTCAAGGCGAGGACGTGGTGGCCGGCATCAGGACTCCGCTTCCGGTGAGTGCGCTCGCGAAGAATGTGCCGGAGGCCTACAAGGAACTAGAACACACGTACAAGAAGCTCGAAAAACATTACCGGGATATGCTCGACTTGGAATTTACGATCCAAGAGGGCAAGCTCTACATGTTGCAAACCCGGGTTGGTAAACGGACTGGTATTGCCGCCGTAAAGATCGCAGTCGACATGGTCAGGGAAGGCTTGATCTCGAATCGGGAAGCCGTGCAACGGATTGGGCCGGAGCAATTGTCGCAATATCTCTATCCGATTTTCGATATGAAAGAAGAGGCAAAGTCTAATCCGCTGGGTAAGGGCCTCCCAGCCGGTCCCGGCGCGGCAGCGGGGAAGATCGCCCTCACTCCCGATCGGGCCGTCACGATGAAGGCGGCTGGTACCCTCGTGGTGTTGGTCAGACAGGAAACTAGTCCGGACGATATTCATGGAATGAATGCTGCAGCAGGATTTTTAACGGCGAGGGGAGGGATGACCTCTCACGCAGCGGTGGTCGCTCGGCAAATGGGCAAGGTCTGTGTGGCCGGTTGTGAGTCGGTCGAAGTCCTGGACGGTCAGTCCGTTCGCATTGGAGCCAAAGTGTTCCGTGAGGGGGACTATCTTTCGATCAACGGATCGACCGGCAATGTATATGAGGGGGATCTACCCGTTGTCGAATCTGAAATCATTCAAGTGATCCAGGGCAAGTTGGATGCGAAGAAGTCTGACAAGTACCAGCGGTTTGCGTTGATTCTGTCATGGGCCGACCGTGTGCGGAAGCTCCGTGTCCGCGCCAATGCGGACGTCCCGGATCAGGCGAAGATCGCGCGTGGCTTCGGTGCGGAAGGGATCGGCCTCTGTCGGACGGAGCATATGTTCTTTGCCGAGGATCGCATCCCGATCATGCAGAAGATGATCTTGGCGCGGACGAAAGAAGAGCGAGAAAAGTTTCTCGATCAGCTCTTGCCGCTGCAAAAACAGGATTTCATCGGACTCTATCGCGAGATGGCGGGCTATCCGGTCACCATTCGTCTGCTCGATCCGCCGCTGCACGAATTTCTGCCGAAGCGTGAAGAGTTGATGGTGGAGATCGCGCAGTTGGAGCTAACTGGGCGCGACGGAGCCAGGCTTGAGGAGAAGCGCCGGTTGCTGGCCCGCGTCGAGGAGCTCCACGAGTTCAATCCTATGCTCGGGTTACGTGGCTGCCGGCTCGGCATTACGATGCCGGAGATTACCCGCATGCAGGCGCGGGCCATCATGGAAGCCGCATGCGAGCTGGCGAAGGAAGGGAAGAAGATCGTCCCAGAGATCATGATCCCGTTGGTAGGGATGGTTTCGGAAATGAAGGCGCAGAAGGATTTGATCCGCGAGGTGGCGCAGGAGACGATGAAGCGATACAACGTGAAGCTCTCCTATCTCGTGGGTACCATGATCGAGCTGCCGCGTGCCGCTGTGACGGCGGATCGCATTGCGACAGAGGCGGAGTTCTTTTCATTTGGAACGAACGACCTTACCCAGACTACGTTCGGTTTCTCCCGTGACGATGCGGCGAAGTTCATCGACTTTTATCGAACGGCGAATATTCTTGAGTCCGACCCATTTGCAGTCCTTGATCGCGAAGGGGTGGGAGCTCTCATGCGGCAGGCCATCGCCGGAGGCCGGAAGACCCGTCCTGGGATTAAGCTCGGCATAT
>JBDSDL010000242.1:0-6502 GCA_039920585.1 Nitrospiraceae bacterium | reverse complement strand
TCTGAGAGAAAGGGGAGATTCTTTACAACCGTGTCGC
Source organism: Nitrospiraceae bacterium (assembly GCA_039920585.1). Classification (GTDB taxonomy): domain Bacteria; phylum Nitrospirota; class Nitrospiria; order Nitrospirales; family Nitrospiraceae; genus Palsa-1315. The sequence goes on along the minus strand of JBDSDL010000242.1, from coordinate 6,465 downwards.
GTATGGGCTGCTCTAGAACGATATATTGAATGTTGTTGTTCCCTAGGAGCGTCAGGGCCGTCTTCATATCCTGAAACCTGTGAATGGGACGCCTGTAACGCTTACCAACCACTCCACTCAGTCCGTGGAGAACCATCTGCACCGGGGTGTTCTTCGAGCGGAAACATCGCGCAATTTTCAACGCCAGCACGGTCGAGGGAAAGGCAGACGTAAAGAGCAGGCGGGAAGTTGCGTCTTGAGACAGTGTTCTGAATAGACGCCGAATGACGCTTAATTCGCGGAAGAACCGTTCAGAGTAGCCTATCTCTGGAGGTACGGGGATAATTTCACTCCAAGCAATTAAACTTGCTAATGGCTGCCCCACATGTTTCTTGAGCTCTTCAATATGTGCCGCAGCCCCATAAAAAAAGAGATCTTCTTTTGGAAAAGCTGCTCGCATCGTCGCCAGAAGTCCAGCGTTGACCGGGACGTGGGCGCCTTTGTTAAACATGATTTCACAAACAAGAATCATTTTCTGACAGCGTCAGGCTTGTGATGTTGCACGAGCGTTATGGTCTCGTCCTTTTGTCGGCATCTCCCATTTCTCTCCCAACTTCAAGTCCCAACTCTCCGGTCGCAACTTTAACTCACCCCCCGTAGGCGTCAGGGTGAACTCTCCAAAATATATCTTTCCATTGATGTCGTATAAATCAACGCGTACGAAATCAAAGCCCGCCGACAACTGCGACGCTATTAACATCATTTGCTCAAAGTTACTCGGCTTTGCTATAGGTGGCCGAGATGCACCTTCTCTGTAATACAGATCCAGCTGATTCCACTCAGTATCAAAAAAAGGGTTTATGTCATGCGCATGATTGTCGACCTGTATAACCTCTGGAACTCCCTTGAAACACCAGAATCTATAGTCCAGAGGCCCGCTACCATCCTGGCTTCTTAGATACTCCTCTATCATCACTCTGGGTTTGATGTGATAGTATTGAGATTCCCGACACGCCCAATAGTAATTGCTTTCCAACCATACTGACAATCTGCTGATTATGTCGGTGCGATCGGCTTTCCCCTTGACCACAATAACTTGTCCGCTACCGTGATTTGGCTTGATCACATACTCTGCCGGCAACGTGTCAAAAGGGATCTCTCTAGGGTCTTCCCCGTGCCATAGGAGTTTGACTAGATGTTGCTCTCCCACCTTGCCACCTACATACGCTCTCGCCGTAAACTTGTCTGAAAGCTGTGTAAAAATAGGATTTTGTCGTCGATTCAAGGAAATCATTCTACAGAACAGCTTCTCAGTAAATTTCTGTGGGTTCGTCAAATTTAGATGTTTTCCATGCACGCGAACATATCGTTGCAACAAAATTTCCTCGCCTTCGGATCGACGCATCACACGCTGCTTTAGGTTCCGTACTGTGTTCATCACATGGTGAATCCATGTGCCTCGTAATTTGTTCACAACAGAGGTGGCCCCAGTTGTTTGGATAGAATGTTCCATTGCTTAAGTGAGCCGTATCGTCAGGAGCAGTACCTCTGTTCTGGCATATGGCCGTCACGCACTCTGTGCGGCAGTCCCTAGAACTTTTGCCGCATCAGTCGCTTCTCTCGCTTTATTTGGCCGTGTTCCCGAGAAGATGAGATAGTCTTCTAGCGATCCTTTTTGAAGTTTTTAGCGGATTCAGCGCCAGATCGAGCACTTCGCCTAATGCCGCCGTCGCAACCTTTTGCATTCTAAGCGAATAGCCCAGTCTGCTTAGTACACTCTTATGATACTCCCAAAATCCTTTCTCTTTATTGCCGAACACCTTCATGTTACCCAAGAATGCGTAGTACTTCTCCCAACACTGCCTGATACATCGTTCATACTCCTCAGCGCTTAAATACGTCCGTCCATACTTGGTCAAGTGTTCAAGCGTTCCAAGGTAGGTGGTGCCAAAGCGGTGGCCAAAAGCGCTTTGCGCCTCGAAATGTTCACGCGTGAATGTCAACACCTGGTGCACGAACCCGAAATCACGATCTGTGAGAATATCGAGGCACGCCTCTATATCGCAATGCGGATTGGCCTCGTTGTAGAACGTGGGACGCTTTCTTACCTCATCAGAACGAATCAACATCGACGTTGGAGATCCAAAAACATATGGCCCACCCAGGAGAGTATTACGGCATATTTCTCGACCGGGAATCACGGTCCTTGAATAGGGTAATCCGTCCCAACACACATGATCATTGCGCAGCCCATAGGCGCCGACGATGGCGACAGTCGGATGGGCTTCTGCCAGATCGATCATTTTCATGACACATTCAGGAAATAGCCAGTCGTCGGCATGCACGACTTTACAGTACCGGCTGTTCAAGGATATGTGCCGAAAAGCGATATTCCCGTTCGCATCGCAACCGACGAACTCCTTGTTATTAAAGATGCGGATTCGTTTGTCTCGGTCTGCGTATGTCTGGGCAATTTCCAGAGTTCGATCGGTACTGCAATTATTGACAATGTAATATTCCCAGTTTTGATAGGTCTGCGCCAGTACGCTTTCTATACACTCCGCCAGATATTCCTCGCCGTTGTAGACTGGCGTGAGCACCGTCACTAAAGGCTGCGCTTCTGGTTTCATACGCTTGTCGTCGAGTGATTATCGAATCGTCAAGATCACAGAACCGAACCGAACCGAACCAGAAGGGGACGAGAGGAAGAGAGAGGCATTTTCAGAAATCACCGGCTCGACCTAAATGCCGTCGGGGTTAAACACGGTATTCCAATTCAAGAGTGGTCTTACCACGCCGGCAAACGGTCCAGCATAGTCACCGCGTGCGGAGTCGCCCTCACAACTGTCAATGACATAAAACGCCACGGCCTGGCGCTCGTAGAATTGCTCGACTTCCGGATCTAGAGTGTCGACGCCCACATTAACGAACATGGTCCCCTCGGCAAGGTAATTTCCAGGAATCCAGGCCGTGCTTCGGTAGCGCCCCGGCGGCCGCAGGCGCCCTCGCCAGGCAGGATCGTGTTCAAGAGAGTCAAAGAGGCGCACCCCTTCTTCGTTGTACAAACACACAGCCGGCCGCAGCTTGTAACCAGACTTGAGCACCTCGTATTCCATCTCAAGTCCGACTTTCCTTCGGATGTCAATCTTCTCGGTGGACTCACCGTCCTCGGCTCGGACTCGCACAGCCCTTAGCCGTGCGACCTCGCCCCCGGGCGCCTTATCCGGGTCCGACCATTCGCGCATAGACATAGTGCCGAGTTCTGAATGCAGATAGGCTTTGACCACGTCGTGTGCGGTCCCATCCCGAGAGAGTTTACCCTCATCCAAACAGATCACTCGTTCGCAGAGCCGCGTGACGGCCGGCATGTTATGACTCACAAAGAAGATGGTGCGTCCTTCCTTGGCCACACCTTCCATTTTGCCTAAACACTTCTTCTGGAAGGCGGCGTCCCCGACCGCCAGTACCTCATCGACTATCAGGATTTCCGGTTCCAAATGGGCTGCCACAGCAAACGCCAATCGCAAATACATTCCGCTGGAATAATGTTTGACAGGTGTATCGATGAACTGTTCCACTTCGGCAAACGCCACGATCTCATCGAACTTGCGGGTTACCTCCGTCCCCCTCATCCCCAGTATGGTTCCATTGAGGTATATATTCTCACGTCCTGTGAGCTCACCGTGAAAGCCTGTCCCCACCTCCAAGAGCGCCGCCACGCGGCCATCAATTTCAATCCGGCCACGAGTCGGTTGCGTGATACGTGAGAGCATCTTGAGCAACGTGCTTTTTCCCGCGCCATTGCGGCCGATGATCCCCAGCACCTCACCCTGTTTTACTTCGAATGATACATCCTTCAGCGCCCAGAACGTATTTGTTGCGCCCGCCGGCTCGACGGATACCGCGGAGCCGGCATTGCTCGACCCTGCGCCGTGACTGTTACGACCAAACAAGGATTTCAGATTTGACACGATGTCATCACGCAACGTGCCGGAACTTTTCCCGCGAGCTCCGATCCTGTACTGTTTCGAGAGTGCCTCGACTCGGACAGCAATATCACTCATGTCGATCACTTCCTACGGTTGTCTGTTGATCTTTCAGTCGGAACGGGTTGAGAAGAAGACGCGCTGGAGAGCGCGGCCGTTGCTTAAAGAATATCCGCAAATTGCCGTTCCATCTTCCTGAAATACACCGTGCCGGCAATCAGCACGACGAATAACACGACTATACTCTCCGCCATCACCACTGGATCCGGAGCAGTCCGTCCCAGCAGCGCCCAGCGAAAGCCTTCAATGACTCCTGCCATCGGATTGAGGCCATAGAGCCATCTCCACTGTTCTGGCACGAGGCTGACTGGATACACGATCGGCGACGCAAACATCCATATCTGAATGACAAACGGGATGGCATGACCTACGTCCCGATACTTGACATTCATGGCTGAAGTAAAGAGGCTTAACCCCAAGGCCGTGAGCATTGCCAGAAGAATGAATGCCGGCAATGTGCTCACTTTCCAGGTGAGCGGAATGCCCGCGTAAATCAGCAGGCCGAACAACAGTACCATGGACAATACAAAGTCGACCAACGGTGTCACGATCATTGCGAGAGGAAGCAATAACCTCGGGAAATAAATCTTGCCGACTAACCTGCCATTGACCACCACACTTTCCCCCGCGCGAGTGATTGCTTGAGCGAAATACGTCCACGGAAGGAGCGCGCTCAACACAAACACGGGATACCACACCCCATCCGAGGGCATTTTGGCCAGATATCCGAATATGGCGGTAAAGAGCAGCATTGCGATCAACGGCTGCAGCACTACCCAGGCCACGCCGATGGCGGTTTGCTTGTAACGGACTTTGATGTCCCGCCACACCAGAACATACAACAGCTCGCGGTATTCCCAGAGTGCAGACCAGTCTATATCGAAGAGTCGGCTTCGATTCTCGATTATCAACTTCCGCCTGGGTGGTTTCATCGATGATTCTGCACGTAATCCCATTGCTTGCCCCACTCACCTAGTCCCATTGCGCCGTTAGCGAAAGTCCCACCACATTGCGCAATATTTTGAAATCAAGCGACTGTGAATCAGTTTTGAAGTCGCTGTGTTCATAAAAGAGATCTAATTGCATGGTCCTTGTCAGCTTATAATTGAGCCCCGTTGAGAGGGTAAGAGTATTGAACCTAACAACCCTCTCAGGAACACTTTCATTGTACGCATAGCTGGCAGTTCCACGCAGGGCTAATCGCTCTGACAGTCGGTGGATGACCTGCGCTCGTCCAACATTGCTCATAATGGCTCCCGCCACAAAAAAGAGCGACGGTGCTGCTATTCGCGAAAGATCGAGGAGGACAGTGGTCGCGCGCTCAGGATTCGTCGAAAATCTGATGTGGCCCGTCGGGTAAACCTGGCTGGCTGGTTCAACAAGCGTCACCCCACCCTCAACACCGAGCGTCCAGTCCGGGTTCACCCTGTTATAGCCGGCCGATAGCGTCTGCGTATTGGTTGAACGAGTAAACGTGCCTCCTCCCGTCCGTGTCTGGCTTATTAGGCTCTGTTGATACGAAAGAGAGATGCTCTCTGCCGGCGTCAATTGAAACTTCGGCCCTGCGGACCAGGCGTGTACATCGGTATCAAAAAAGGTGGCCCCGGTCGTGGTCGCTGCTAGAATTGACCCCACCCTGCGTGTCGAGAAGGCGTACCTGCCTTGCAGAGAGAGATCCCTGGCCACTGGATACGAGCCATCGGTTGACACTGTGTTCGAAAATGTGTTGGCTCGAAACCCCTGAATGCCGCGTAGAAAGGGATCGCCCGCGCCTGCGTCCGCGCCTGCACCCGCACCCCCTGTGACAAATCCAGGAGATTCCGGCGTGTATCGAAATCTCTCATTCACACGCAATTTCGCTCCTCTGGCCCACTGATCCACCCAACCATCGAGGATGACGGTGCCGTCCAACCGCGTCGTGAAATAATTCAAGCCTTTGTTGTACGCAAACGCGTTGAGGTCGGCTCCTGCGTTGATGTTCGCTTCGACCTCTCGTGACCTATGAAGAACCTGAAGACCGCCTCCCACAGTAGAAATGAAATCGTTGGTCTTCGTGCCCGGCGGCAGGCGTGAGGGGGGAGCGAAATAAATATTGGTGTTATACTGTTCAGCTACTGTAGCGACTGGGATGAAGGTTGTGTCGGCATGAACGAGCATTGGCTGCAAGGTCCCAGCCCCGAGCAACGTTCCCCAGACAAGCACGGCCACGATCGCAAATCCGTACTGCTGCCTTATCTCGACACGTCTACGATGCCCCAACAAGATCACCAGAACACATTTGAGTGGATGCCTGTAAACTGGACTATCACCCCATTGAAACATCTGTGGCACCACAACTACGGCACCACAAGGGTATCACCAGAGTACAACACGATGTTGCCTGGTTCACCATGTCCGGACACAAGATCGGTGTACCGCAAGGGGATACGGACCTCTTGAC
>JBDSDL010000241.1:0-13943 GCA_039920585.1 Nitrospiraceae bacterium | reverse complement strand
GATCGCGCCGATCCATACATCGCTCCAGCGGATAGATATGTCAGGGAGCAATTTGTAAATCATTGCAAATAAGAGCGTCACGATGGCAAATGACACGAAGAAATTGATTAGTTGCAGCAGAAATTCCGGGACCGGGAGAAAATGTCCTAGGGTCGCGCCTACCACCGATAACCCCGCGCTGATTACCAAGGAGATCAACAGTAGGAAACCCGTCCCGAGAACCGCCAGGAGTGAAATGAAGCGATCTTTGAGCATTTTCCAAATACCCTGCCCCGGCTTTTCCTTTACTTTCCAAATCGTATTCAGAGCCTCCTGAAGTTGAGCAAATACACCCGTTGCGCCAAGAAGTAGCATGACCATGGCAAGGACCGTGGCAATGATCCCGGCGGCGGGCTTTCGGGCTTCCTCGATCATGCGTTGAATTGCCTTCGCACTATCCTCGCCGACCAGATCTCGAATCTGCCCGATAATCTGACCCTGCGCCGCCTCTTGCCCGAACACTGCCCCGGCAATGGCGATCACGATCAAGAGCAGGGGCGCCAGAGAAAAGACCGCATAAAATGCTAAGGCGGCTCCCAAACCTTGGGCGTGATCCTCAGCCCATTTCGTGTATGTTGCGCTGAGGAGTTGCCATATGACCTTCAGGTTCACAACCCCTCCTTAGTCCGACGACGGGAAGCCGAGAAGATGCATCCCTCGGCTTCCCCGTTTTACGCAAGGACCTGCACTCCACATTACTTCTTCTTGGAAGCCCTGTCTTGGCTCGTCTTGGAGGTCGCGCTGGTCTTAGCTACTAACTGCACCTTCCGCTTCACCACTTGGGAACAGAGTGCGTCCCAATCGATCTCACAGCTTTCAGTCTTCGGAAACATTTCCGACTCTTCTTCTTTGATGTGATGCCGAACGTTTTCGGCCAGTACTGTAAACTTGGCATCGTAGCGTTCGTCGCTGGGCTTCATCTTTTTCAGTTCCACGAGCAGACCATGCACAACATGATGTTCTTCGAGCGCCTCATCCATAAGATCATCGTCATCGATTTCAGCTCGAATCGCCGGATAAATGAGTTCTTCCTCCAATTTGCTATGCACCTCAAGCTCCGTCAACGCCGTCTCGACGATCCGTTGCTTGGTTCTGGCATCTTCGGCCTGCTCGAACTCCTCGAAGAGACCCTTCACTTTCTTGTGGTCTTTGCGAAGCATGTCGGTCACCGATGACGCGCTGGCTTCCTGAACTTGGGTGGATGTGGGCATGAGCATGGGCGTTTTCTCCTTATGATAATGAATATATGAAACTCGCTGTATTACCGAACCGAAATCGGCTGTATAGGGGCCAGGGCACGTCTAGCCGAGGAAAAATAGACTTCGGTAGCAAGCAACAGTTTGTCGCTCTTTGTGGCCGTGATGATGACACGATCGCCTACCATGGGTACCTGGCCCCCCTTCGGATTGTTCTTTTCCTTGAACCGGGTCTGTTTGTCGACCCGCACGTCCACCGTTCCGCCCATGGGCGTTTTGACTTCGACATGTGTCCCATGAATAGCCATGACCGTGCCGAGCACGTGTTGATCGGTCCCATGGGCAACGCTCGCCGTCGAAATGAAGAGGCACACGAAGGTCAATATCAGATGTACCCACATGGCTGACCTGTTTCCTTCATTCATCTGGGAAGTTCACCGCAAAAGGGGTCTCGACTGTTTCCGTTACAGCAGGTACCATAATGCTCCCTGGCTCCCCTATGATTAGCTGATTAGCCACAAGGGCACTCTGCCCCCTATGGCCGCATGCTATAGCAAGGGAAGTTACCGACTGCCTCCGCTGGTCCCCGCGCCGCTCGTTCCCGACCCACCGCCCATACTGCTGTTACCAGAGGATGGCGAGGATCCACTGCTGCCAAGGGCACCTGAATTGGCAGAACCCGGGGCTGCTTCGCTACCCTGCCCCTGACTGGCTTTCCCATCGACCCTGGAACTTGGATTCATGTTCTCGCCCCCGGAGAGGGCGTCCCTATCCTTCTGCATTTTCCCACTGACCTCAGCATTGGCTGTGCCCGTCTTTCCGCTACGGAGATTTCGTTGCCCGTCCTGGCTGCTGCTTGAAGACTGATCCGCGACCAGCAAGATCGGAGAAGGGGTGGCATGAGCAATGCCGCTCGGCTGGAACGACAAAGCTACAACACCGCTGGCGAATGACATATAGAAAAACCATCGTGTGAAAGACATCATGACCTCCAATGAAAAATGGTGAAGGAGAATAAAGACTCGTCTCTAGTCAAACACCGCAATGCTTCCACTGCTCTGTTGTGTTTCTCACAGTGTTTTGTCGTGTGTTCTAGAGTAATTTCATTCTATGGCAGCTCCATCATTCTGCATACGAGGAGTAACCCTGGTCTTGTCCAGCCCCCCCACCTTCGACCGACCGGAACCGCCAAGATTCCCGAGGTGTTAGTGCTGTGGGGTGGCCGGCGAAGGCTCATGGTGAACGCCCATGTCGAGATTTGGTGAGCTGCGCCATGAACGATACTCGATCTCCTCTGACAATCGGTTACACCTCGTCCTCCCGATCTGGCGTCGTTCGCCACGGGATGTCGATCCCCTCTTGACTAGTTCAACGGGTCAGTCCTGTGCTCCAATATTCTGATTTCTTGGAATAAGAGCGTTTGGCACTCCGCATTCGACGGGAGGCGGTGAATACGTGTCTCCAGAATAGTATGTCCTAAGTCTGGTGGTGAGGTGAGAGACAGTTGGAGAAAAAAGCATCTTCACTCTATTGCGGTCCCGCAACAGGACCTACTAGGAAATGCTCGAGTCATAATAAAGGCATTGCCTGATTACGGGCTGGCCGCCTTCCCCAAGGCGGGCAAGTTCTCAGGCAGCTGCATTAACATATCCTCCACCACTTCAGTCTCATGTTCAAAGAGATCGGCTGCTTGGAGAAGAGTTCGCAAGCGCGGATGTATGCACATTCATTTTGGCGGCAATTACACCTATCCCCCCCCCACGATCAGTGGGGTGAAAGGTTCAGGAAACGAAAAATAACCCTGGAGATGAGGGAAGGGCCAGAGGGTGTCCTAGACTGGCTTTCCTTTTTCTCCGCGTACCCACTATTTTTCTCAGGTTGCCCGGCCTTCGTATGACTCCCTGGGCAGTGAGCGGCCTGACCTGTGCTGCCCCGCACCATCATCGAGACGGTGTTTCGCTGCTCTCTTGTCCGCCAGCAGGTGGATGCGGCCATTGGCGACTACGGCCGAGTTTTGATCTCTCTTTCAAAGCCCGGAAGGATCGCCTTGAAGAAGGCATTTCTCACCAAGTTAACGACGGTCTGCCAGGTGCTGGTCTGAGGATTCTCCAACGGGCCTCCTATATCCGCTTGAGTGGCGACTTCTTTCCGCGGTCTGTTCTCAAGTAGCTTCGCGATGCCGCCGACCAGACCTTCGTAGAGCTGGTTAAACAGGCTTTTCTCGTGGTCCTGCCGTGCATCATATACCTTCATGTCTTTGAAGAGCGGTTTGATGTAGCCCTCCACTCGGCCATTCTTGACGCGTAGTTCGGAGTACAGCGAGAACCAGCCCGCAGTTACGTCAAAGTTGCCATACGCCCGCAGTAGATTGTTCATCGCACGCATCTGCGTCCGGTCGATCTTGATATTCAGATCGAAATCCGGTGTGTGCTTCTCGGGCCGAAATGTCCCGGTGATGACGGTGTTCCCAATGCCCATGAACTGGCCCATGAGCCTGACAGCACTGCTGCCTTCGGTGAGATGGTTGCTGAGATTCTCGAGCTGGAGTTCCCCATTGCTTAAAAACACCCGGTAGGGGGACTCGGCCGCTGTGTTCACAAAGCCGAATTCGCTGTCCTTGATCGCTCCGTGCTCGATGCGGATCAGGGTCTGGGGCTTGTTCTGAAGATTCTTGGCGGTCTTCACCGCCGCCTGAGCCGCCTGTGTTTCTTTCACGGTCGTGTTGGCCGTGTGGACATAATCCACGCGAGCATGCTCGATCGACAACCTCTTCAAATTCGCCGCTGTCTCGCCTTCGGCGGTATATTCCAGATGACCCTCCGCCGAAAGTACCCCTCCGTGTATCTCAACGTTGTAGCGCCCGGTGACAGGAAGTAGCGGTTCAAGGGCGACGTGCTGTAAGGCGAGATCGGCATTGATGCCGGCGTGTGGCTCGGCGAGGAAATTGGCATGGCCCTTCATCTGAATCTGTCCCGAGCCAAAGATCGTGCCGTCTAGACTGAGATCAGACGGGTACGCGTCATTCGGGGACCGGATGTTACGAATGTTCCCGGCGAGGAAGTTCAGGTGAGTGAAATGCAGCGGCTTCGACGGGTCCTGATCCACATAGGTGACGTCGGCATCGTCGATTTTAAACTGGTTGATTGTGATGGGGTAAAACGCATAGACAGCATCCCGCCATCCTTTCTCGTGGACGGGCACGTCCTCATGGAGTTCCTGCTCAGCCTGCGGCAGGGTGATGTGGAGGATCGGACGGCTGATCACATAATCGCTGACCAGCATTCCAGAAAACATTTGGCTCCATTGAATGCTGAGACGCCATAAGGGAATCTCTGCGACTGGAGGATCGGGGTGGTCGAGCTGGATCATGGTCACCTGTCGGATCTCGAGCGACAGGATCGGAGAGAAGTTCGCCTGGCCGACTGTAAACCGGTAGCCCTCCACGTGGGCGTTGAGTTCACGTTCAATAAAGGTGGGCAATTCCCGATTGACAAACCACAGACCAGCGACAGTCAGCAGGAGCAGGACCCCAACCGTGAGGGCCAACCATTTGAGGAACCCCGTGAGGGGATGGACGGTTGCCGTGGAAGGCCCTGCTGCAAGGGGTTCTGAGCGTGCCCGAGTTGTGTAACTGTGGAAGTGCAATGCTCCGTCTCCCCGATCTTGTCATAACGTAGCAGGGTGTGGTGACAAAGATACTGGGCAGGACCCTAATATTGATCTCAGCAAGCGAAGACATTCGTGGCCCATAAACTGGGTGCTCATATCTCAACTCCGCCACCACCAGAGCAGAGCACGAGACGACGCATTACACCCAACACGATGCCCTCGATGTGGCCGCGGACGAGTATGTAGTGATCTCGTGCCGATGCGATCAGAATACGCTACATCAGCCCGAGCTGGCCCGACAGATTATCGATGTGCGGTGTTGCTTGCTGAGCGAGAGTCCCGTTCGCGACGGTTGCCGATGAGTATCTGCATGAGGACGGGAACAGTTTGACGGACCATCTCACGGAGGAGACTGCGTCCGAATCGGATGAAGCCCTTCCGAGCCACACCGAGTTCGTCTTGGAGGGCTCGTTCCACCTCGGCCCATATCGTTGATCGATCGGTCCGGTCTCGCTCCCCTCCCTCATATTCCTCCGCGGAATGGGTATAGAAAGGGTATACTCCGGACTCCCGCCGCTCGGGCGCTGATGAGCCGCTCGCAGGCATTACCCCCGCACCCTTCGCGCCGAGCGGGTAATAGGGGACCACCCCGGGAGTGATTCGCCAGCCGCGACGGTAGAGGGCACCAACCGCATACCCAAGGACCACTGCCCCGCCCACGAATACCCACGGGTGGCGTGTCACATGAACGCTGGGATCAAGGACTTCCTTAGTCGCCTGCATCGTTTCACGCACGGACGAGGTCGTTTGGTCCGCAAGCTCAGTCATCACCGTCCTTGCATGTTGCATGGTTGTTCCGACATGTTGCTCGATGGCTCCTAACTGTTCTGCGATCGCCACTCTAGTCTGGGCGATATCTTTCATGTCTTGGGCAATACGCTCAGCACCTTTGTCCATGATCTCCCTCTCTTTCTCAGCCACGTTCATGAAGGGATTCAGCGCTTCCGGGATCGAGAGAGCAGGTATCCCATCGAGAATCCGATCAAAAGAGCGTGAAACGGATAGCAACGGATAAGAGCTTCTACGTCCTCGACCGCACCCCCTATTCCCTTCCCAGTCAGATAATCTGTAGAGTTCTGGATGCCCTCCGAGACATTCTTCATCGCGACACGGGCAGACCTTTTCGTTCGACGCAACGTTTCTTGTACGACCTGCGACGCCGAGTCTACAGTCTGACCGATCGACCCGACCAATGCATCGGCTTGCTCAACCACGTCCCCCACCGACTGTACGACAGACTTTCCGTTTGGTTCTATTGCGTATTCTTTTTCTGGCGCCATCTGAGCCTCCTTTTGCCAACCAAGGTGCGAATTCATTTCCTCACTTCAGCCTCCTGGCCTGTGGGACAGGACTCCACGGGTTGCAGAGACTGTCTTCCTCGCGCTTCCAATCACAGGCACTCCCAGCAGCCATAGCGTTTTGTGTTCCAAGTTCTGCCGCCGCTCGATCACGTGCTTCGTCAGTCGGTCCCAATCCAAGTCCGCTTTCTCCGCTTGACGAAACATCTTTCCCTCCTCTTCTTCGATATGGTGCGTGACGTGTTCGCTCAGGGCTGTAAACTGGGGAATGTAGCGCTCGTCCTCGGGATTAATGTTCTTGAGCTCGTTGATCAGCACGTGAACGACATGGTGTTCCGCGAAAGCCTCGTCCGTCAGACGCTGCTCGTCCACGTGTTCCTTCCAGGCAGGGTAAATCAGCTCCTCTTCGAGTGTTGCGTGGACCTCCAAGGCCGTGATCGCCGCCGTCACGATGTTCAGCTTCTCATTTATATTCGTCGATTCTTTAAATTGATCAAATAGCTGTTTGATCTTCTGATGGTCTTCGCGGAGCATCAACGTGATGAAGGTTGCCCTGGCATCGATCGTGTTTCCGTGGTTCGCCATACCTCCTCCTCATGTGTAGTTCGCCTCTCCTCGCCTCAACTATTGTCGTCAGCTGGCCGTCGTCGGCTCTAGACATGGGCTTAAGACCACGAAACCCAGCGCAGAGGGACTGTCGATTTCCTCAGAACTGCACGCCCCAGGTCGACATCTACACAAATCGCGTGCGTACCCAGTTCAACATCATCTTGATATCGTCCTGCATGATTTGGACGGATCGTACCGGCATCATACGAACGGACTTTACGATTCCCTGCCCCGCAGCTCCGAGACCCGCCGACGCACCCAGTAGGACCATACTCACAATCGCAGCACAGCCCCATGCGGGCAGCCCCGTGTATTCGTAGAGGATCAGACCACAGGTTGCGGCAATCGTGAACAATCCGATCACCGCCATCACCACAGCAATCCCGAACCATAAGACCGATTTTAGAATCTTGCTGATTTCGTACTCTACCTCATGTTGGGCCAATACCATCTCCTGTCGCACGAGTACACGAATGTCCCTTAGGAGTCCGACCACTACTGTCTCAAATCCTGATCGTCCTGTATCCTGCGTCTGTTGCATCGCTATCTCCCCTTGGTTCCTTGAACTGATGCCATCACTGTGGCGTCATCTATGGTTTGGCCGGTGGTTTTTCCGGTCAGGGACTCGCAGGCCGTCAGATCATGAGACTGACTCCGAGAATCCTCACTAGTACAGTGCGATACATAAAAGTCCTCGTGTGGTGGAACGGCGTTTGCGTGCTCCCCTGCGTAGCACCTACCGGTGTTGCGACGCCAGTTCGTCCTTTGTGTCATTGAACACCTTCCTTCCCGCCCCGGCAAATTCCTGTGCTTGGCGGCCAGTCTCACGCAGCGATTCCTTGCCCTTCTCGACGAATTCTTGCCCATGTGCAACGGCACTGTCCAATACCTCGGTTCCGTGATCGACGACTTCATCGAGTTCATCTTTGGCGCGTGCCGCAGCGTCGCGAAGAAACCCGCGCAGCTGCGCACCCGCTTGTGGTGCCAAGAGCAACGCGATACCCGCGCCGACCAACGCTCCTACAAAAAATCCCGCTAGACTCCCTGATTCAGACCTGTCTGATGATCCCATGATGGTTCCCCCCTTTGAGTTAGTAAGTTGCTATCCACCCGCTTCATTCTCTCCCCGATCAGTAAACTATCGATGGCACTCCGCTTGCCCGCATACCCCGACGAATTCTGCTGATGCGGTCGCCATCATCATGTCCAACTTTCTCAATACATGGTTACTCTACGGCAGCCACATCATCGTGCATACGAGGAATAACCCTGGTCTGGTCAAGAATAAGGATCATGGTGACCGCCCATGTTGAGATTTGGTGAGCGCCCCATGAACCGTACTCGATCTCCTCGATCGGTCCCATTAGGATGACCAGCCCTAATTACGGAAGTTAACAATTCAAGGTGAGATGGGACGAGTGGCCCGCGACGATGCCTATACGTCCTCACAATGAAATCTTTTGGAACGGAGCACTTTATGGCCTTGGAAAACGGGACAACTAGACTTTAGTCAACCGTACTACTTGTCTCGCGTTAGCGGTACGGATACATGCTGAACTAGGGAACCACCGAGTCTTACCGTCCATGGCTGCAGTATATAATTCGTTCAGGTTAGTGAGCGGGAAACCCTCAAAGAAAGTTATAAATCAACTTCTGGAATGGAAGACCGAACCAAAGAGGTGTCATCATGTTGTACTGGGCTGGTCTCTTTCTGATCATAGGATTGATTGCCGGGATCCTGGGGCTCACTGGAGTGGCGGGTACCGCGACCTATACTGCCTATGTGCTGTTTGTCCTATTCGTCGTCATTGCCATCATCACTTTCATCACAGGACGGCGGCCTCCTGCAGGAGTTTGAGATCCGCTCCTAGCCGTCCTGTTGGTCACGGGTCGGATTTAAGCCAGCACATATTTGCTGGTACGCGAGCCAGCCGCAGGGTCTGTTACCCTGCGAGCTCAACTACATAAACAAGGGGGCAAATTTGACGGCTGCCGATATTCTTATGCTTGACGCGAAGCAAGCGATCTTGCATGAACATCAACGGCGTTTACAAAATTTCCACCAGGAGGGGCGATGGGGGGAGGCGCTCCATGAAATTCACGCCACACTGAGCTGTGCAACAGACCTCCTCAACGAGGCGCTTCAAATTCTTGACGAAGCGCATAGCACTCAAAACCAACCCCCTGTCGATCACTCTAGGGATCTTCCCACGACTTATCGAGACAGCGACTCCAAGATTGACCCGTCGATATGACGGAGCCGCACAACCGCCCGGATCGAGGTGGGCGTCATCACGCAGCGTCGAGGGCAGATAGTGTCCTGTGCCCGCGAGGAAACCAACGAGAAAACAAAAAAGACCCCTTGTAGCCATTGAAGATTACAAGGGGTCCTTAGACACAAGCCTGTCTACTTATCCACTAGTGGAGTTCTAATCGCGCTTTCCGCCGCCCTTTCAATTTTGCACTCGTTCTCGCAGGCCTTCGCGCGTGTTTCCCGCTTCTCGTGACAAGACCGCTTATCTTCTTGACTAATGGCCGCCTCAAGGCACTTTGTTAGCTCCGCTTTAGATGTTGTGAGACATTGTACGCAAAGGCTCTGATCGATAATCTGCGCATAGACAGGAGCTCCCAGCATGATGAGTGGAAACCATGCGAACATAAATTTGAATTTCATAGCAGTCCTCGGATAGATATTTCGCTACAGGAAATACCCGGGCCCTTGACTAATAGGCTACCTCATCACCTCGAAACGGCATTGACCTACTTCGTGAAATGTTTGACTACTTACGTCCCGACTGCCCAAGCGGCTCTTGGGTTTTGGCAGAACGGTACCACTCATCGGCCCATCGACTGATCTCATCCTTTTGGTCGGCATATCTCTCTTGAGCTAGACCCTTGAACTTCTCGTAGTCCCCCTCGATCTGGAGCAGATCATCGTTTGTGAATTTACCCCACTTCTTCTTAAGCTCACCTTGAAATTGATTCCATTTTCCCTTGAAATGATCGCTGTTCATCGTATCTCCTCCTTTTGAATATGAGACGACGCGATGCCGGCGTTCAGAACGCCGAATGGTCGTCGGTTAATGTAAAACTCCATGGGATGTACGTGTCTCAAAGTGTCCCTTACGCTCAGATCGTACAACACTGGGAGTTATCCTATACAAGAGGCTTAGTTCTGATCCGCTTCACGGGTCTTGACTTCGGTGCACTTCCTTGGTTCACGGGGCTGGGAGCATGGACAGCGCATGGTTATTTTGGTCGAGCTTGATCTCCACACGATCTCCTGACTTAATTGTGCTGGTCTTCATAGTCGTATTGTCGGCATGCAGGCTGATTTCCTTTCCATCCCGTCCCTTCACAAAATAGGTATTGCCTTCAACTCGCACTACATCGCCCTGGATGATGGAGACTCCTTCTGTCTGCATGGCCCTTTCCTGTTGCTCCCCACTATTTCTCTCAGGTTGGGCGGCCTTCGTGTCCTGGGCATGGGCTGGATTGGTCTGTTTTTCGGAGGGGAGGCGATTCTGGATCTGTAAATTATTGTTAACACGCACGACGCCATTCACTTGATGCGCCAAGCGTTCCGCTCGCGCCCGGTGGGCCTCTGTCTCCACCACGCCGCTCAGATTCACAACACCACGCTCGGTATCGACATCGATGCGTGGAAAATTCGAGAGACGGTCACTCGTCAACTTCGTCTGCACGGCGGTGGTAATTGAGGAATCACTCATCGTTTGGCTAGCCGTTTTTCCGGTGGTGGACTGACAGCCGCTTAGCGCCCCCAGGAGCGCGAGCGCAGCGCACGATAAGACAACACTGAACTTAGAAATTGAAAACATAAGGTTTCTCCTCTCGGTTAAGGTGTGAGCCTGATACTGATGACTGTACGCGGTCCTGAGAAGGGACGACGCTAGGAAAATGCCTAGTAATACCACCGCTGCAGCGCGACGAGGGATCTGGCTCATCAAGATAATAACCAACCGATTGGCACTGAACGCTCTTCGAAGCGATCAGTTAACTTCACTCCGCCTGAGAGGGGGAGTGCATGGCCCAGAAGCTGGAAATGGCCGAGATGGCGGTCAAGGGGACCAACTCCACGTTCTGCATCGCATCCGACTCCGCCGCTTAGAGCTGGTCCAATGGAGGAGTTGACGAGAGCGCTTCGACAATCTTTGTCACACGAGGCTGGGGTGAAGACGAGTAGGGTGTTTCCTAGTAGAGGCATTTTCGCGGATGCCGCACAATGAGGTATGCCAGAAAACGCGATGGGAACACGGCCACATCGGGCGCGCTATGAACGAGCCGTGAACGCCATGGGAATTCTGATGGAGTTCTGATCGCGAAGGCCCGGCCCCGAGAAGGGAACCGGGCCTTCGTATTGAGGTAGCGTGATGGAGCTGTTGGCATTGAAAGGCCGAGGAGAAGCCACTGCATTCCTCTCTCGCCGTGTGACCGCCATGCTCCACCGTATATCAATGCCTTTTAGGGGCATCACATCCTTCTCACAGGCGGCCATCCGGTATGGGACCGAATCTCCGGCGAAACCAGGAGTCTATTGGTTTCAGTCTAAGACCATGGCTAAATCGCTCAAGCTAGAAGTCCGGAGGAACATGGAGAGTTAACCGTATGGTGCCCCAAATATGACAAACCTGTTACCCATCTGAAAGGCTATTGGCAGTCAGTCCCTCCATCATCTTGACCAGGAAGACAGGTAGACAATCACCTCGCCCTTGATCAACTTCTACGTTTGGTTTTATGGAATTCTGCAAGACTTGATCTCCACCCTCGTCGCTCTCAAGTGAACAATTGGCAGGGATAATATGGCTCGCTCATCCAGCGTACCTCATCAGCCCGCGGTTCATACTGATAGGCCTGGTCCTGAGCTCGATGAATATTACGGTTTCATGGGCGGGGGACAGTAGCCCTCTCTCTTCATCGCATCCCTCACAAATCGGGGAACAGTTCACGTACGTGATCTCTTGGCTGAATATCACAGCTGGCTCCCTGCGGCTCACACAGCCCCCCTAGATGGCTGACGCGAAGCAAGCATAAGAAATGGAGGAGCCTATCAGGGCATTTGGGAAATACGCCCCTGGGCTTGCGCAACGTACTGTACGAGGACAAGCCGCTAAATGAGATGAGCTCCGCTTCATCGAAAACCATTTCCACGTCTTAGAGATGGCTTTTCTTCGGTGGAAGCGGCAGAGTTATCGCCAGAGAGGTGAGATTGCGAGCTCTCAAAGTCTCGAAATTTCTGGATCATCGAACTTCGGTACGCGACTTACCTCCCCCGATACAGCCAAGCATGCGCAATCCTCCCGGGAATGACTCACACCGCACAAATCGCATGATTTCCATACCCGGCCTTCCCTGTCTATTGAGCGTCCGCAGGACACTGTGCGTTATTTATATAGGAACGGCAAGAACAGGTCCTCACCAGAGGAAGGTGGGAAATTTGTCAAATTGACTTGCAGACCAAGATTGTTCGCTTCAGCTCCCGGTAGTTCAAGGGATAGGAATCGTGTTCACCATCTGGCGTAGTCACATCTACAATGAACCACTGACTATTCGGGCTGAGCATCCCCATCGCATGTATTCGTTTAACAAAGGGGTCGGCCTCTGGATACACCAGAACTGTGAATACTTCTCCGGGAGTGACACTCTCAATGCCGGAACAGTTCACTCTATCTTCAAGGTCAAGGACGTAGTCGAGAGGCCCAATTGGGTTCATGTCGTCCCTCCTGGTGGCAAGTGTTTCTGCCTGTTCTGAGAAGAGAGAGAGTAGGGCAGTACTGGGTCTTCCTTGCGCATCTGGCCGACAAACACCACCCTCAACGTGCGCATCACTCTAATTGGTTTGCAGGCTTCTCAATGGCACCCTGCTCCTATCGCCCAGCTGTTCATGCCCTTTAGCATTCCTTTTATCAAACTCTTGTTTCGCTTTCTTTGTGTCTTCCTTCACGTTGGTTTCATCGGCCTTCTCGTCGCCCTTCCTAGGTGTCGAGTCTCCTTTTATCAAATCTTGATTGCCCTGGGAGCCTCGGTCATCCGAGGGGCTTGTTTCAGCCTGAGGATGCGCGGCATGGGCATGGGACAGACCAATACACAGGACGAGAGCACAGGAGCTGACACCGACGATTTTTGGAATTGTGATCATGATAACCTCCCCGTTAGGCATTAAAGATCTATCGCCCCAATTCTACGGGTCCTGGAGAGTTGATGGAGCTAGGAAGGTTCCTAGTTGTTGGTGTGTATTGCTTATCGATCTTCTTTGGGCATCCGTCGCACGAACGCAATAGCACGCTGAATCGCTCTGTCTAAATCCTCATCCGACATGAACAACAACATCTCCATAAGTTCCAGCACGGTCAACGGCGCGTTCCCAGGGGGCGGCAAGATGGTTATGCGTCCAAGGAGCGGTCTACCAATGGCAACAGGTCACGTTCTTCGGAGATAAAGAGCGCCCGGACCAACTGCATCATATCTTCGAAAAACTCATCCCATGCCTGATCGTCGTCTCCTTCGGCCTGTTGTAATTCAAGGATCATCGCTTTGATTTCTTCGTGTTCCACCTCAGTGGCCCGGGTGCGCCTCCGACCCTCTGGTCCGGACATCCGGAGCTTCTCGAATACGAGGTTTTCCTCCATCTCAAAATGAAATGCGAGTTCGTGAAGAATTTGTTCCACGAGCGCCTGGCGTGAATCAGGTCGAGAAGCTAGATACTGCTGAAACAATGCCAGGATTCGTTCATGGCCCTCCTTCACCCGTCGCGTGATATCAGCGGGCGCGGAGGAAGTCTTTAACGGCTTGGTATCTGCCATCATATACCTCCTTCAATTCTCTACTTTCTCCAGGAAGAGTGTGGCTCGATCCGCACTGTTACCATAACAGACTGAAACGTGACCGCTACTGGGCAACACCCTAAACGTAGGGGAAGACACATGGGCCAGGGGCCATGCGAGTGGGGCATCGTTAACTATCGAGCCGGACGAGCGTAACGGTGCCTCCGGATGCATTTTTCAAATGTGAGCAATTTTGAACAGAATGCAGTCTTTCTATTGGGATAGATGTAGTAAGAATTTGCACACGAATGGGCGTGTGTCCATCCACAGGAGGAAACTATGAGATATTT